>NZ_JBEYXR010000002.1:0-454545 GCF_040645135.1 Streptomyces sp. NPDC046859
GTTGATAGGCCGGATCTGGAAGCACGGTAACGTGTGGAGGTGACCGGTACTAATAGGCCGAGGGCTTGTCCTCAGTTGCTCGCGTCCACTGTGTTAGTTCTGAGGCAACGACCGTTGCCGGTTTCTTGAGCAGAACACATAACTACAGAGTGTGCTTGTTCGCTCGAAACCATTAGGGTTTCGGTGGTCATAGCGTGAGGGAAACGCCCGGTTACATTTCGAACCCGGAAGCTAAGCCTTACAGCGCCGATGGTACTGCAGGGGGGACCCTGTGGGAGAGTAGGACACCGCCGAACAATCTTTGGGAAGGACCCCTGGTCACCAGCGTTCAGCTGGGACCAGGGGTCCTTTTGTTTTTACAATGCTTGTGGTACCGAAGACAGGAGTCACCCATGTCCACCAACTCTCCCGACGATCGACCGGAGCGCGACCCGCGGCGACGGGACAGTGGTGACCGTGGCGGTTACCGAGGTGACCGTGGCGATCGTGGTGATCGTGGCGGCTTCCGGCGGGACAACGACCGCGGTGACCGCAGGGACGACCGGGGTGACCGCGGAGGGTTCCGTCGCGACGACCGGGACCGTGGGTTCCGTCGCGACGACAACCGCGGTGCGGGCAGCGGCGGCGGCTACGGCCGGCGCGACGACCGCCGCGATGATCGCCGTGACGACCGTAGGGATGACCGCCGGGATGATCGCCGGGACGGCGACCGCGGGCAGCGTCCCGGGTTCCGTCGCGACGACCGGCCGGGCGCACCGCGCCGCGACGACCGGGACCGGGACCGTGGTTTCCGTCGTGAGGGGGACCGTCCGTCCTTCCGGCGCGACGACCGTCGCGATGACAACCGTGGCGGGTACGGCCGGCGTGACGATCGCCGTGACGACCGCAGGGACGATCGCCGTGGCGACGACCGCGACCGTGGCTTCCGCAGGGACGACCGGGATCGGGACCGCGGCTTTCGCCGGGATGACGACCGGGACCGCGAGGTCCGGCGTGATGACCGGGGCGACCGTGCCGACCGTGGCGGCGACCGGGACCGCGGCTTCCGCAGGGACGACCGCCGTGACGGCGATCGTGGCGGGTTCCGCCGTGACGATCGCCGTGACGACCGAGGGGGCGACCGCGATCGCGGCTTCCGTCGGGACGACCGCCGTGATGACCGTCGTGACGGTGACCGGGCCGGGTTCCGCCGGGATGACCGTCGGGACGACCGCCGCGACGACCGTCGTGACGGTGACCGGGGTGGCTTCCGCCGTGATGACCGCCGTGACGACCGCCGCGACGACCGTCGTGACGGTGACCGGGGTGGCTTCCGCCGTGATGACCGCCGTGACGACCGCGGTGGGTTCCGCGGGCGGGACGACCGGGGTGGGCGTGGGCCTCGCCAGGACGACCGCGGGGGCCGCCCCGGAGGGTTCCGTGGCCGGGACGACCGGCGGGGCGGTGGGCGCTTCCGTGACGAGCGGGACCGTGACCGTGAGCCGATCAAGCGGCTGCCGATCCCCGAGGACGTCACGGGCGACGAGATCGACAAGGACGTGCGGCAGGAGCTCCAGAGCCTGCCGAAGACGCTCGCGGAGGACGTGGCCCGCAACCTGGTGATGGTCGCGCGGCTGATCGACGAGGACCCCGAGGGCGCGTACGGCTACTCGCGGGTCGCGCTGCGGCTGGCGTCGCGCGTGGCGGCCGTTCGGGAGGCGGCGGGCTTCGCGGCGTACGCCAACCAGAAGTACGCGGAGGCACTGGCGGAGTTCCGCGCCGCGCGGCGGATGACCGGCACCGTGGAGCTGTGGCCGCTCATGGCCGACTGCGAGCGTGGGCTCGGACGTCCGGAGAAGGCGCTGGACATGGCCGGTGCGCCCGAGGTGCACAAGCTCGACAAGGCCGGCCAGGTGGAGATGCGGCTGGTCGCGGCCGGCGCCCGGCGTGACATGGGGCAGCTCGACGCGGCGATCGTGACGCTGCAGAGCCCGGAGCTCGCGTCCAACTCCGTCCAGCCGTGGACGGCGCGACTGCGGTACGCGTACGCGGACGCGCTGCTCGCCGCCGGTCGGCAGGGCGAGGCGCGGGAGTGGTTCGCCAAGGCCGTGGAGGCCGACAAGGAGGGCAGCACGGATGCCTCGGACCGGCTCGCGGAGCTGGACGGTGTCGAGTTCGTCGACGCGATCGACGAGTCGGAGGACGAGGGCGACGGCGGTGACGCGGCGACGCCGGCGGACGACGAGTGAGTGACGTGTGAGGAGGGGCGGGATCCCGGCCGGGGTCCCGCCCCTTCGGCGTTCTCAGACGTCCAGGGCGCGCAGCACCAGGCCCGAGGCGGGTTTGGGGCCGAACGACGTCGACTTGCGGGGCATCGTCACGCCCTGGCGGGCGAGGTCGCGGACGACGTCCTCGCGAACCGGGTGCATCAGCACCGCCGTACCGCCGTCGCGTTCCGCCTTGCGCACGGTGGCGGCCGTGTCGTGGATGTAGGCGATGCGGGCCGGGTCGTCCTCGGGGATCCGCCAGACGTGGGCGAGGAGCGTGGCGTGCAGGACGGTGGCGTCCAGGGTGCGCCAGGCCGCCGGGTGGTCGGCGGGGACCGTACGGTCGAGCAGCGCGGTGTCCGGCCGGTCGACGAGATGGAAGGCGCCGTCCCCGGCGAGCAGGTAGGCGTTGCCCTCCCGGGCCGCGTCGGCCAGGTGCTCCAGCGCCCCGGCGAGGGGCGCGTCGAGGCGGCGTACGCGGAAGCGGCCGTCGAGCGCGGCCAGGGCGTCGGCCGGCGCCAGGTCGTGCAGAAGACGGTGGATGGCCCTCACACGCAGGGGGTAGCGGGCCGTGTCGACCAGGAGGACGAGGCCGTGGTCCCAGGGGCTGGGGGAGGGGTGCTCGTCCCGCAGCCGCAGGTAGGTGGCCCAGCGGTGGTGGCCGTCGGCGATCAGGGCCTGCCGGCGGGCCAGGTCGGAGCGGACGTGGGCCAGGTCGGCGGGGTCGGTGAGCGCCCACAGGCGGTGACGGTGGCCGTCCTCCGTGGTGGTGGCGAACAGGGGCGCCCGGGTGGCCGTGCGCTCGATGACCGCGGTGGTGTCGGTCTCCGTGCCGTCGCCGCGGTAGGTGAGCAGCAGGGGTTCGAGGTTCGCCGAGGTGGCGCGCATCAGGGCGGCGCGGTCGGCGACGACGTGCGGCATGACGTCCTCGTGCGGCAGCACGAGCCCCTCGGACGGTTCCGACAGGCGCAGCGCGCCGATGACGCCGCGTTGGAGCACGCCGTCGTCGGAGCGCTGCTCGTACACGTAGAGGGCGGGTTCGGGGTCGGCCCTGAGGATGCCTTCGGACAGCCAGTGACGGAGCGTCTTCGCGGCCTGCTCGTTGCGGGCGACGGGGCTGTCGGCCTGCGGCAGGATGAGGCGGACGATGTTGAACGGGTCCGCGTCCTGGAGGTGGTGCAGGCCGTCGGGCCGTACGACGACGTCGTACGGCGGCGATGTCACGGCCGCCAGACCGCCGACCCGGTCGGGGTCGTAGCGAAGGCCGCGGAACGGGGTGAGTTCCAGGCCGGGGCCCGCCGGTGGTTCCGGGTGACCTGCTGTGTTCATCCCGGCATCGTACGGGTGTCGGTGGCATGGGGGATGATCGGGGGAAAGCCGTCGAACGAGGAGCGATGCGGGATGAGCCAGAGCGTCAGGACGAGGCCCGAGGGCAGTGGCCGGGTGCTGAGCGAGGCGTACGACACGGCGCTGCTCGACCTCGACGGGGTGGTGTACGCCGGGGGTGACGCGATCGCGCACGCCGTGGACTCGCTCGCGGCGGCCAAGGCGGGCGGGATGCACCTGGCGTACGTCACGAACAACGCGCTGCGCACCCCGGACGCCGTGGCGGCGCATCTGACGGAGCTGGGCATACCGACCGCCGCGGACGACGTGATCAACTCCGCGCAGGCCGTCGCGCGGCTCATCAGCGAGCAGGTGCCGGAGGGTGCCCGGGTGCTGGTGATCGGCGGGGAGGGGCTGCGGGTGGCGCTGCGCGAGCGCGGTCTCGTGCCGGTCGACTCGGCGGACGACGATCCGGTGGCGGTGGCGCAGGGGTACGGCGGGCCCGAGTTGCCGTGGGGCCGGTTCGCGGAGGCGAGCTACGCGATCGCGCGCGGTGTGCCGTGGTTCGCGTCGAACACGGATCTGACGATTCCGAGCGCGCGCGGGATCGCCCCGGGCAATGGCGCGGCGGTGGAGGTCGTGCGGATCGCCACCGGTGCGGAGCCGCAGGTGGCGGGCAAGCCGCTGCCCCCGATGCACCGGGAGACGGTGCTGCGGACGGGTGCCGAGCGGCCCCTGGTGGTCGGGGACCGGCTGGACACGGACATCGAGGGCGCGTTCAACGGCGGGGTGGACTCGCTGCTCGTGCTGACCGGTGTCACGGACGGCGCCCAGCTGCTCGCCGCGCCGCCGCAGCACCGGCCGACGTATGTGGACGCGGACCTGCGGGGGCTGCTCACCGGGCAGCCGGAGGTCACCGCGGAGGGGGACGGCTTCCGGTGCGGCGGCTGGACGGCCTCGGCGCGCGGTGAGCGGCTGGACCTCGACGGGGACGGCGCGGCCCTGGACGGGCTGCGCGCCCTGTGCGCCGCCGCCTGGACGTGGGCCGGGGACGGCGCCTGCACGCTCGACGCGCAGAAGGCGCTGGCGCGGCTGGGGCTGTGACGCCGTGGAGGGTGCCCTCGCCGTCCGGGAGACCATCGTCGCTGGTTGGCAGGGTAGGCTAACCTAACTGCGTGTTGGTCGACAGTCCTCCCCAAGAGCGCGCCCGGTCGGTGCCCGTGGCGCCGAGCCGACGGGCGGCGCGTGCCGTCGGGTTGCCGGTCTCCGTCCTGATCCTGGTGGCCGTCGTGCTGACGAGCATCGCCGTCGGGGCGAAACAGCTGTCGCCGGGGGAGGTCTGGCACGGCCTGTTCGCGAGCACGGGCACCTATGCCGACGTCGTCGTCGACGACCGGATCTCGCGCACGTTCCTCGGGGTGCTCGCGGGGGCCGCGCTCGGGCTGGCGGGGGCCGTTCTGCAGGCCCTCACCCGCAACCCGCTGGCCGATCCGGGGCTGCTCGGCATCAACGCGGGCGCGTCCGCCGCGGTCGTCACGGCCATCACCTTTCTCGGCGTCACGAGCCTGAGCGGCTATGTGTGGTTCGCGTTCGCCGGCGCCGCGGCGGTCGGGGCGTTGGTCTGGTTCCTCGGCGGCAGCCGGGGCGCCACCCCGGTGCGGCTCGCGCTCGCGGGGACGGCGATCAGCGCCGCCCTGTACGGCTATCTGCAAGCCGTGATGATCTTGGACAATGCGGCGCTGAACAGGATGCGCTTCTGGACGGTGGGTTCGCTGACCTCGGCGACGGACTCGACGATCCGGCAGGTCCTGCCGTTCCTCGTCGTCGGCATGGTCCTCGCGCTGGGCCTGGCCCGGCCGCTCAACGCGATGGAGATGGGCGACGACACCGCTCGGGCCCTCGGCGCCCGTCTGAACCGGACCCGGGTGCTGTCGATGCTCGCGGCCACCGTGCTGTGCGGTGCGGCGACCGCCGCCTGCGGGCCGATCGTGTTCGTCGGGCTGATGGTCCCGCACGTGGTCCGTTCCTTCACCGGCCCGGACCTGCGCTGGATCCTGCCGTACGCGGCCGTCCTGTCGCCCGTGCTGCTGCTCGGCGCCGACGTGATCGGCCGGATCGTCGCGCGGCCGTCGGAGCTCCAGGTCGGCATCGTCACCGCGATCCTCGGCGGACCGGTCTTCATCTTTCTCGTACGACGGCGGAGGACGGCCCAGCTGTGAGCACCGCATCGAAGCAGGCACCGCGCGCCGAGGAGGCAGCCCCGGCCAGGCTCCGTCGCGCCGCGCGCGCCGTGCGGACCCCGGGCGGGCTCTCCGTCCGGCTGGACGTGCGGGCGCTGACCGTGGTCGTCGTCCTGCTGGCCGCCGCGCTGGGCGCGAGCGTCCTGCTCATCGGCACCGGCGAGTTCCCGATCACCACCCGGGACGTGGTCAGGACCCTGCTCGGCGACGGCAACCCGGGGCAGGAACTGGTCGTCACCGACATGCGGCTGCCGCGGGTCCTGGTCGCCCTGCTGGTCGGCGCCTCGCTGGGACTGGGCGGGGCGCTGTTCCAGGCGCTGTCCCGCAACCCGCTGGGCAGCCCCGACATCCTCGGGCTCAGCCAGGGCGCCACGGCCGGGGCGCTCGTGGTGATCGTGCTGGTCTCCGGGGACGCCCGCCAGGTCACCGTCGGGGCCCTCGTCGGCGGGCTCGCGACCGGGCTGGCGATCTATCTGCTCGCCTGGAAGCGGGGCGTGCACGGCTACCGGCTGGTCCTGGTCGGCATCGGCATGTCGGCGATCATGACGGCGGTCAACGGCTATCTGCTGACCAAGGCCGACATGGTCGACGCGGCCCGCGCGGTGGTCTGGATGACCGGATCGCTCAGCGGCCGGGACTGGGAGCAGGTGTGGCCGCTGCTCGCCCTGTGCGCGGTGCTCGTCCCGCTCGTCCTCGGCAACGGGCGCGCGCTGCGGATGATGGAGATGGGCGACGACGTCTCGTACGCCCTCGGGGTGCGGGTCGAGCGGGTCCGGCTGCTGCTGATGCTGGCCGCCGTACTGCTCACCGCGGCCGCCACCGCGGCCGCCGGCCCGGTCAGCTTCGTGGCGCTGACCGCCCCGCAGCTGGCCCGGCGCCTGACCCGCTCGCCCGGCCCGAACCTGCTGCCCTCGCTGTGCATGGGCGCCACCCTCCTGGTCACCGCCGACTGGACGTCCCAGCGGGTCTTCGGCGCGGACCAGCTGCCGGTGGGTGTGGTGACGGGCGTGCTCGGCGGCGTGTATCTGCTGTGGCTGCTGGTCACCGAGCGCAGGGCGGGCCGGATATGAGCGCCGGCAGCGGCCCCGGCAGCGAGGCGGCCCACGGGCCGAACAACCGAAGGAGCACAGTGAACCGCCTGTCCGCCGACAACGTCACCCTCGCCTACGACCAGCGGGTCATCGCGGAGCAGCTGTCGGTGGAGATACCCGACCACTCCTTCACCGTGATCGTGGGCCCCAACGCGTGCGGCAAGTCCACGCTGCTGCGCGCCCTGTCGCGGATGCTCAAGCCGGCCGAGGGGCGGGTGCTGCTGGACGGCAAGGCGATCCAGTCGATGCCGCCGAAGAAGGTCGCGCGCACCCTGGGCCTGCTGCCGCAGTCCTCGATCGCGCCCGACGGCATCACGGTCGCCGACCTCGTGGGTCGCGGGCGATACCCGCACCAGGGCATCCTGCGCCAGTGGTCGGCCGAGGACGAGCGGGTCGTCCGGGAGTCCATGGAGCAGACCGGGGTGGCCGAGCTCGCGGACCGGTATGTCGACGAGCTGTCCGGCGGGCAGCGCCAGCGGGTGTGGATCGCCATGGCGCTGGCCCAGCAGACGCCGCTGCTGCTGCTCGACGAGCCGACGACCTATCTGGACATCCAGCACCAGATCGATGTGCTGGACCTGTGCGCGGAGCTGCACGAGGAGCAGGGCCGCACCCTCGTCGCCGTGCTGCACGACCTCAACCACGCCGCCCGGTACGCCACCCATCTCATCGCTCTGCGGGACGGGCGGGTCGTCGCCGAGGGCGCCCCGGGGGACGTCGTCACGGCCGCTCTGGTCGAGAAGGTCTTCGGGCTGCGCTGTCAGGTCATCGACGACCCGGAGACGGGCACGCCGCTGGTGGTGCCGGCGGCCCGCAGGGCCCGCGCGAGGGCGTCCGTCACAGGAGCTTCCTGAGCAGCAGAAGATCGCGGACGCCCGCGTGCAGCTTGACCCGGCCCGCACCCCAGGCCCTGGCGAAGTGCAGTTCGCCGGCGACCAGGGCGACCAGGTCGTCGCCGGTCATGCCCAGGCGGATCTGCGCCTTGTCGCGGGGCGGGCCCTGGAGGGTGTGGTCGACGTGGATCCGGCCGCCGGTCATCCGGCCGGTGAACGTCACGTCCAGGTCGGTGACGTGGCAGCTCACCGAGCGGTCCAGGGCGGCCGCGGCGCGGGCGTCCCCCTCGGCACGCCGCATGGAATCCGAGAGCTTCTCGAGTGCGGCACGGCACTCCTCGATCGTGGCCATCGGGATCGACGGTACCCCAGCGGTTCGCGGTAGCGTCTGGGCATGAGCGACTCTGTGCCCGAGGCCACGACACCGGTCGACGAGGCGGTCGTGGAGTCCGTGGACGCCGTGGGCGCCGTGGAGCCGGACGGACCGGAGCACGACCCGGCGGCCCCCGCTCCGCTGGGCGTCCCGCGCGTCCCCACCGGGAACGCCGACGTGGACGCCTGGCTGGAACGGCTGGGTGACGCCGACCACCTGGCGACCGACGGGCACCTCGAGGTGTACGAGGATGTACACCGAGGGCTGCGCGACGCGCTCACCGCGCTCGACGCCCGTCCGGGACCCCCGGCGCCCTCTCCGCCGTACCGAAACAGGAGCTGAACCGAACGTGGCAGGAGTCGCACGCCGCCGTCTGGACGCGGAGCTGGTCCGCCGCAAGCTGGCGCGCTCGCGCGAGCACGCCGGCCAGCTGATCGCGGCCGGGCGGGTCACCGTCGGCAAGACCGTGGCGATCAAGCCCGCGACCCAGGTGGAGACCGCGGCCGCCATCGTCGTACGGGCCGACGACAGCGACCCCGACTACGTCTCCCGCGGCGGGCACAAGCTGGCGGGCGCGCTGGCGGCGTTCGTGCCGGAGGGGCTCGTCGTGGAGGGCCGGCGCGCCCTGGACGCCGGCGCGTCCACGGGCGGTTTCACGGACGTACTGCTGCGGGCGGGCGCCGCGCACGTCGTCGCCGTGGACGTCGGATACGGACAACTCGCCTGGACTCTGCAGAGCGATGAACGCGTCACCGTCAAGGACCGTACGAACGTACGCGAGTTGACGCTCGATGCGATCGATGGGGAGCCTGTGGATCTTGTCGTCGGAGATCTTTCCTTCATCCCGCTCGGCCTGGTGCTGCCCGCCCTGGTGCGGTGCGTGAAGCCGGACGCCGATCTTGTGATGATGGTCAAGCCGCAGTTCGAGGTGGGGAAGGAACGGCTGGGCAGTGGGGGAGTCGTACGGAGTCCGCAGCTGCGGGCGGAGGCCGTGCGGACGGTGGCCGGGAAGGCCTGGGAGCTCGGGCTCGGGGTGAACGGGGTCACCGCCAGTCCGTTGCCGGGACCCTCCGGGAACGTGGAGTACTTTCTGTGGCTGCGTGCCGGGGCGCCCGCTCCGGACCCGGCCGACATCGACCGTGCAGTGGCGGAGGGGCCCCGTTGATACCGAACCGAGCTCGTACTGTTTTCCTCCTCGCCCACACCGGGCGGCCCGCGGCCATCCGCAGCGCCGAACTCGTGGTCGGCGGCCTGCTGCGCTCGGGGATCGGCGTGCGGGTGCTGGAGGCCGAGGCGGAGGACCTGCCGCTGCCGGACGAGGTGGAACTCGTCAAGGAGGCGACCCCGCAGTGCCTCGACGGCTGCGAGCTGCTCATCGTCCTCGGCGGTGACGGGACGCTGCTGCGCGGCGCCGAGTTCGCGCGGGCGTCCGGCGTGCCGATGCTGGGCGTCAACCTGGGGCGGGTCGGCTTCCTCGCGGAGGCCGAGCGCGACGACCTGGACAAGGTCGTCGACCGGGTCGTCAGCAAAGCGTACGAGGTCGAGGAGCGGATGACCGTCGACGTCGTCGTGCACCAGAACGGCGACATCGTGCACACCGACTGGGCGCTGAACGAGGCGGCCGTACAGAAGGTCTCCGCCGAGAAGCTGCTCGAGGTCGTGCTGGAGATCGACGGGCGGCCGGTCACCGGGTTCGGCTGCGACGGCATCGTGCTGTCGACGCCGACCGGGTCGACGGCGTACGCCTTCTCGGCCGGCGGGCCCGTGGTGTGGCCGGAGGTCGAGGCGCTGCTGATGGTGCCGATCAGCGCGCACGCCCTGTTCGCGAAGCCGCTGGTGACCTCGCCGGACTCGGTGCTCGCCGTGGAGGTGCTGCCGCACATCCCGCCGGGGGTGCTGTGGTGCGACGGGCGGCGGACCGTGGAACTGCCGCCGGGGGCGCGGGTCGAGGTGCGGCGCGGAGCGGTGCCGGTACGGCTGGCCCGGCTGCACCACGCGTCCTTCACGGACCGGCTGGTGGCGAAGTTCGCGCTGCCCGTCTCCGGGTGGCGTGGGGCGCCCCACTAAGACGCCCCACCAAGAGTTCCTCGCCGATCACGCCGGACGGTGGGCGGGACGTCGCGGACAGGCCCGGGACCTGGGGGAAAGGCCACCCGCCCGGGTGACAAGGTGGGGTCCGTACCCATTCGTCACCTGGACCTTCACAGGACTGGGACCGGGGCCCGTCGCATCCCCGGCCCCGGACCTCGTAAGGTCGTGTCCGTGTTGGAGGAGATGCGGATACGGTCGCTCGGAGTCATCGACGACGCGGTGGTCGAGCTGTCGCCCGGATTCACCGCCGTCACGGGTGAGACGGGCGCGGGCAAGACCATGGTCGTCACGAGCCTCGGGCTGCTGCTCGGCGGGCGCGCGGACCCGGCGCTGGTGCGGATCGGGGCCGAGAAGGCGGTCGTGGAGGGACGGATCACCGTTCCCCCGGACGCTTCGGCCGCCGTGCGGGCCGAGGAGGCGGGCGCCGAGCTCGACGACGGCGCGCTGCTCATCAGCCGTACCGTTTCCGCCGAAGGGCGGTCCCGCGCGCACCTCGGCGGGCGCAGCGTCCCGGTGGGAATGCTGGCCGAGCTCGCCGACGAACTGGTGGCGGTGCACGGGCAGACCGACCAGCAGGGTCTGCTGAAGCTGACCCGGCAGCGCCAGGCGCTCGACCGGTACGCGGGGGACGCCGTCGCCGTGCCGCTCGCCAAGTACGGCGAGGCATACCGGCGGCTGCGGGCGGTCTCCACGGAGCTGGAGGAGATCGTCACGCGCGCGCGTGAGCGCGCCCAGGAGGCGGACCTGCTGCGGTTCGGGCTCGACGAGATCGCCGCGGTCGAGCCGCGGGCCGGTGAGGACGTCGAGCTCGCCGAGGAGGCCGAGCGGCTCGGGCACGCCGAGGCGCTGTCGTCGGCCGCCACGGCCGCGCACGCCGCCCTCGCGGGCAATCCGGAGGACCCCGAGGGCATCGACGCGGCGACGCTCGTCGCGGGCGCCCAGCGGGCCCTGGACGCCGTCCGGTCGCACGACCCGGCGCTGTCCGCGCTGGCCGACCGGATCGGGGAGATCGGCATCCTGCTCGGCGACGTCGCCGGGGAGCTGGCCGGGTACGCCGACGACCTGGACGCCGATCCACTGAGGCTGGCGGCCGTCGAGGAACGGCGGGCCGCGCTGACCGGGCTGACCCGCAAGTACGGCGAGGACGTCGCCGCCGTGCTCGCCTGGGCCGAGGAGAGCGGCCGGCGGCTGACCGAGCTGGACGGCGACGACGAGCGCATCGAGGAGCTGACCGCCGAGCGGGACGCGCTCCGCACCGAGCTGGGCGGGCTCGCCCAGGCCCTGACCGACGCGCGCGCGGAGGCCGCGGAGCGGTTCGCGGCGGCCGTGACCGCCGAGCTGGCCTCGCTCGCCATGCCGCACGCGCGCGTGTCGTTCGCGATCCGGCAGACCGAGGACCCGGAGGGCGTGGAGGTCGGCGGGCGCACCGTCGCCTACGGCCCGTCCGGCGCGGACGAGGTCGAGCTGCTGCTCGCCCCGCACCCCGGGGCGCCGGCGCGCCCGATCGCCAAGGGCGCCTCCGGCGGTGAGCTCTCGCGCGTGATGCTCGCCGTCGAGGTGGTCTTCGCCGGCACCGACCCGGTGCCGACCTACCTCTTCGACGAGGTCGACGCGGGCGTCGGCGGCAAGGCCGCCGTGGAGATCGGGCGCAGGCTGGCCCGGCTGGCCAAGTCCGCCCAGGTGGTCGTCGTGACCCATCTGCCGCAGGTCGCCGCGTTCGCCGACCGGCAGCTGCTGGTGGAGAAGACCAACGACGGGTCCGTGACCCGGTCCGGTGTGAAGGTCCTGGAGGGCGAGGAGCGCATCAAGGAGCTGTCCCGGATGCTCGCCGGCCAGGAGGACTCGGAGGCGGCCCGGGCGCACGCCGAGGAACTGCTGGAGACGGCCCGCGCGGACGTGTAGGGAGTCCGGCGCCCGGCGGGGGCGTTGTCGGTGGCGCCGCCTAGGCTGGCCGGATGATCGAACGCGCCCGCCGGGTCACCTCCTTCGCCCTCTCCGCGGCCCTCACCCGGGCCGCCGGTGGGGTGCTGCGCGCCAAGCCCCCCGGTGGGCCGGACCGTTGGGAGCGGAAGAACTACGCGGGCCGGACCGTGACGCTGCACGCCGGGCCGGCCTGCGCGTTCGCCGCCGCGCTGGGAACCGCGCGTGTGTCGCCCGCCGCCGGGTTCGCCGTGGCCGTCGCCGGGGCCTGCGGAGCGTACGACGACATCGCGGGGGCCGGTGACTCCAGGCGGGGTTTCCGCGCCCATCTGTCCGCGCTGCGGGACGGCGAAGTCACCAGCGGCCTCGTCAAGTTGGCCGGGATGTCGGCGGCCGGGCTCGTCGCGGGCGCCGTCCTCAAGGAGCGGCCTCTGGACAGGCTGCTCGCGGGCGTGGTCATCGCCGGGGCCGCCCACGCGGTGAACCTGGTCGACGTACGGCCGGGACGGGCCGCCCTGGGTGTGCTGGCGCTCGGAGCGCCGGGGCTGCTGCGCGCCGGGCCGGGTGCCCGGATCGCCGCCGCCGCCATGGGGGCCGCCGCCTCCGTGCTCGCCGACGACCTGGGGGAGCGGACGATGATCGGCGACACCGGAGCCCACGCGCTGGGCGCGGCCCTCGGCGCCGCCGTCGTCGCGGGCAACGGCCGTACCGGACTGGCCGTCCACGCCGCCGCCGTGGTCGCGGCGGCCGTGTACGGCGACACGGTGAGCGCCGTCGCGCGCGGGTCGGGCCCGGTCTGAGACGGCGTCGGCACCGGACCGGCGCGCGGCGGGGCGCGGGGGCGCGATCGCAGGAGAGGGCCGATCCGGCGCACGGGATCACGCCGAGTGCCGAAAAGCGCACCACGCGCGCGTGTTCGTGGACCGTGCGCCACGCGCCTCACTCGTGCAGGTGACTCGTCGTGCCGCGTTGCCCGGCCACCGCCCTCCCACCGGTCCCGGAACGGCCCCGCGTCCTGGCATCCTTGGCGTAAACATGTCGTACGCGTAGGGATTCAGGCGGTACACCCCCTCCGCCCGATCCTTCTGTACGTTCTTCGTGACTGCCCGACCCGAAGCAGGAGACTTGGCCACGTGACCCCCGTGAGCAGCCACTCACCGCACGGCCAGTCGTCGCTGCGCACCGTGCAGGTACTGGGCGGCGGCAACGCCGGCAGTAGCGCGCATGTGCGATCGCTGTCCTCGGGGCTGGTCGCGCGAGGCGTGCGGGTCACTGTGTGCGCCCCCCTCGAAGCCGATCACCTCTACGACTTCCAGGGCGCCGGAGCCGAACACGTGCACGTGCCCCGCAGCAGCGACCCCGCCTCGGTGGCCGCCCTGCGTGCCGCGTGCGCCGACGCCGACCTGGTGCACGCGCATGGTCTGCACGCCTCCTTCCGCAGCGTCCTCGCGCTGAGCGGCCGGCGTACGCCGCTCGTCGTCACCTGGCACGACCGGGCCCACGCCGAGGGCGCCCGGGCGCATCTCGTCCGGCTGCTGGAGCGACGGGTCGTCAGGAACGCCTCCGTGGTGCTCGGCACCACCTCCGCCCTGGTCGAGAGGGCCCGCCGCACCGGTGCGCGCGACGCCCGGCTCGCCGCGGTCGCCCTGCCCCGGCCGCGCCGGGCGGCCGCCGAACGCGACGACCCCGACCGGCTCACCGCCAAGGCCCGCGCCGAACTCGGCGCCACCGGACGCCCGTTGCTGATCGCGGTCGGCGCCCTCGAACGGCACCGCGGGTACGACGTGCTGCTGGACGCCGCGCGCGCCTGGCGGGCCCTCGATCCCGCGCCGCTGGTCGTGATCGCGGGAGAGGGACCGCTGCGGGCCGCGCTCCAGCAGCGGATCGAGGAGGAGACCCTGCCCGTACGCCTCATCGGGCGCCGCGACGACGTCACCGACCTGCTGGCCGCCGCCGACATCGCGCTGCTGCCCAGCCGTTGGGAGGCGCGGTCCGTCCTCGCCCAGGAGGCACTGCACGCGCGCGTGCCGCTCGTCGCCACCGGGGCCGGCGGCGTGCCCGAACTCGTCGGCGACGCCGCCGAACTCGTCCCGTACGGCGACGCGCACGCCCTCGCCGCCGCCGTCGTGCGGCTCCTCGGCGATCCCGGCCGGCGGGACCTGCTCAGGGAGCGCGGGGTGCGGCAGGCCGCGACCTGGCCGACCGAGGACGAGACCGTGGCCCAGGTCCTGAGCGTCTACGACGAGTTGACGCAGCCGCAGCCCATGATCTGAACCGCCCGGGCCTACGGCACGTACCGCCGCGCCCGCAGCGCGAGGCTCAACGCCAGGACCGCGTGCGGGTCGTCGAGGTCGGTGCCGAGCAACTCGCCGATGCGCGCGAGGCGGTTGTAGAGCGTCTGCCGGTTCAGATGCAGTTCGCGGGCCGTCTCCGCCTTGCGGCCCGCGTGCGCCAGATACGTCTCCAGCGTGGGCAGCAGGGGCGGCCGGGACCGTTCGTCGTGCGCGCGCAGCGGGCCGATCGCCCGGTCCACGAACGCCGCCAGGCCGGGGTGGTCGCGCAGCCGCCACAGCAGCAGGTCGATGTCCAGCCGCCGGGCGTCGTACCAGGGCACGTCCGGCAGCCCCTGCGCGGCCGTCGCCGTCTCCGCCGCGTGCCGCAGCGACGCCGAGGCCGCCGGCCAGCCGCCCGCCTCCCCGACGACCACCACCGGCGGCGGGGCGCCCGGCCGCCGCATCCCGGCCCGCTCCGCGCCCGCCCGCAGCGCCGCCGCGACCCGGTCCGCCACCGCCGGCCGCTCCGACTCCGAGCGCAGCCCCAGCAGCAGCGGCACCCGGCCCTCCACCGGCCGCACGCCCAGCAGCACCGGCACCCCCACCGAGGCCAGCTCCTCGCCGACCGCGCGGGCCAGCACCGCCCAGCCGCCCCCGCTCTCCGCGCCGGGGCGGGACGCACCCCCGGGCGCCGCCAGCCCGTCGCCGAGCCGCATCACGACCGGCAGCAGCGGACCGGAACCCGGCTTGAAGCCCAGCACCCGGGCCTGCGCCGGGGCGTCCTCCGGGGTGACCCGGCCCTCCGCGAGATCGGTCAGGAAGTCGCCCCGCCCCCGGGCGGCCAGCTCCTCCTCCTGCCGCGCCTGCATCAGCACCACGGCCAGGATGCCCGCCGCGCGCTCCGCCGCGATCCGGTGCACCGGCGCCAGCGGCCCGCGCACCGGCAGCAGGACGAGCCGGGCGCGCACCGACCCGGTGCCCGCGCCGCCGCCGGGCACCTCCACCAGCACCGACCCGGCGGGCGGCGGCGCCTCCTTGTGCGGGCCGCGCAGGCCCTCCCACACCTGCAGTGGATCCGTGCCCTCGGGCCCCGCCCCCGCCGCGTACAGCAGCCGGCCGTCCGAGGTCTCCAGGAAGACCGGGTTCCCGGCGAAGTCGGCCAGGATGGCGAGCACCTGCGGCACCCCGCCCCCGCCGAGCAGCGCCTCCGTGCACCGGCGGTGCACCTCCTCCGCCCGCTGCAGCAGCGCGTAGTGGCCGTTGACGATCTCGGTGTGGATCTCCTCGGTGACCGTGACGAACGGCACCTCCCGATGGAGCTGGACCAGCGGCAGCCCCGCCGCGCGCGCCGTGTCGACCAGCGCGGCGGGCAGCCGGCTGAAGCGCGCGCCGAGCTCCACCACCAGGGCCGCGATGCCCCGGTCGGCCAGGGTGCGCACGAACGCCCGCTGGTCGGCGGGCCGGGTGCCGAGGCCGTAGCCCGTGGTCAGCAGCAGTTCCCCGCCCTTGAGCAGCGAGGCGATGTTGGGCACCTCGCCCGCGTGGACCCAGCGCACGGTGCGCCCCAGCCGGTCGCCGCCCGCGAGGACCTCGGGCAGCCCGCTGCGCAGTCCGGGCAGCTCCAGGGCCCGGCGCACGGTGATCCCGGCGCTGTGGGTGTCGAACGCGCTGTCCCTGCGGCTGTCCATAGCCGGACGCTACCCGCGGGCGCTCCCCGGCGGCACATCCGCACCCCGCGGCGGCGGAGTCCGCCCGTCAGACCGGAGCGATGTTGTGGTTGAAGCGGAAGACGTTGTCCGGGTCGTAGCGGCGTTTGAGGCCGGCGAGCCGCCGGGTGTTCTCGGCACCCAGTCCGGCCTCCACGCGGTCCGTGCCCTCGTCCCCAATGAAGTTGAGGTACACCGCGCCCGTGCTGTACGGCCGCGCGCCGGCGCGCACGTCCCGGACCCACCGCACACACCGCTCGTCGTCCGCGGGGTCCTCCCAGATCGCGAAGGGGTGGACGGCCCAGGGCGCGTCCCGGTAGGGCACCGGGGAGTCGTGCGGGCCCGCCGCGATCGCCCCGCCCTGCGGGAACAGCAGAAGGATGGTGCCGCCGGGCGGCAGGGCCTCGCCGGCCGCGCAGAACACGTCCACGTAGGCGTCGGGCGCGCCCGTCAGATACTCGGCCGACCAGTAGTTCCGCATCCCCGGCGGATCGTCGAGCATGCACTGGACGTCGGCGTACGGCATCGCGCCGACGATCTCCTGCTCGTGCGGCAGCGCCAGCAGCGGCTGGGCCAGCTTGCGCAGGTCCTCCTCGGGCCCGGCGTACGTGAGCAGCGCGCCGCACAGGAGCGAGCCGACCAGGTGCGGGGCCACGAAGCCCTCGGGCGGCCCGGTGAGGTACAGCACCGCTCCGCTCGCCTCGTCGGGAGCCGCGGCGATCACCTCGCGGTAGGTGCGGGTCACCTCGCGGCCGAACTCCGGCAGGTACAGCAGCAGGGCGATCGCGAAGTCGGGCAGGGGGTGGAGCCTCAGGGTGAGCGCGGTCGCGACCCCGAAGTTGCCGCCGCCGCCGTGCAGGCCCCAGAACAGCTCCGGGTTCTCGTCGGCGCTCGCGTGGACCCGCTCGCCGTCCGCGGTTACGAGTTCGACGGCGAGGAGGTTGTCGACGGCCAGGCCGAAGGAGCGGTCCAGCCAGCCGGTGCCGCCCCCGAGGACGAAGCCGCCGACCCCGGTCGTGGAGGCCCGGCCGCCGGTGGTGGCCAGGCCGTGCGGCCGGCACGCCCGGTCCAGGTCGCTCATGGTGGCGCCACCCGCGATCCGCACCGCCTCGGCCGCGGGGTCGACGGAGACCGCGCGCATGTGCCGCAGATCGACGACGAGCCCGTTGTCGTTGACGGCCGAGCCGGCGACGCTGTGCCCGCCGCCGCGCACCGCGATGTTCAGGTCGAGGTCCCTGCCGAACCGCACGGCCCGCACGACGTCGTCCTCGTCCACGCACTGCGCGATGACGGCGGGCCGTTTGTCGATCATGGCGTTGAAGACGGTGCGGGCCTCGTCGTAGCCCGCGTCCCACGGGGCGAACACATCGCCCACCAGTTCCTCGCGCAGCGCGGCGAGGGCCGCGCCCGCCTTCGAATGGGAGGCCATGAGGCGCCCCCTTCCGCGCAGGGGCTGATGGCTCCCACCTTAGGCAGGCATCAGCCGCCGTTCCTGTTCAGCCGCCGTAGGCCCCCGACGCCGTCAGGCGCAGCGCGGTGTCGATCAGCGGAACGTGGCTGAAGGCCTGCGGGAAGTTGCCGACCTGGCGCTGGCGGACCGGGTCCCACTCCTCGGCGAGCAGCCCGAGGTCGTTGCGCAGCGACAGCAGCTTCTCGAACAGCTTGCGGGCCTCGTCGACGCGGCCGATCATCGCCAGGTCGTCCGCCAGCCAGAACGAGCAGGCGAGGAAGGCGCCCTCGTCGCCGGGGAGACCGTCGACGCCCTCGTCCTCACCCTCCGTGGGGTAGCGCAGGATGAAGCCGTCCGACGTGGACAGCTCGCGCTGGATCGCCTCGACGGTGCCGATGACCCGCTTGTCGTCCGGCGGCAGGAAGCCCACCTGCGGGATCAGCAGCAGGGCGGCGTCCAGCTCCTTCGAGCCGTACGACTGCGTGAACGTGTTGCGCTCCTTGTCGTAGCCCTTCTCGCACACGTCCCGGTGGATCTCGTCGCGCAGCTCCTTCCAGCGCTCCAGCGGGCCGTCCGCGTCGCCGGACTCGATGAGCTTGATCGTCCGGTCCACGGCGACCCAGGCCATCACCTTGGAGTGCACGAAGTGGCGGCGCGGGCCGCGCACCTCCCAGATGCCCTCGTCCGGCTCGTCCCAGTGGTCCTCCAGGTAGCGGATCAGCTTCAGCTGGAGCAGGGAGGCGTAGTCGTTGCGGGCGAGGCCCGTCATGTGGGCCAGGTGCAGCGCCTCGGTGACCTCGCCGTACACGTCGAGCTGGAGCTGGTGGGCGGCGCCGTTGCCGACCCGCACCGGGGCCGAGTTCTCGTAGCCCGGCAGCCAGTCCAGCTCGGCCTCGCCGAGCTCGCGCTCACCGGCGATGCCGTACATGATCTGCAGGTTCTCCGGGTCGCCGGCGACCGCCCGCAGCAGCCACTCGCGCCAGGCGCGGGCCTCCTCGCGGTAGCCGGTGCGCAGCAGCGACGACAGGGTGATCGCCGCGTCGCGCAGCCAGGTGTAGCGGTAGTCCCAGTTGCGCACGCCGCCGATGTCCTCGGGCAGGGAGGTCGTCGGGGCGGCGACGATGCCGCCCGTCGGGGCGTATGTGAGGGCCTTCAGGGTGATCAGCGAGCGGATGACCGCCTCGCGGTAGGGCCCGTGGTACGTACAGTGCTCGACCCAGTCGCGCCAGAAGTCCTCCGTGGCCTCCAGCGACTGCTCCGGCTCGGGAAGGGCCGGGGGCTGCTTGTGCGAGGGCTCCCAGGAGATGGTGAAGGCGATCCGCTCGCCCGGCGCGACCGTGAAGTCCGAGTAGGTCGTCAGCGACTTGCCGTAGGTCTCGGCGTCCGTGTCGAACCACACGGAGTCCGGCCCGGCGACGGCGACCGTACGCCCCTCGTGCTTGTGCACCCACGGCACCACCCGGCCGTACGAGAAGCGCATCCGCAGGGTCGAGCGCATCGGCACCCGGCCGGAGACGCCCTCCACGATGCGGATGAGCTGGGGCGCGCCGTCCCGGGGAGGCATGAAGTCGATCACCCGGACCGTGCCGCGCGGGGTGTCCCACTCGGACTCCAGGATCAGGGAGTCGCCCCGGTACCCGCGCCGGGTCGCCGTCGGCGGCTGGGAGTCGGAGGCGTGCGCCGGCCCGAGCCGCCAGAAGCCGTGCTCCTCGGTGCCCAGCAGGCCGGCGAAGATGGCGTGCGAGTCGAAGCGGGGCAGGCACAGCCAGTCGACTGTGCCGTCCCGGCAGACCAGCGCCGCGGTCTGCATGTCTCCGATGAGTGCGTAGTCTTCGATGCGCCCGGCCACGTGCAACTCCAGTCGAACGGCCACGTCACCCCCTCTTCGGTACGACAAGGGGGCTCTCGCTAGTGCGGTCAAGGGGTGGTTGTAAATCGTCGTTGAGCGGTGAAGCAAAGCAGTCGCCCCGGCCGTGAGGCAAAACGGTGGTCACTGCTCGACGATCTCTGCTCAACGAACTGACGAGCTCTCGTTGTTCCGGTGCTTGCGGGCGAGGGGTGGTGCCCTTTTGCCGGCCGGGCTCGGCAGCGAATGTCCGAGCAGGATACGACGCACGTAGATGATCTGCGTGCCGCTCCGGGCAACCCGGGTCGGCCGAACGGGTGAGCAGTGGGTGACCGGGCCGTGGGGACCCCGTGAAGTGCGCGGATCCGTGCCGGGGCGTGCGCGGAGCGTGGCCGGAAAGGATCGGTCCCGGTCACTGATACCCTGGTAGCCCGTGGACCGGTGGGCGTGAAGACCCCCGAACCGCACTTCAAGATCGCGACCACGGGAGCCCCCTCTTGGCCATGCCGCCCGCTGCTTTCCGAACCAACGCAGCCACGACGACCAAGCACATCTTCGTCACCGGGGGTGTCGCCTCCTCCCTCGGCAAGGGCTTGACGGCCTCCAGCCTCGGCATGCTCCTGAAGGCGCGTGGTCTCCGCGTCGTCATGCAGAAGCTCGACCCGTACCTCAATGTCGACCCTGGCACGATGAACCCCTTCCAGCACGGTGAGGTGTTCGTCACCAACGACGGCGCCGAGACCGACCTGGACATCGGCCACTACGAGCGCTTCCTCGACCGTGACCTGGACGGATCGGCCAACGTCACCACCGGCCAGGTCTACTCCACGGTGATCGCCAAGGAGCGGCGCGGCGAGTACCTGGGCGACACGGTGCAGGTCATCCCGCACATCACCAACGAGATCAAGCACCGCATCCGCCGCATGGCGACGGACGAGGTCGACGTCGTCATCACGGAGGTCGGCGGCACGGTCGGCGACATCGAGTCGCTGCCGTTCCTGGAGACCGTCCGCCAGGTCCGCCACGAGGTCGGCCGTGACAACGTCTTCGTCGTCCACATCTCGCTCCTGCCGTACATCGGCCCCTCCGGGGAGCTGAAGACGAAGCCGACGCAGCACTCGGTTGCGGCCCTGCGCAACATCGGTATCCAGCCAGACGCGATCGTGCTGCGCTGCGACCGTGAGGTCCCCACCGCGATCAAGCGGAAGATCTCGCTGATGTGCGACGTCGACGAGGCGGCCGTGGTGGCCTGCCCCGACGCGCGGTCCATCTACGACATTCCGAAGACCGTGCACGGCGAGGGACTGGACGCCTATGTCGTCCGCAAGCTCGACCTGCCGTTCCGCGACGTGGACTGGACGACCTGGGACGATCTGCTCGACCGCGTCCACAACCCGGACCACGAGATCACCCTCGCGCTGGTCGGCAAGTACATCGACCTGCCCGACGCCTACCTCTCGGTCACCGAGGCGCTGCGCGCGGGCGGCTTCGCCAACAAGGCCCGCGTGAAGATCAAGTGGGTCACCTCGGACGACTGCAAGACGCCGGCCGGCGCCGCCGCCCAGCTCGGTGACGTGGACGGCATCTGCATCCCCGGCGGCTTCGGTGAGCGCGGGGTGAACGGCAAGGTCGGCGCGATCAAGTACGCCCGCGAGCACAAGATCCCGCTGCTGGGCCTGTGCCTGGGGCTGCAGTGCATCGTGATCGAGGCCGCACGCAACCTGGCCGACGTCTCCGACGCCAACTCCACCGAGTTCGACCCGGCCACCCCCCACCCGGTCATCTCCACGATGGCCGAGCAGATGGACATCGTCGCCGGTGAGGGCGACATGGGCGGCACGATGCGGCTCGGCATGTACCCGGCCAAGCTGGCCGAGGGCTCCATCGTGCGCGAGGTGTACGACGGCAAGGAGTACGTCGAGGAGCGGCACCGCCACCGGTACGAGGTGAACAACGCCTACCGGGCCGAGCTGGAGAAGAAGGCGGGCATCCTGTTCTCCGGCACCTCGCCCGACGGCAAGCTCGTCGAGTACGTGGAGTACCCGCGCGAGACCCACCCCTACCTGGTGGCCACGCAGGCCCACCCGGAGCTGCGGTCGCGCCCGACGCGCCCGCACCCGCTGTTCGCCGGGCTCGTGAAGGCCGCGGTCGAGCGCAAGATTTCGAAGTAACACGAGAGTTGTACGGTGGCCGGGGCGCGAACCTTCAACGGTGGGCGCCCCGGTTTTCCTTTGCGCACGTGGAAGGGCAGGGCATGACGATCAAGGACACCCCCGAGGAGTGGGAGGTCCGGGCGACCGAGACCCCCTTCGTGGGCAACAAGACCTCCGTCCGCACGGACGACGTCGTCATGCCGGACGGCTCGGTGGTGCGGCGCGACTACCAGGTCCACCCCGGCTCGGTCGCCGTGCTCGCCGTGGACGACGAGGACCGCGTGCTGCTCATCAAGCAGTACCGCCACCCGGTCCGCCACAAGCTGTGGGAGATCCCGGCCGGCCTGCTCGACGTCCCCGGCGAGAACCCTCTGCACGCCGCCCAGCGCGAGCTGTACGAGGAGGCCCACGTCAAGGCCGAGGACTGGCGGGTGCTGACCGACGTCTACACCAGCCCGGGCGGCTGCGACGAGGCCGTGCGGATCTTCCTCGCCCGGCAGCTGTCCGAGGCCGAGGGCGAGCGGTTCGTGGTGGAGCACGAGGAAGCCGACATGGAGCACGCGCGCGTGCCGGTCGACGACCTCGTCCGGCATGTCCTCGCCGGTGACGTGCACAACAACTGCCTCGTCGTGGGCGTGCTGTCGCTGGTCGCCGCACGCACCGGCGACGGGCTGGACGCGCTGCGCCCGGCGGAGGCCCCCTGGCCCGCGCGGCCCTTCGCCTCCTGACCGGAGCCCGGCACCCGCAGTGTGAAGATCGGCTGATCCGATCGGGCGATGTCCCCGCCGTGCCCGCCGCACTCCGCCCGGAACGTACCAGAGCGTCAACTAGGCTCTGAGCACGCCCGAACCGGAGTCCCGGCGGGCTTGCGCGTGCGTGGGACGGGAGTGTGGCCCGTGACGGACCAGGTGGTGGACACAGGCGACGTCCGGACGTCGGCACGGACCCCCGACGGCAGTCATTTCCTGGGCCGCACGCGCGAGTTGAAGGAACTGCGCGCCGACATCGAGCGCGCCGGCCTGGACACCCTCTCCGGCCGCAAGGCACCCCGTGCGCGCGTACTGCTCATCGCCGGCCGCCCCGGCTCCGGCCGTACGGCACTCGCCGGGGAACTGGCCCGCCAGGTGGCCGGCCGCTACCCCGACGGGGTGCTCCGCGCCCGGCTCAGCGAGCCCGACGGCGCCCCCGTACCCGTCGCGCGCACTGCCCGCGACCTGCTCACCGACCTCGACGTGCCCGCACCGCCCGGCGCCGCCGAGGACGACCTGGCGGCGGCCCTGCGCGAGGCGCTGGCCGATCGCCGGGCCCTGCTGCTGCTCGACGACGCGGCCGACGCCGAGCAGGTCGACGCGCTGCTGCCGGACACCCCGGAGTGCCTGGCCGTCGTCGTCTCCGGTGGTCCGCTGACCGGCATCTCCGACGTCCGGCCCTGCACGCTCGGCGGCCTCGACACCAAGTCGGCCGTGGGACTGCTCACCCGGCTCTCCGGCTCCGTCCGCATCACCGTCGACCCGAGGGCCGCCGAAGGGCTGGTGGAGGTGTGCCAGGGGCAGCCCGCCGCGCTGACGCTGGCCGGCGGCTGGCTCGCGGCCCGCCCCAAGTCCGCCGTCTCCGACCTGGCCAGACAACTGCGGGCCGAGGGCGAGGAGGGCACCCCGCTCGGCCGCCTGCTACGGCTCGTCCACGCCTCGCTGCCCGTCCCCGCCGCCCGGATGCTGCGGCTGCTGACGCTGGCCCCCGCCGGCCTCGTCGACCCGCACGTCGCCTCCGCCCTCGCCGGCTGCTCGGTGGACGGCGCCCACCGCACCCTGGAGGACCTGGCCGCCCTCGGGCTGCTGCACCGCGTCGACTCGCCGCTGCCGCAGTACCGGGTCCCGGGCTGCCTGCACCCGCTCCTGCAGGCCCTCAGCGAGACCCAGGACCGGCCCGCCGAGGTGCAGCTCGCGCGCGCCCGCATGCTGGAGCGGACCGTACGGCTGCTCCAGTCCTGCCGGGCGATCACCGAGACCGACAGCCCCGAGACCCGCCAGAAGCTCCTCGGCGTGCCCCGCGCCCTGCGCTTCCCCAACCCCCGGGCGGCCGCCGACTGGCTGCGCCTGCGCCGGCCCGCCCTGCTGGCCTCGGCCCGGGCCGCGGTCGCCGACGGGGAGCTGGACACTCTCGCCAGGCGCCTGATGTCGCAACTGGTCAGGGCGATGGCCGCGCACTTCGGCGCCCAGGCCGCCGCGGGGGACCTGTACGAGATCCACGGTCTCGTCCTGGACGTGGCCGAGCGCCGGAACCTGCCCAGGGAGAAGGCGGCGGCCCTGCTGAACCTCGGCGACCTGGACGCCCGCACGGGGCGGACCCGTGAGGCGCTGACGCGGTTCCGGGCCGCCCTGGACGCCGGACGCGAGGCGGACGACCCGTATGCGACCGGCCGCGCGATGGAATCCGTAGGCGGCGCCCACCTGGAGCTCGGGGACTACGACCGGGCCGCCGACTGGTTCGGCCGGGCCCTCGCCCAGCGGCTGGCCCGCGGGGAGGGCGCCGAGACCGCCCGGCTGTACGGCAGGACCGCCGAGGCGCACACGTACGCCGGCCGGTACGGCGAGGCCCGGCGCAACTGGCGGGCCGCGATCGCCGTGCACCGCAAGAACGGCGACGTCGCAGGTCACGCGCGTGCCCTGAGTGAGCTGGCCCGGGTCCAGGAGTACGCCGGGCGGCTCGACGAGTCGCTGCGCACCTGCCAGGAGGCGGTGGAACTGGCCCGCCGCGCGGAGGACGTACGGCTCCTGGGCGCGCTGTATCTGCGGCTCGCCGACACCCTGGACCGGCTCGGCGATCCCGCGGCCGCTGAGCTGCACCGGGGCGCCGCGCGGCGGATCCTGGTGGAGGAGACCGATGCGGCCGAGGAGGCCGACGCGGCCGGGTCCGGGGCCGAGAAGAAGGCCATCGAGCCGAAACACGACGCTGACGCCTGCGAAATCCGCAGCACATCCAACGAAGATTGATGCAATGAAAGGCTAGACAGCGAGAACACCTTCATTAGACTGGCTCTGCCGCACCTTCTCCTGCGGTGTTTCCTGGTATGCCACCGCATGCCCGGGATTGCGTATCAATGCCCCACACCCCCTGAGCCAAGGACCGTGATCGACGTGAAGGTCGGCATCCCCCGCGAGGTCAAGAACAACGAGTTCCGGGTGGCCATCACCCCCGCCGGCGTGCTCGAGCTGGTGCGCAACGGCCACCAGGTCGTCGTCGAGCAGGGCGCCGGCCTCGGCTCGTCGATCCCGGACAGCGAGTACGTCGCCGCGGGCGCCCAGATCCTGCCCACCGCGGACGAGGTGTGGGCCGCCGCCGACCTGCTGCTGAAGGTCAAGGAGCCCGTCGCCGAGGAGTACCACCGCCTCCGCAAGGACCAGACGCTCTTCACCTACCTGCACCTGGCCGCGTCCAAGGAGTGCACGGACGCCCTCATCGAGTCCGGCACCACCGCGATCGCCTACGAGACGGTCGAACTGCCCAACCGCGCCCTGCCGCTGCTCGCCCCCATGTCCGAGGTCGCGGGCCGCCTCGCCCCGCAGGTCGGCGCCTACCACCTGATGCGCGCCAACGGCGGCCGCGGTGTGCTGCCCGGCGGTGTCCCCGGTGTGCTCGCCGGCCGTGCCGTGGTCATCGGCGGCGGCGTCTCCGGCTGGAACGCCGCGCAGATCGCCATCGGCATGGGCTTCCACGTGACCCTGCTCGACAAGGACATCAACAAGCTGCGCGAGGCGGACAAGATCTTCGGCACGAAGATCCAGACCGTCGTCTCCAACGCCTTCGAGCTGGAGAAGGCCTGCCTGGAGGCCGACCTCGTCATCGGCGCCGTCCTCATCCCCGGCGCCAAGGCCCCGAAGCTGGTCACCAACGAGCTGGTCTCCCGCATGAAGGCGGGAAGTGTCCTTGTCGACATCGCGATCGATCAGGGCGGCTGCTTCGAGGACTCCCGTCCGACGACGCACACCGAGCCGACCTTCCCGGTCCACAACTCGGTCTTCTACTGCGTCGCCAACATGCCCGGCGCGGTGCCCAACACCTCCACCTACGCGCTGACCAACGCCACGCTGCCGTACATCGTCGAGCTGGCCAACAAGGGCTGGGTCGAGGCGCTGCGCCGTGACCCCGCGCTGGCCAAGGGCCTCAACACGCATGACGGCAAGGTCGTTTACCGCGAGGTCGCCGAGGCGCACGGCCTGGAGCACGTCGAGCTCGAGTCGCTCCTCGGCTGAGCCGGTCCGGCAAGTCACTTTCTGGTAAAGGCGATACGTCAACACAGGTCGTCAACCCCGCGCACCCAGCCGGACCTTGCTCGAAAAGGTCCGGCTGGATGTGTGTATGGTCACTTTGCGAAGCTCGGTCAACTCGCCTCGAACGCAACCCTTCGACCGATTCGCACACCGGTGAAACCTGCTGTGCGACGGTCGTACGCCCTTGACAGCGGGATGTTTCATTGTCGACACATCTGCCCGGTCCGGTGGATTGTGTTGCTGCGGACCGCCGACACGCCATAGAGTCGCCAACCGTCGGCATGGTGCCACGCTGACCTGTCTAGAAGTTTCCTGGTCACCAAGGAGGTAAGACGACTTGTGAATGAGTCGACATTTTCTCCCGGGGGTGGTCAACCAGGAATGCCTGTACGGGGCCAGGGTCCCGCGGGATTCGAGGCTGTCGGCTCCGTCGCTGTCCGAACCTTCGCAGCCCACCAGAGCCAGACCAACCCCCACACGGCTCTGACAGCAAACAAGAGCATGGATGGCCATCACGTGAACGCCATGGCCGGCGACGGAAGTGGCGCGCCCCGCAACCACTTCGCCGACTACGACGAACTGCCCGAAGGGCACTTCTACGACCCCGACGCGGAGTACGAGCCCGACCCCGAGTACGCGGCCACCCTCGCGCCCGACGCTGCCCGGCAGCGCCGCGAGCGCGTCGGCCCGACCGGACGCCCGCTGCCGTACTTCCCGATCCCGGGCCCGCTGACCGACCACGGTCCCGCGAAGATCATCGCGATGTGCAACCAGAAGGGCGGCGTCGGCAAGACGACGTCGACCATCAACCTGGGTGCCGCCCTCGCCGAGTACGGTCGCCGCGTGCTGCTGGTGGACTTCGACCCGCAGGGCGCGCTGTCGGTCGGACTCGGTGTGAACCCGATGGAGCTCGACCTCACGGTCTACAACCTGCTCATGGAGCGGGGCATGTCGGCCGACGAGGTGCTGCTGAAGACGGCGGTCCCCAACATGGACCTGCTGCCCAGCAACATCGACCTGTCCGCGGCCGAGGTCCAGCTCGTCAGCGAGGTCGCCCGGGAGTCCACGCTCCAGCGGGCCCTGAAGCCGCTGATGGACGACTACGACTTCATCGTCATCGACTGCCAGCCCTCGCTCGGCCTGCTCACGGTCAACGCCCTGACGGCCGCGCACAAGGTGATCGTGCCGCTGGAGTGCGAGTTCTTCGCCCTGCGCGGTGTGGCGCTGCTGACCGAGACCATCGAGAAGGTCCAGGAGCGGCTGAACCCGGAGCTGGAGCTCGACGGGATCCTCGCCACGATGTACGACTCGCGCACGGTCCACAGCCGTGAGGTCCTGGCGCGCGTGGTCGAGGCGTTCGACGACCACGTCTACCACACGGTCATCGGGCGGACGGTCCGCTTCCCGGAGACCACGGTCGCCGGTGAGCCGATCACCACGTACGCCTCCAACTCCGTCGGTGCCGCCGCCTACCGCCAGCTCGCCAGGGAGGTGCTCGCCCGGTGTCACGCCGAGTGAGTCTGCCGGGGGCCGACGAACTGTTCCGCACGACAGGGGGTACGGCGCTCCAGCCGTCCACTCCCCGGCGCCCGGCCAACGGCGAGGCCCGGGTGCCGGCCCCCGCGGGGGAGAGCGACGCCGCGGCCGCCGAGGACGGGCCGCAGTCGGTGCCCGCGCGGGGCGGCGACGGCGAGGGCGCCGAGCACGTGGCGGCCGACACCGAGCAGGCCGAGGCGGGGGAGTCCCGCAGCCGGTCCGCCGCCGGGGACCGCTCCGGACGGCGTCAGGGCGCGCAGGAAGGTTCTGCCGGGGGCGCCGCCGCAGCGCCGCGCAAGCGGGGGCGTGCCGCCGCACGCCGGCCCAGCGGACGCGAGCGGCACGACGAGAAGATCACCGTCTACGTCTCCGCCGAGGAACTCATGGATCTGGAGCACGCGCGTCTGGTGCTCCGCGGCGAGCACGGGCTCGCCGTCGACCGCGGGCGGATCGTCCGCGAGGCGGTGGCCGTGGTCCTGGCCGATCTGGAGAGCCGGGGCGACGCCAGCATTCTCGTACGACGGCTGCGCGGGCGGTAGCGGTAGCCTGCGGGGGCCATGACCTCGAACGACGTTCCCGCCCCGCGCGCCGGTGCCCCCGCCGGCCGCCGGCGCGCGCTGGGCCGGGGACCGGGAGCGGCGCCGGTGGTCCCGCCGGTTCCGGCACCGGAGCGGTCGCCCGCGGAGCCGGACCCCGACCCCGGCGCTCCCGAGGCTCCGGCGCCCGCGCCGCAGGACCGGCCCGCCGGCCGCGCGCCCGAGCCGTCGCCCGCCGCGCAGACGCCGGTGCCCGCAGCAGCGGAGCCGGAACCGCGGCCCGTCCCGACGGCCGCGGCCGCGGAGATCCCGGCGCCGCAGGACGGCGCCGACACGGAGACCGACGGTGTCTTCAAGGTCCGGCTCGCCAACTTCGAGGGCCCCTTCGACCTGCTCCTCCAGCTGATCTCCAAGCACAAGCTGGACGTCACCGAGGTCGCCCTGTCCAAGGTGACCGACGAGTTCATGGCGCACATCCGGGCCATGGGACCGGACTGGGACCTGGACGAGACGACGGAGTTCCTGGTGGTCGCCGCCACGCTGCTGGACCTCAAGGCGGCCCGGCTGCTCCCGGCCGCCGAGGTGGAGGACGAGGCCGACCTGGCGCTCCTGGAGGCACGGGACCTGCTGTTCGCGCGGCTGCTGCAGTACCGGGCGTACAAGCGGATCGCCGACATCTTCAGCGGGCGGCTCGACGACGAGGCGCGCCGCTACCCCCGTACCGTCGGCCTGGAACCGCACCACGCCGAGCTGCTGCCCGAGGTGGTCATCAGCATCGGGGCGGAAGGATTCGCCAGACTCGCGGTCAAGGCGATGCAGCCCAAGCCGAAGCCGCAGGTGTACGTCGAGCACATCCACGCGCCGCTGGTCAGCGTGCAGGAACAGGCCGGGATCGTCGTCGCGCGGCTCAGGGAGCTGGGCGAGGCGAGCTTCCGGGACCTCGTGGCGGACACCGACGACACCCTCACGGTCGTGGCGCGCTTCCTGGCGCTGCTCGAGCTGTACCGCGAGAAGGCCGTGGCCCTGGACCAGGAGACGGCGCTCGGTGACCTCGTGGTGCGCTGGACCGGCGGGGACGGGGACGCGCAACCGAGGGTGACCGACGAGTTCGACCGGCCGCCGGAGCCGCCCGAGCAGGAGGAGAAGAAGGCGTGAGCGAGATCACCGGACTGCCCGCCGGGTCGAGCGCCGTCGCGGACCTCGACCTCAAGCCCGCCCTGGAGGCGATGCTCATGGTCGTGGACGAGCCCGCGGCCGAGGAGCACCTCGCGAAGCTGCTGGAGCGGCCGCGGCGGCAGGTCGCGGACGCGCTGCGGGAGCTCGCCGACGAGTACGCCGTGCAGGGCCGCGGCTTCGAGCTGCGGTTCGTCGCGGGCGGCTGGCGCTTCTACACCCGGCCCGAGTACGCGGCGGCCGTCGAGCGCCTGGTGCTGGACGGGCAGACGGCCCGCCTCACCCAGGCCGCCCTGGAGACCCTCGCGGTCGTCGCGTACCGCCAGCCGGTCAGCCGCAGCCGCGTCTCGGCCGTGCGCGGGGTGAACTGCGACGGCGTGATGCGCACCCTGCTGCAGCGCGGGTTGGTCGAGGAGGCGGGCGCGGAACCCGAAACAGGTGCGATCCTGTACAGGACGACGAACTACTTCCTGGAGCGGATGGGCCTGCGCGGCCTGGACGAGCTCCCCGAACTCGCGCCCTTCCTCCCCGAGGCGGAGGCGATCGAGGCCGAGACACTGGAAGCGGACCCGTCGTTCGATCCGGACGCCCCGGATTCCGAGGACGCAGACGACAAGACGGAACTTTGATGCGAAGCAGCAGCGGCAGGAACAGCAGCGGAAACAACGGCGGGAGCCGTGGTGGCAACAGCGGCGGCCGCGGCGGGAGCGGCGGTGGCCGCGGTCATCACCGCGGTGCCGGCAACGACCGCGACGACCGGCAGGGCGGTCGTCCGAAGAAGCCGCGCCCGGAGGAGCGACGCTACGACGTGGGCCCCGGCGCCACCCAGGAGGGCCCCAAGTCGGGTCGCGGGCCCACGGCCCGCGGAGGTGCCAAGGGCGGGCCGAAGAAGCCCCTGCAGCGGGGCCGCTCGGTCCCGGCCACGTCCCGCGAGTACGAGGCGCGCGCCGAGGAGCGCAACCGCGAACGGTACGCGGGCAAGAAGGACGTCAAGCCGCCCAGGACGTTCCCGGGCGCCGAGCAGGAGGGCGAGCGGCTGCAGAAGGTGCTCGCGCGCGCCGGCTACGGCTCGCGGCGCGCCTGCGAGGAGCTGATCGACGAGGCGCGCGTCGAGGTCAACGGCGAGATCGTCGTCGAGCAGGGCCTGCGGGTCGACCCCGAGAAGGACGAGATCAAGGTCGACGGGCTGACCGTCGCCACGCAGTCGTACCAGTTCTTCTCGCTCAACAAGCCCGCCGGCGTCGTCTCCACGATGGAGGACCCCGAGGGCCGGCAGTGCCTCGGCGACTACGTCACCAACCGGGAGACCCGGCTGTTCCACGTCGGGCGGCTCGACACCGAGACCGAGGGCGTCATCCTGCTCACCAACCACGGCGAGCTGGCCCACCGCCTCACCCACCCCAAGTACGGCGTGCGCAAGACCTACCTCGCGCACATCGTCGGCCCGATCCCGCGCGACCTGGGCAAGCAGCTCAAGGACGGCATCCAGCTGGAGGACGGCTACGCGCGCGCCGACCACTTCCGGGTCGTCGAGCAGACCGGCAAGAACTACCTGGTCGAGGTCACCCTGCACGAGGGCCGCAAGCACATCGTGCGCCGCATGCTGGCCGAGGCCGGGTTCCCGGTCGACAAGCTGGTGCGGGTCGCCTTCGGCCCGATCACCCTCGGCGACCAGAAGTCCGGCTGGCTGCGCCGGCTGTCGAACACCGAGGTCGGCATGCTGATGAAGGAAGTCGATCTGTAGACACGGGCGTGTGCGTGGCGACGGCCGGTCCGGGACTCCCCGGGCCGGCCGTCGCGTTTCCCGCCCCCTGTGGGCCCGTGGCGGGCCGGGAAGGGGTGAGAGGTCCGAGGGGGCGCGCTCCGGCTCCGGAGGGCCGCAGAAGGCCGCCAGGGGGCCGTGCGGGGCCCCTGCCGATGCGCGGGCCGCGGGGGTTGTGGAAGCGTCCGCCGATCCTTTAGAGTCAGATTGACTAATAGTCGTACTGACCATTAAGGGGGTGGCCCGGCATGCCCGGACCCGTCGCGCCCGACGGCTACGACAAGCACGCCCACGAGCCCTTCGCCGTCACCGCCGACCTCGCCGTCCTCACCCTCCGCGACGGCGCCCTGCACGTCCTGCTCGTCGAGCGCGGACAGGAGCCGTACCGGGGCCACTGGGCCCTGCCCGGCGGCTTCGTGCAGCCCGACGAGTCCGCCGAGACGGCCGCCCGGCGCGAACTCGCCGAGGAGACCGGCCTGTCGGACGTCAGCGGCCTCCACCTCGAGCAGCTGCGCACCTACAGCGAGCCGGACCGCGACCCCCGCATGCGGGTCGTGACCGTCGCCTTCACCGCCCTGCTGCCCGACCCGCCCGAACCGCACGGCGGCAGCGACGCGGCACAGGCCCGCTGGGTGCCGTACGACGAGGCCCGGCCGCTCGCCTTCGACCACGACCGGATCCTGGCCGACGCCCACGAGCGGATCGGCGCCAAGCTGGAGTACTCCGGTCTCGCCACCGCCTTCTGCCCGCCCGAGTTCACGCTCGGCGAGCTCCAGAAGGTCTACGAGGTGGTGTGGGGCACCGCCCTGGACCGGCCCAACTTCCGGCGCAAGGTGCTCGCCACCCCCGGCTTCGTCGAACCCGTCCCCGGCGGGGCCCGGCTCACCGGCGGCCGCGGCAAACCCGCCGCGCTGTACCGCGCGGGCACCGCGACCTCCCTCCACCCGCCCCTGCTCAGGCCCACCCCGGAAGGACGCCCCGCATGACCGCCACCACCGTCCGCAAGCGCGCCGCCACCGGCTCCCTGCTCGGCCTCGCCCTCGGCGACGCGCTCGGCTTCCCCACGGAGTTCGACGACGTGCCGTCGATCCTCGCCAAGTGCGGGCCGTGGCAGCAGATGGCCCTGCCGACGCCGGCGATCGTCACCGACGACACCCAGATGACCCTGGCGCTGGGGAAGGGGCTGCGGACGGCGATGGACCGGGGTCCGCTCGGGCCCGGGCGGCTGGAGCGGCCGGTACGTGAGGAGTTCGTGGACTGGTACCGGTCACCGGAGAACAACCGGGCGCCGGGCAGGACCTGCCTGGTCGCCTGCGATCTGCTGAAGGACGACAGCAGGCCCTGGCAGGACGCCTCACAGATCGGCTCCAAAGGCTGCGGCGCCAACATGCGTGTCGCCCCCCTCGGCCTCGTCCCGGGACTCGGCGACGAACAGCGCGCCGGCGCCGCACAGCTGCAGTCCGGGCTCACCCACGGGCACCCCACGGCGCTCGCCGCCTCCGACCTGACCGCGCACGCCGTGCACCTCCTCGCGCGCGGCGCCGACCCGGCCGGACTGGTCGGGCTGCTGCGGTCGTACGCCTACGACAACCGCACGCGCTACCACGAGCGCTGGCTCGGCGACCTGTGGACCCGCTCCCAGGACCCCACCCCCGAGCACTTCATCGCGCGCGGCTGGGACGACTGCCTGGCCGTGCTGGACCGGCTCCAGGAGGCCGTCCGGTCCGTGTCGCCGGAGACCGACCCCTGCCTGGCCACCGGCGAGGGCTGGATCGCCGAGGAGGCCCTGGCCACCGGTCTGCTGTGCTTCCTCTGGTTCGTCGACGAGCCGCTGACCGCCCTGCGCCGGGCCGCCTGCACGGCCGGGGACTCCGACTCGATCGCCTGCCTGGCCGGGGCGTTCGCCGGAGCCCACCTCGGCGCGGACGCCTGGCCCGCCGACTGGGCAGACCGGATCGAGTACCGGGGCGACCTGCTGGCCCTCGGAGCGCTCTGGGACGCTTGACCGATGCTCGACGCCCTCGACCTCGCCCCCGTCGTCGCGGAACAGCCCGACCCCGTGCTGTTCGCGACCGTCTCCGGCGCCCACCTGTACGGCTTCCCGTCGCGCGACTCGGACGTCGACCTGCGCGGGGTGCACCTGCTGCCGGCCGCCGACCTCGTCGGGCTGCGGGAGCCGGACGAGACACGCTCACGGATGTGGGTGCGCGACGGCGTGGAGATGGACCTGGTCACCCACGACCTGCGCAAGTTCGTACGGCTGATGCTGCGCCGCAACGGCTATGTGCTGGAGCAGCTGCTCTCCCCGCTGGTCGTGCACACCACCGACGCCCACCGCGAGCTGGCCGAGCTCGCGCCGGGCGTGCTGACCGCGCACCACGCCCACCACTACCGGGGGTTCGCCACCACGCAGTGGCGGCTGTTCGAGCGGACCGGGGAGCTCAAACCGCTGCTGTACACCTTCCGTGTGCTGCTCACCGGCATCCACCTGATGCGCAGCGGCGAGGTCGAGCCCCATCTGCCCACCCTGCTCCAGGGGGTCGACGCGCCCGCCTACCTGCCCGAGCTGATCGCCGCGAAGGCCGAGCGCGAGCACGGGGAGGCGGGCGTCGACCACGCGCGCGTGGCGGCCGACGTGGAGCGTCTGCACGCCGTGCTCGACGAGGCGCAGGCCGCCTCAGCGCTGCCCGGAGCCCCGAGCGGCCACGACGCCCTGCACGCCTTCGTCGTCCGCGTACGGCTCGAGGGCTGAGGCGCGCCGGACCCGGACCAGGAAGTCCTCCACCCGGCGCCGGTCGGGCTCGGCAGGCAGCGGACTGCGGTGCAGCGCCTCCTCCGCCTGTGCGGCGAGGCGGGCCATCCGGGACTCCACCTCCGGCCAGGGGACCTCGCCGCGCTTGACCTCCAGCAGCGACGCGCGCGCGTCGCCCACGTCGACCGTCATGCGGCCGGTGCGCAGCAGATCGCGGGCGCTCGCCAGGAGGCGCAGCATGTGCATGGCGTGCTTCCAGCGCGGGGCGCCGTGCGCGCGCAGGCCCGCCTCCAGCTTTCCGCGCTGGCCGAGCGCGTACCGCGTGAAGGTCGCGTACACCTGATGGGACAGGAACGCCTCACGCAGGGCGAGGAGCTCCTGCCCGGTGGTGTCGGCGTACTCGACGAGCGAGGAGTGCAGGCACTCCAGGATGTTCGGGTTGGCGCGCAGGGCCAGCTCGCAGAAGCGTTCCAGCTCCCAGCCGAACTGCTCGGGCAGCGGTCCCTCGACATGCGTGGGCGGCTTGTCGAAGCGCCAGAACAGGGCGGTGGGGGCGAGGAACACGCCGCGGCGGTCGGTGTCGCTGCCGTCCGTCGCCAGACCGAAGGCGCGCGACCCCATGACACAGGAGTAGATCGTGTGGTCGCGGACCAGGGTCTCGGGGCGCATGCCCGGCAGCGTACGGGGCCGGTCACACCAGGCGGATCGAATTTCCCTCCACCACGATGTCCTTCGGCGGCAGCGGCTCGGTGGCCGGCGGGTGCGCCACCGCACCGTTCGTGATCTTGAACTTGCTGCCGTGGCACGGGCAGTCGATCGTGCCGTCGGCGACGGTGGTGACCAGGCAGTGCTGATGCGTGCAGACGGCGGAGAACGCCTTGAACTCGCCGGCCTCCGGCTGGGTCACCACCACCTTCTCGTCGGCGAAGACCTTGCCGCCGCCCACCGGGATGTCGTCGGTCGTGGTGAGCTCCTGGCCGGGCGTACCGCCCGACCGGCCGGGGGAGACGCTCGACGACGAGTCGCCGCCGGAGTCGCCGCAGCCGACGGTGAGCGCCGCGGCGCCCGCCGTGCCCGTCGCGATGAGGAGGTCGCGTCGCGTCGGACGGTTGGTCATGTCGTCACTCCGGGGGTGCGCGGAAGGGGCGAAGAGGTCGGGGGCGACCCGCTCCGGACAGGAGCAGCAGCATCTTCGCATCCGAATCGCTCAAGCGGTGGTAATTGGGGACCCACACCGCAAATCGCGCATTCGTCCTGTCCCGGGCGGTGTCTCAGCGTACGGGCGCGGTGCGTGGGCGGCGTGCGGGCTGACTAGGCTGGACCGGCGTAGAGGCGATCGGTACATCAGCGAGGAGCAGCGCCGTGGCGGTACGAGCGGTCCGGGGGGCCGTCCAGCTGGAGCGGGACGAGGCCGGGCATATGGACGAGCGGGTCGGAGCCCTGCTCACCGCCGTCCTCGAACGCAACGACCTCACCGCGGACGACCTGATCAGCATCTGGTTCACGGCCACCCCCGACCTGCACAGCGACTTCCCCGCGGCCGCCGCCCGCAAGCTCGGGATCGTGGACGTCCCGCTGATCTGCGCCCAGGAACTCGACGTCGAGGGCGCCATGCCCCGGGTCGTCCGGATCCTCGCGCACATCGAGTCCGACCGGCCCCGCGCCGGCATCGTCCACGTCTACCTCGGTGCCGCCGCCGCCCTGCGCAAGGACATCGCCCAGTGAGAACCGCACTCGTCATCGGCACCGGACTCATCGGCACCTCCGCCGCCCTCGCCCTGTCCCAGCGGGGCGTCACCGTCCACCTCGCCGACCACGACCCCGAGCAGGCCCGCACGGCCGCCGCGCTCGGCGCCGGCACGGACGAGGCGCCCGACGGCCCCGTCGACCTCGCGATCGTCGCCGCGCCCCCCGCGCACGTGGCGGCCGTCCTCGCCGACGCGATGCGCCGGGGCGTCGCCCGCGGCTACCTCGACGTCGCCAGCGTCAAGGGCGGACCGCGCCGTGAGCTGGAGGCGCTGGGCCTCGACCTGTCCGCCTACCTCGGCACCCACCCCATGTCGGGCCGTGAGAAGTCCGGGCCGCTGGCCGCCACCGGCGACCTGTTCGAGGGCCGCCCCTGGGTGCTCACCCCCACCCGGGACACCGACACCGAGGTGCTGAACCTCGCCCTGGAACTGGTCTCGCACTGCCGCGCGGTCCCGGTCGTGATGGACGCCGACGCCCACGACCGCGCGGTCGCCCTGGTCTCCCACATGCCCCACCTGATGTCCAGCATGGTCGCCGCCCGTCTGGAGGGCGCCGAGGAGGCGGCCGTCCGGCTGTGCGGCCAGGGCGTACGGGACGTGACCCGGATCGCGGCCTCCGACCCCCGGATGTGGATCGACATCCTCTCCGCGAACCCCGGACCGGTCGCGGACCTGCTCACGGACGTCGCAGCCGACCTGGAGGAGACCGTCCGGGCGCTGCGGGCGCTGCAGTCCTCCGACGAGGACAAGCGGCTCGAGGGCGTCTCCGGCATCGAGGACGTCCTGCGCCGGGGGAACGCCGGCCAGGTGCGGGTCCCCGGCAAGCACGGCACGGCCCCGCGGGTCTACGACGTCGTGGCCGTGCTCATCGACGACCAGCCCGGACAGCTGGCGCGGATCTTCGCCGACGCCGACCGGGCCGGCGTGAACATCGAGGACGTCCGCATCGAGCACGCCACCGGGCAGCAGGCCGGTCTGGTGCAGCTCATGGTGGAGCCCAAGGCGGCCCCGGTGCTCACCGCGGCCCTGCGGGAGCGGGGCTGGGCGATCCGGCAGTAGCCGGCCCCGCGGCCGGCGCCGGTCGTCCGTTCCGGGCGCGGCCGGACGAGTGACGCGCACCCAGTAACCTTGTGCGGGGCGCCCTCGCGTTCCCCCACTCACGCCCCACAGCACCAGGAAGGTGTCCTCCCGTGGAAAACGGTGCCGCCAAGCCCGTGATTGTCGCCATCGACGGCCCCTCCGGCACGGGCAAGTCGAGCACCTCGAAGGCCGTCGCCGCGCAGCTCGGACTGCGCTACCTGGACACCGGCGCCCAGTACCGGGCGATCACCTGGTGGATGGTGACCAACGGCATCGACATAGGGGACCCGTCCGCGATCGCCGCCGTGGCCGGCAAGCCCGAGATCGTCTCCGGCACCGACCCGTCGGCCCCGACGATCACCGTGGACGGCGTCGACGTGGCCGGCCCGATCCGCACCCAGGAGGTCACCTCCCAGGTCAGCGCGGTCAGCGCGGTGCCCGAGGTGCGCGCCCGGATCACCGAGCTGCAGCGCACGACCGCCACCTCCGCCGAGCGCGGCATCGTCGTCGAGGGACGCGACATCGGCACCACCGTCCTTCCCGACGCCGACCTGAAGATCTTCCTCACCGCCTCCGCGGAGGCCCGCGCCGCCCGCCGCAGCGGTGAGCTCAAGGGCGCCGACGTGCACTCCACCCGCGAGGCGCTGCTGAAGCGGGACGCGGCCGACTCCAGCCGCAAGACCTCCCCGCTGGCCAAGGCGGACGACGCGGTCGAGGTGGACACCACCGAGCTCACCCTCCAGCAGGTCATCGAGTGCGTCGTCACGCTCGTCGAGGAGAAGCGGGCCGCGAAGTGACAGCTCCATCCGAGCGCGGTGCCGACATCGGGCGGCGGATCGGCGTCGGCCTGATGTACGGGCTGTGGCGACCGCGGGTCCTGGGCGCCTGGAGAGTGCCCGCCGCCGGGCCGCTGATCATCGCGGTCAACCACAGCCACAACATCGACGGGCCCATGGTGATGGGCGTCGCTCCCCGGCCCGTGCACTTCCTGATCAAGAAGGAAGCCTTCATCGGCCCGCTCGACCCCTTCCTGACCGGCATCGGGCAGCTGAAGGTGGACCGGCACGCCGCCGACCGCACGGCCATCACCCGGGCGCTCGACGTGCTGGGCCAGGGCGGCGTCCTCGGCATATTCCCCGAGGGCACCCGGGGCGAGGGCGACTTCGCGTCGCTGCGCGCCGGACTCGCGTACTTCGCCGTGCGCGGCGGCGCCCCGATCGTCCCGGTCGCGGTGCTGGGAAGTTCCGAGAGGCGCGGACGGTTGATCAAGGGGCTGCCCCCGCTGCGGCACCGCGTGGACGTCGTCTTCGGCGACCCGTTCGACGCGGGCGACGGCAGCGGGCGGCGCACCCGTCGCGCGCTCGACGAGGCGACGGAGCGCATCCAGAAGGAGCTCACCGCACACCTGGAAAACGCCAGGCGGCTGACCGGTCGCTAGGCGACACTGAGTAGTGGATCAGCGGGTGGACCACCGGCCGATCCACCGATCACCACGATGAACGAAGGTACGGACTTCATGAACGACCACATCCACTCCGAGGGCTCCGGCGAGGAGCACGACCACGGAGCGCTTGGCGACGCCGAGTACGCGGAGTTCATGGAGCTCGCCGCGGAAGAGGGCTTCGACATCGAGGACGTCGAGGGGGCGATCGAGGCGGCCGGGCACGGCCCGCTGCCCGTGCTCGCCGTCGTCGGCCGGCCCAATGTCGGCAAGTCGACCCTCGTCAACCGGATCATCGGGCGCCGTGAGGCCGTCGTCGAGGACAAGCCCGGCGTCACCCGCGACCGCGTGACCTACGAGGCCGAGTGGGCGGGCCGCCGCTTCAAGCTCGTCGACACCGGCGGCTGGGAGCAGGACGTCCTCGGCATCGACGCCTCCGTGGCCGCCCAGGCCGAGTACGCGATCGAGGCCGCCGACGCCGTCGTGTTCGTCGTCGACGCCAAGGTCGGCGCCACCGACACCGACGAGGCGGTCGTCCGGCTGCTGCGCAAGGCCGGCAAGCCCGTCGTGCTGGCCGCCAACAAGGTGGACGGTCCCAGCGGCGAGGCCGACGCGGCCTACCTGTGGTCCCTCGGGCTCGGCGAGCCGCACCCGGTCTCCGCGCTGCACGGCCGCGGCACCGGCGACATGCTGGACGCCGTCCTGGAGGTGCTGCCCACCGCGCCCGCGCAGACCTTCGGCGGCGCGGCCGTCGGCGGCCCGCGCCGCGTCGCCCTCATCGGGCGCCCCAACGTCGGCAAGTCCTCCCTGCTGAACAAGGTGGCGAACGAGGAGCGCGTCGTCGTCGACGAACTCGCCGGCACCACCCGCGACCCGGTCGACGAGCTGATCGAACTCGGCGGCGTCACCTGGAAGTTCGTCGACACCGCCGGCATCCGCAAGCGGGTCCACCTGCAGCAGGGCGCCGACTACTACGCCTCGCTGCGCACCGCGGCCGCCGTGGAGAAGGCCGAGGTGGCGGTCATCCTGATCGACGCCTCGGAGTCCATCTCGGTCCAGGACCAGCGGATCGTGACGATGGCCGTCGAGGCCGGCCGCGCCATGGTCATCGCCTACAACAAGTGGGACACCCTCGACGAGGAGCGCCGCTACTACCTGGAGCGGGAGATCGAGACCGAGTTCGGCCAGGTCTCCTGGGCGCCCCGGGTGAACGTGTCGGCGCGCACCGGGCGGCACATGGAGAAGCTGGTCCCGGCGATCGAGACGGCGCTCGCGGGCTGGGAGACCCGGGTCCCCACCGGCCGCCTGAACGCCTTCCTCGGTGAGCTGGTCGCCGCCCACCCGCACCCGGTCCGCGGCGGCAAGCAGCCCCGCATCCTCTTCGGCACCCAGGCCGGCACCAAGCCCCCGCGGTTCGTCCTGTTCGCCTCCGGCTTCATCGAGGCGGGCTACCGCCGCTTCATCGAGCGCCGGCTGCGGGAGGAGTTCGGCTTCGAGGGGACGCCGATCCACATCTCCGTGCGCGTGCGCGAGAAGCGCGGCAAGAAGAAGTGACGACAGGGCGAAGGGGCGGTCCCACTCGGGACCGCCCCTTCGCCCTGTCCTTCAGCCCCTGCGTGCCGGTGGCAGCGCCGCCGGCACGTGCTGCATCCCGGAGCCCTGGGGCCCGATGTGCCCGACGCGCTGCCACTGCGGCTGCTGCCCGCCGTGGTGCCGGGCGCTGTGCGCCCCCGCGCTGTAGGCGCTGTACGAGCCGCTGAACGACCCCGCGCGGTGGCCGCCGTAGTAGCTGCCCGTGCCGCGCTGGATGTTGCCGAAGGCGACGAACCCCAGATCCTCCTCGCCGCTGCGGTCTCCCGGCAGGGAGCGGAAGGACTTGACGTATTCGGCGTAGAGCGCGTCGTAGATCGGGGTGGGCGAGGAGCCGCCCTGGAAGCGGGGAACGTCGTATGCATGCACGTATGTCCAAACGACCCGGCACCGGAAGGGATGCGGCCGGTGAGCGCACCAAAGGGGCGTGCGGCGCCCCCGGTGTGCGGCTGCCCCGGCCCGTCCGCCCGCGGGTGACGGGCCCGCCGGACGGGCGCGGTCAGGTCCCCGCGAGCGGCAGCGCGGCCGCCACCAGCTGCCCGTTGGCCGCCGCCCTGTCCAGCGCGCCGCGCAGCAGGTCCTCCCGGGGCTGGCGGCCGATGGAGCCCACCGGGGCCGCGAACATCAGCACCTGCTGGTGCTTGTTGGCGGCGGCCCGCCAGCCGTCGGTCACCTGGAGCGGCTGGTGGGCCTGCCACCAGGCCACCGGCTGACCGCCGTTCGGCCCCGGCTGCAGGACGGCGTGCAGCTGCCCCATGGCCAGCAGCACGGACCAGCCGTGCAGCACCGGCGGCACGTCCGCCAGTTCGGTCGCCGGCATGAACCCCTGCTCGATCAGCAGCGGCAGGAAGTCGTCGCCGGTGCCGGTCGCGCCGGGCCGCACGATCGGGCCGGTCGGCTCGACGACCAGGGCGGGGTGCAGCTCCCCGGCGATCAGGATCAGCCCGCTGGTCACGCCCAGCACCGCCTGCTCCGGCACGACCCGCTGGGGCTCCGGGTCGACGCGGTCGCCGGTGATGGACTTCACCGCTCCCCGCAGCTGGTCCTCGGTGACCTGGACGACCTGCGAGGGCAGACAGGTGGCGTGGGCGAAGGCGAGGACGGCGGTCTCCTCGCCGATGAACAGGACGGTGCTGGTGCGCTCCTGTCCGGAGTCGCCCGGGGTGCGGCAGGACGTGCAGTCGTAGCTGCCCGGGGCGTTCTCCCCGGCGAGCAGCCGGTCGGCTTCCTCGTCGCCGATCTCGGCACGTACCTCGTCGCTGACGTCGAGCATGCGCGGCACGGATGGCTCCCTCGGGATGTGGCGTGGCGGGGCCGGGTGGCTCCCGGCCCGTGAACCGGGCTGGCCCCGGGCTCATGAAGAAGACAACGGACGATCTGTGGCGGGAGTCACGCATCAGGGCGAACGGAATCGAACCATCCGACGCGCTCGGTCACCATCGGTCCGGAACCGCCTACTCACCGTCAAGTAAAGGAAAATGTACGGAAGTTGGTTGCGTGGGGTGGGTCACAGATCGCGGCCGCCCATGGTCGACAAATCCCGAAATCACGGAATGAAGTGGGTGGCCGATAATCGCCGATACCCTAGGTAACGGCGAACTGGCCTGGAATGACGAGGAGTTGGTTGATGCCGGGCGGCCCGGCTCCTTAGATTCCTCCGCCGTGTGCAACGAGCACCGCCCGGGTACGTCCGCCAACCGGCAAGCAGCGCCCGCCGGAACGCAGTACCAGCCTCCCGGCGGACGGGGCGGGGCGCCGGCCACGCGTCCCATGGCGCGTACGGCGGCGTACCGCCCGGGGACCCCGGGTCCTCGGAGAGGGAACCATATGTCCGAATGTGCCGATACCACTCACCACGACGTCCGGAAGAAGCCGAAGGCTCCGGGCGGAAGCCGGACCAGGGCGGGAGCCGTCCTCGCCGGAGCGGCACTGCTCGCTCCGCTCGGACTCCTGGCCGCCACCGGCGACGCCGCGGCGGCGGACAGCGGCGTGTGGGACCGCATCGCGCAGTGCGAGAGCGGCGGAGACTGGCACATCAACACCGGCAACGGCTACTACGGCGGGCTCCAGTTCGCCGCCTCCACCTGGCGGGCCTACGGCGGCACCGCCTACGCGCCCACGGCGGACGGCGCGTCCAGGGAGCAGCAGATCGCCGTGGCCACCAAGGTCCAGCGCGCCCAGGGTTGGGGCGCCTGGCCCACCTGCTCGGCCCGGGCCGGCGCCAACGGGAGCGCCCCGGCGGCCTCCACGCACGGCTCGACGGCATCCTCCTCCGCCACGGCGAAGAAGGCGGCCCCGTCGACTCCCGCGCGGACACCGGACACGCAGCCCGGACACCCCGCACGCGGTTCCTCGCGGGGTGACTACACCGTGCGCGCGGGCGACACGCTGAGCGGCATCGCCGCCCGGCACGGCACCACCTGGCAGCGGCTGCACGCCGCCAACCGGGCCGTCATCGGCGACGACCCCGACCTGATCGTGCCGGGACAGCGACTCGAACTCTGACCCGCGCACGCCTGATGCGGGCCCCGCCCGGTCCGCCGACCGGGTGGGGCCCGGCCGTTGTCGGACGCGCCGCGCCGGGACGGCCGCAAGGAGCTGCCTAGCGTGCTCATATGAAGAACGCACCGCTGACCATCGTCCTGGCCGCCGTCCTGCTGACCGCCGTCACCCCGGGGACGTCGCAGGCCACGTACGCCCCCCGGGGGGCCTCCGCACCATATATGTCCGGGCCTCCGCCCAAACACGCGTCCCTGAGCTGTGCCAAGGACCAGTGGCCCTGGGGCTGTGTCGCCCAGTGCGAGAGCGGCGGCGACTGGCACATCAACACCGGCAACGGCCATTACGGCGGGCTGCAGTTCTCGCAGTCCACCTGGGCGGGCTTCGGCGGGCTGAAGTTCGCCCCGCGCGCGGACCTCGCCACCCGCGAGGAGCAGATCACCATCGCCGTCAAGGTGGTGGCGGTCCAGGGCTGGGGCGCCTGGCCGCAGTGCTCCCGCCGGTACGGGCTCGCCGGCCGGATGACGCTGGAGAAGCCCGCCGTCACCCAGCCCGGCAAGGGCGGCAAGCCGGACGCCGAGAAGCCGGCCAAGCCCACCAAGCCGGCGAAGCCCTCGAAGGACGGGAAGCCGGCCAAGGACGAGAAGCCGGGCAAGGACGAGAAGCCCGCGAAGGGCGATGAGCCGAAGCAGGGCAAGCCGAAGAAGGAGGGCAAGCCCGCCGGGTCCGGGTCGGGCTCCGGGACCGGTGCGTCGACCGGGACCGGCAAGTCCCCGAAGACCGCGCCGGCGACCGAGCCCGAGAAGGCCACCGCCCCCGGCTGGGACACGGGCGCCGACCAGCCCGCCTACCCCGACCACAGGCTCGAGGACCTGCTCATCCCCGGTGCCCTGCTGCTCATGCCGAGGGGGTCGACCCTCCTGCCCGTGCCGCGGCCAGGCGCCGGTACTCAGCGCTCTCACCACTGAAGACGAGCGCCCCGCGCCGCGGTTCGTGGACGACTGCCGCCCGCTCCCGCAGGGCGGGCGGCAGTCGTTGCTCGGCGACGACCACGCACGCGTCGAGCCCGGCCGGCAGGTCGTACGTCCGGGCGGCCACCGCCTGTGCCGTGCCCCGCGCCGGCTCGTGCACCAGGACGACCCGCGCGCGGGCCGGCAGGGCGCGGGACAGGGCCGGCATCCGCTGCTCGCCCCCGGAGAGCGTGCCGGCGCGGCGCGCCAGGAGCGGGACGAGCGCGGGGTAGGCCTCCAGCGCCATGTCGGGGGAACGGGCGACGAATTCGAGGTTCTCGCGCCCGGTGACGGAGCCGAACACCGCCTGGCGCTCGGGCACCAGGCACATCCCCCGGCGGGCCCGCCCGTACGCGGCGTCTCGGTCACGTCGGCGCCGTCCCCCACCACGGCGCCCGCCGCCAGGGGCACGACCCCGGCCAGGGTGCGCGGGACGGTCGTACGGCCGCTGCCGTTGCGGCCCAACACGGTGACGCCCGGCCCGGCGGCGTGCGCCGGCCGGGGCGTCACCCGCGTGTGCGTGGACGACCACATCGACCGCAGTCCGGGGTTCACCGCGGGCGGGCTGCTACTCCCCGTCGGGTTCGAGCGGCTGCCCGTGCCGCCGAAGAGCCGCCGCACCTGTCTGTCGGTGGCCCGCCGGGAGGACGGCAGGGGCCGGGTCTCCCAGGGAGACATGAACCGCACGTGCCTGGAGATGGCGCAGCCGCCGTACCGGCCCTGAAGGGCAACCAAACGGCGGTATCGCCGGTCCAACCGACGTAGCCCCGAGCCGAGGAGGAACCGCAGCGCATGACGACCGTGCCGCAGGCCGCGCCCCTGCGCGCCGACTGCATCGCCGACTCGGCCGGCGGGCTCACGTTCGACGTCACCGCCCCCGACGCGAACGCCGCGGCCCATCTCGTGCTGCGCCACCGCGAGGGGCCCGAGGAGGTCACCCTGCCACTCGCCCCGGCGGCCCGGGGCCGGCTGCGCGCAGCCCTGCCCAGCACCGTCGTCCTGCCGGAGGGCCACTGGGACGCCTACGCCGGCGTGACCGCGGAGGCCCCCGACCACCGGGTGGCGTCGGGCGCCATGGACGTCCACCCGTCGGCCTCCCGCGTCCCGTACGTGACCCGGCAGGGCAACCTGAGCGTCGAGAGCCGGTTGGCGCTCATGACGACGCCTGGTGGGACGGCGGTTCGGGCTGCGGCGCCTCCAGCGCGTGCTGTGGATGGTGCAGGTCGAACGCCGGGGCCTCCGAGCGGATGCGCGGCAGCGTCGTGAAGTTGTGCCGGGGCGGCGGGCAGGAGGTCGCCCACTCCAGCGAGCGGCCGTACCCCCAGGGGTCGTCGACCTCGACCTTCTCACCGTACCGGGCCGTCTTCCAGACGTTGTAGAGGAACGGCAGCGTCGACAGGCCGAGCAGGAAGGCGCCGATCGTCGAGACGGTGTTCAGGGCGGTGAAGCCGTCGGCGGCGAGGTAGTCGGCGTACCGGCGGGGCATGCCCTCCGCGCCCAGCCAGTGCTGCACCAGGAACGTCGTGTGGAAGCCGGTGAACAGCGTCCAGAAGTGGATCTTGCCGAGCCGTTCGTCGAGCATCTTCCCGGTGAACTTGGGCCACCAGAAATGGAACCCGGCGAAGATCGCGAACACCACGGTGCCGAAGACGACGTAGTGGAAGTGGGCGACCACGAAGTACGTGTCGGACACGTGGAAGTCCAGCGGCGGCGACGCGAGGATCACCCCCGTCAGACCGCCGAACAGGAACGTCACCAGGAAGCCCGTCGCCCACAGCATCGGCGTCTCGAACGACAGCGAGCCCTTGATCATGGTCCCGGTCCAGTTGAAGAACTTCACCCCGGTGGGGACCGCGATCAGGAAGCTCATGAAGGAGAAGAACGGCAGCAGCACCGCGCCCGTGACGAACATGTGGTGAGCCCACACCACGATCGACAGCCCGGTGATCGCCATCGTCGCGCCGACCAGCGTCAGATAGCCGAAGATCGGCTTCCTGCTGAAGACCGGGATGATCTCCGTGATGATGCCGAAGAACGGCAGCGCGATGATGTAGACCTCGGGATGCCCGAAGAACCAGAACAGGTGCTGCCACAGCAGCGCTCCGCCGTTGCCCGCCTCGAACACCACCGAGCCGAACCGGCGGTCCGCCTCCAGCACCAGCAGCGCGGCGGCCAGGACCGGGAACGCCATCAGGATGAGGATCGACGTGAACAGCGTGTTCCAGGTGAAGATCGGCATCCGGAACATCGTCATCCCGGGGGCGCGCATCCCGATGATCGTGGTGATGAAGTTGACGGCGCCCAGGATCGTGCCGAAGCCGGCCAGGGCCAGGCCCATGATCCACAGGTCGGGGCCGATGCCGGGGGACCGCTGGAGGCTGTTGAGCGGCGCGTAGGCGAACCAGCCGAAGGACGCCGGCCCGTCCGGCACGATCAGCGAGCCCATCACGATCAGCCCGCCGAACAGGAACAGCCAGTACGAGAACATGTTCAGCCGGGGGAAGGCCACGTCCGGGGCGCCGATCTGCAGCGGCATCAGCTCGTTGGCGAACCCCGCGAAGGTCGGCGTCGCGAACAGCAGCAGCATGATCGTGCCGTGCAGGGTGAAGAGCTGGTTGAACTGCTCGTTGGTGACGATCTGCAGGCCCGGCCGGGCCAGCTCCGCCCGCATCAGCAACGCCATCAGACCACCGGCCAGGAAGAACACGAACGACGTGATCAGGTAGAGGTGGCCGATCTTCTTGTGGTCGGTCGTGGTCAGCCAGTCGACGACCACCCGGCCGGGCCTCTCGCTCCGTATGGGTCGTGCCGTCGCCGGTACGGTCTGCGTCCCCATCGCTCGCTCGCCCCTTCGCTCGCCGTGCCCCGGGCCCGCTGAACCCGCGCCGCACGCGCCGACGCGAGCTCACGCCATGATGCTCGCGTCGGCGGTGCGGCGACAGAGGGCGTACGGAGGTTCTGTGGTAGAACCATGTACTTTTCGTGCGGCATCGGCAGCCGGAGCCCGCGCGAAATCCCGGGAAAAGGAATGCCGAGGCGCTTGTGCGGAACTCTCGCGCCCCACTTCCGGGGGCCTTCGGCGACACGCGGGAATTGCGTTCGAATGCCCGCGGTGGGCCTTGGAAATCACTCGTTCGTGTGGCGGCTCATCGTGTCCTCCACAGCCGTTCAGGTGACCGGAACGCGTGTCGTGATGCTGTGACGAAAGCGTGACCCCGAGGGGACGCGGACGCGGAGGGGCACGGCCGCGGGCCCTCTGGCCCGATCCCGCGCCGAGGCCCTAGCGTGGGCCGCATGGCACCGATTCCGCATCCCCCCACCGAACCCCAGGACGACCCGGACACCTACGTCGGCCTCGACGCCGACGGGGCCGAGCGGCGCGCCCGGACCCGGGGGTGGTCCACGGTGCGCGCGCTGCCGCCGGGGGCGATCATCACGATGGAGTACCGCTCGGGACGGCTGAACTTCGAGGTGAAGGACGACCGGGTCGTGCGGGCCTGGAAGGGCTGAGCAGGCCGAAGGCCCCGGCTCCCGTGGAGGGAACCGGGGCCTTCGCCGTGCCGCGGGGCCTCATGTGTGTGTACCGGACCCCGCCGCCGGGGTGTCAGCCGCCCGTCACCGGACGGGCCGTGGAGGCGGCGCCGCGTGCGGTGCGCTCCGTGTGCGGCGGCCTGCGGCTGCCGGCCGGCGTCCCCGGGGCGCGCTCGGCGCGGGCGGTGTGCGGGCCGGGCGCCAGATAGACCGGCGCCCTGGGGGAGCGGGGCGGAGGGCTCGCCTCCCGGGCCGCGGCCTCGTCCTCCACGGCCGCGGGGAGCGAGGAGAGCAGCACCGGGGCCTCGACCGGCGCGACCGGCACGGCCGCCCCGGTGGCCCCGCGCTCCCGCCAGCGGTCGCGCAGGTCGAGCAGCCAGGTCTCGGCGCGGGCGATCAGCGGCTCGAACCACGGCAGGGCGAGCAGGATCAGCAGGCCGGCGGTCCAGCCGAGCACCACGTCGCTCAGCCAGTGCGTGCCGAGGTAGACGGTGGACATGCCGACGCCCAGCGAGGTCACCGCCGACAGGGCGGACAGCCAGCGGCGGGCTCTCGGGGTGGAGGCCAGGTAGGCGAGGATCCCCCACGTGACCACGGCGTTCGCGGTGTGACCGCTCGGAAATATATCGCCGCCGAGCCACATCTCGTTCGAGCCGATCTCGGTCGCGTAGTGCGGTCCGAGCCGGCCCATGCCGAGCTTGGCGGCGCCGACGGTCACGTTCAGCAGCAGCAGGGAGACGCCGAGCGCGAGCAGCGGACGCAGGGTGTGCTGCCGCCAGGAACGCCAGCCGAGCCACGCGGCGACCATCACGGCGGTGGGGCCGCGCTGGCCCAGCACCACGTAGTAGTCGACGAAGGCGTGGATCTCGGCCCACTGCTGGTACGGGCGGAAGAACATGACCTGCCAGTCCAGCCGGACCAGCCACGAGGTGACGACGACGGCCCACACGATGGCCCCGTAGAAGGCGAGGGCCGCCGCGAACAGCACGACCCGGTGCGGGGTCATCCGCGGCACATCGATGTGGGCCGGGCGTTCGGGCTCCCGGTCCAGCCTGGCGAAGACCCGGTCCAGACGGGTCAGCTTCGGTTTGGTACACACCCAATCGACGCTACAGCGAGTGAGCGCGGTAGAACGGCGATTCCACGGCTTTGTGATGACGATGTGATGTGGCATTCCTCTCAGCGAGACCTTCAATTCCTGTGAATCGCTAATCGGCGGGCGCCCGTTCCTTCAATTCCATTGATCGTCTCGGCCCTTTGTTATTCCCGCCTTATGAATTCGTTCATCGGAGCCTCGGGTGACCTTTGCCCGCCGATCACCCTCCGGGGTGGGGCCGGACGGGGGCCGGTACGGCCGGTGGTGTGGCATACGCCACAGGCGCCGGGCGGAGCTCTGAGAGGTCCGCCACTCGGCGCCCTCGCGGACTCGCGTACTCTGACGAGTCACTCGCCCTTCGTCGCGCGGGCCGGAGACACCGCTTACTCCGGCCGAGTCTCGGGGAGTCCCCACCCCGTGAGCCCGCCGGGGCGAGGGAACATCTGGGAGGTACGTACATGTCCGGGACGACCACGGCCGCCGCTGCGCTGCGCCGTCGGGCGGCCGGGGCCGGTGCCAACCGCTGGGTCGTCCTCGTCGTCCTCTGCGTCAGCCTGCTGCTGGTCGCCGTGGACGCCACCGTCCTGCACGTGGCGGTACCCGCCGTCACCGAGGACCTCCGGCCCGGCGCGATAGAACTGCTCTGGATCGTCGACGTCTACCCGCTCGTCTGCGCCTCGCTGCTGATCCTCTTCGGCACGCTCGGCGACCGCGTGGGCCGCAGACGCGTGCTGCTCCTGGGGTACGGCCTCTTCGGCCTCGCCTCGGGCCTGGCCGCCCTCGCCCACGATCCACAGGTGCTGATCCTCGCCCGCGCGCTGCTCGGCGTCGGCGGCGCCATGATCATGCCGGCCACCCTGTCCATCCTGCGCCAGGTCTTCCCCGACCGGCGCGAACGCGCCCTCGCCATCGGTATCTGGAGCGCCGTCGCCGCCGTGGGCGCGGCGGTCGGGCCCCTGCTCGGCGGCTTCCTGCTGGAGCACTTCTGGTGGGGCTCGGTCTTCCTCGTCAACATCCCGCTGATGCTGGTCAGCCTGCCGGTGGGACGTCTGCTGCTGCCCGAGTCGAAGGGCGACCGCCAAGGCCCCTGGGACGTCGTCGGCGCCCTGATGGCGGCGGCCGGACTGTTCGGCGTGGTGCTGGGCGTGAAGCGGCTCGGCGGCGGGGAGCCCGTGGTGAGCGCGCTCACCCTGGCACCGCTCCTGGCCGGCGCGGCCCTGCTGGTCCTCTTCGCACGACGGCAGCGGCGTCGGACGTATCCGCTGGTGGATCTCCGGATGTTCGCGCGGCCCGCGTTCAGCACGTCCGTCGGGTGCATCGTGCTCGCCATGCTCGCCCTGGTCGGCCTCGAACTGATCGCCGCGCAGTACCTCCAGCTGGTGCTCGGGCTGTCCCCGCTGGAGACCGGGCTGCGGCTGCTGCCGCTCACCTTCGCCGCGATGGCGGCCGGACTCGCGGGGGCGCGGATGCTGCGCCGGTTCGGGCCGCGGGCGATGGTGTGCTTCGGCTTCTGCCTGACGGCCGCCGCCGTGGTGCTGCTGACGTTCATGGGACGGACCGACAACTGCGCGCTCATGGTCGCCGGATTCGTCCTGCTCGGCTTCGGGCTGGAGACCACGCTCTTCGGGGCGTACGAGTCGATGCTCTCCGAGGCGCCGCAGGAGCAGGCCGGGGGCGCGGCGGCCATCGGTGAGACGTCCTACCAGCTGGGCGCCGGCATCGGGATCGCGCTGCTCGGCAGCGTGATGAACGCGGCCTACGCCCCCGGCCTCACCCATGTCGAGGGCGTACCGGCGTCCACCTCCTCGTCCGCCTCGCACTCGCTGGGCGAGGCCTACGAGATCGCCACGCAACTCGGCGGACGCGCCGGCGAGGCGCTGCGGCACGCGGCACGGGACTCCTTCGTGCACGGGCTGCATGTGACGCTCCTCGTCAGCGCCGGTCTGCTGCTGCTCGGGGCCGCGATGGCGCTGCGCCTGCCCCGCGTGATGCAGTGCGAGGCCCCGCCCGTGGAACTGCCCAAGCCGCGGGAGGCCGTGGAACCCCGCGTCTCCGCCTGACCCGGCCCTCGTGAGGGGCCCTGCGGTGCCGGTGCGCACTGGACGTGCGGGGGGAGCGCGTCGTAGCGTCGGGCCGGTCGATGATGATGAGCGGTGCTAGTTTTCGTGCTGCCGGAGGGTGTCCCATGTCCGCGTCCGTGAAGTTGCCCCCGTTCGAGGCCGCCGACCCCCTCGGCATCGACGACCTCCTCGAGTCCGAGGACCTGGCGGTCCGGGCGACCGTGCGGCAGTGGGCGGCGGACCGGGTCCTGCCCCATGTCGCGGAGTGGTACGAGAAGGGCGAGCTGCCTCAGATCCGGGAGCTGGCGCGGGAGCTCGGCGCGATCGGCGCCCTCGGGATGTCCCTCACCGGCTACGGCTGCGCCGGCGCCTCCGCCGTGCAGTACGGGCTGGCGTGCCTGGAGCTGGAGGCCGCCGACTCCGGCATCCGCTCCCTCGTCTCCGTGCAGGGCTCCCTCGCCATGTACGCCATCCACCGCTTCGGCAGCGAGGAGCAGAAGCAGACCTGGCTGCCCCGGATGGCCTCCGGCGAGGTCATCGGGTGCTTCGGGCTGACCGAGCCCGACCACGGCTCCGACCCCGCCTCCCTGCGCACCTACGCCAAGAAGGACGGCTCCGACTGGGTGCTCGGCGGACGCAAGATGTGGATCACCAACGGGTCCGTCTCCGGGGTCGCCGTGGTGTGGGCGCAGACCGACGAGGGCATCCGCGGATTCGTCGTGCCCACCGACAGCGCCGGGTTCTCCGCGCCGGAGATCAAGCACAAGCTGTCGCTGCGGGCCTCCGTCACCAGCGAGCTGGTGCTGGACGACGTACGGCTGCCGGCCGACGCCGTGCTGCCGGAGGTGGTCGGGCTGAAGGGTCCGCTCAGCTGCCTCTCGCACGCCCGGTACGGGATCGTGTGGGGAGCCATGGGGGCGGCGCGGTCCTGCTTCGAGGCCGCCGTCGACTACGCGAAGACGCGGGAGCAGTTCGGCCGGCCGATCGGGGGCTTCCAGCTCACCCAGGCCAAGCTCGCCGACATGGCGCTCGAACTGCACAAGGGGATTCTGCTCGCCCACCATCTCGGGCGGCGGATGGACGCCGGCCGCCTGCGTCCCGAGCAGGTCAGCTTCGGCAAGCTCAACAACGTCCGCGAGGCCATCGACATCTGCCGTACGTCCCGGACGATCCTCGGTGCCAACGGGATCTCGCTCGAATACCCCGTGATGCGGCACGCGACCAACCTCGAATCGGTGCTCACCTACGAGGGCACCGTCGAGATGCACCAGCTCGTGCTGGGCAAGGCGCTCACCGGGCTGGACGCCTTCCGGTGAACCCCACCAGCGGGCAGGGCCGGCGAGCGGCCCTGCCTCAGCTCTGGTTGTAGAAGCCGTCCGCGCGGTGCGCCGCCGGCTCGCCGCTGACGATCTCGGTGTCGGCGGGGGACAGCAGGAACACCCGGTTGGACACGCGGTCGATCGAACCGCGCAGACCGAAGATGAGCCCCGCCGCGAAGTCGACGACACGCTTGGCGTCGGCGGGCTCCATGGCCGTGAGGTTCATGATGACCGGGACGCCGTCCCGGAACAGCTCGCCGATGGCGCGGGCGTCCCGGAAGCTGTCCGGGGTGACCGTGCCGATACGGCGGCCCTTCTCCTCGGCGACGTCCGTGGCCACCTTGACCCGCGGATCGGTGACCCAGGCGTCCCCGGACTCGGGCCCTTCGGAGTAGTCGTCGTCGTAGTAACGCTCGTCATCGTTGTCGTCAACGAGGCCCAGCCAGGCACTCGCCTTGCGCACCGATCCCATGGACGCCTCCTCTCACAGCGGTCTTTCTTTCCATTCCGCATCCCTATCGTCATCCATGATGCGGACGTCGCGCCAAGTGGATAGACGCCGCGCGGGGGGTTTGTGACGGTACTGGTGCACAGCGAATCCGTCGAGAGTCCGTGTCCCCCAAGGGGCGTGCCACAAACGGCTGCTGACTGTGAGTGAAATATGATTCTTCACGGCGTCCGGGTGATGAGGGGTGCGTCCGGGTGAACGACGCGCCCGGGGGAAAGGCACGGACGGCCGGTACGATGCGGCAGCTCGGCACAGCGGAACAACCTCGGGGGAGCGTCATGTTCGGAATGGTCAGGCCCTGCCGTCACCGGCTCGGAGAGCGGTTCACCAGTGAATGGATGGCGCATCTGTGCGGGCTGTGCCTCGCGCTGCGCGGGGACCACGGTCAGCTGGCCCGGGTGGTCACGAACTACGACGGGCTGCTGATATCCGTCCTGACGGAGGCTCAGTCCGACGGCTCCGGTGCGCTGCGGCGTACGGCGGGGCCGTGCCCGTTGCGCGGAATGCGCACCGCGTCCGTCGCTCAGGGTGAGGGCGCCCGGCTGGCCGCCGCCGTCTCGCTGGTGCTCGCCTCGGCGAAGGTGCGCGACCACGTGGCCGACGGGGACGGGCTGCTGGCCCGCAGGCCGGTGGCGCTCGCCGCGCGGCGGGTGGCCGCCGGCTGGGGTGCGGCGGGTCTGCGCTCCGGCTCGGCCGTCGGCTTCGACACGGCCGTCCTTGTGGACGCCGTCGACCGGCAGCTCGGCATCGAGACACTCGCCGGACCCGGCACACCGATCCTCACCGTCACCGAGCCGACGGAGACCGCGACCGCCGCCGCCTTCGCGCACACCGCCGTCCTCGCCGGGCGGCCGGGCAACGCCGGGCCGCTGGCCGAGGCCGGCCGGCTCTTCGGGCGGCTTGCGCACCTCCTGGACGCGGTGGAGGACCTGGCCGCCGACGCCGAGGCCGGTGCGTGGAACCCGCTGACCGCGACCGGGACCTCGCTCGCGGAGGCGCGGCGGCTCGCCGACGACGCCGTGCAGGGCGTACGGCTGGCGCTGCGCGAGGTGGAGTTCACCGAGCCCGGGCTCGCGCATCTGCTGCTCGTGCACGAACTGCGGCGCTCCGTGGACCGGGCGTTCGGTACGACGCCGGTCTGCTCCTCCCATCAGCCGGGCCCGTACGGGCAGCCGCCGCAGCAGGGACCTCACGGCGCGCAGCAGAACCCGTACGCCGGTGGCGGGAATCCGTACGCCGGGGGCAACCCCTTCGCCGGCGGCGGGGGAGCGCCCGGTGGGGGTGGTGGTGGCTTCGGCGGCTTCGGCGGTGGCCCGGCACCGCAGCCCCCGAAGGGACGGCGCGGATTCTGGGCCGGCTGCGGGATGTTCTGGCTGCTGTGCTGCACCTGCAAGCTGTGCTGCGCGGAGGAGTACGAGGGCCCCTGGTCCCGGAAGAAGCGCGAAGGCTGCTGCCGTGACTGCGACTGCGACGGGTGCGACTGCTGCTGCCCGTGCGACGGCTGCTAGAACCGTTCGCCGCAACGCGGGGAGGGCGCTGTCCGGATTGCGGGAGGTCGGCGGCGCTATTCGGAGGGGCTAATTCCGGCCACTCGGCGAAGGGCGGAGGCGTGCGCGGGGGCGGGGGTCGGGCGGGTCGATGCGCGTCGGGGCGCGTGGCGCGCGAAGCCCCGGGGCGCGTACGCCGTGTGCCGGATTCCGGCGACGGACACCGGCCGGCGTCCCGCTGTGGCCATGGCCCGCGCCCCTCTTGTGCGGGCGACGGGCACCTCTGCGCTCTCTCCCGGGCCGTCGGGGGCGCGCCGGGCGAGGGGGCGCGCAACCTGCTCTGACCGGCGCCGATGCGGACAGCCTCGACCAACACGTACACATAGTTCAAATGTTGACGGCCGAAAGGCACCCTTGTGCCGACCGGTCGTTCGGCCGAATACTCCCCTCAGCGCTTGTCAGGGGCACGGCATGTTCGGAATCCGGACGCTCGGCCCCCTGCCTGCGCCTCACGGGCCCCGACCCCACGCGGGCCCCCCGACTTCCCTTGGAGGGAACGAAACGTGAGGATCAAGCGCACCACCCCCCGCAGCGGCATCACCAGACGGACCCGGCTGATCGCCGTGTCCTCCGGACTCGTCGCTGCGGCGGCCTTCGCGATCCCCAACGCGACCGCCGCGGAAACCCCCACCACCTTCAGCGCCGCCCAGCTCAAGAGCGTCAGCGGCTCCGTGCTGAAGGCCGACGTCCCGGGCACCGCCTGGGCCGTCGACAGCAAGACCAACCGCGTCACGGTGACCGTCGACAGCACGGTCTCCCAGGCGGAGATAGCGAAGATCAAGAAGCAGGCCGGGTCCGACGCCGACGCGCTCACGATCAAGCGCACCCCCGGCACGTTCCAGAAGTTCATCCAGGGCGGTGACGCCATCTACGCGAGCAGCTGGCGCTGCTCGCTCGGCTTCAACGTCCAGGACAGCAGCGGCAACCAGTACTTCCTGACCGCCGGCCACTGCACCGACGGCGCGGGGACCTGGTACTCCAACTCCGGGCGCACCACGGTCATCGGCTCCACCGCCGGTTCCAGCTTCCCGGGCAACGACTACGGCATCGTGCGCTACACCGGCTCCGTCAGCCGGCCCGGCACCGCCAACGGCGTGGACATCACCCGCGCCGCCACGCCGAGCGTGGGCACGACGGTCATCCGGGACGGCTCGACCACCGGTACGCACAGCGGCCAGGTCACCGCTCTCAACGCGACCGTCAACTACGGTGGCGGCGACGTCGTCTCCGGCCTGATCCAGACCACGGTCTGCGCCGAGCCCGGCGACTCCGGCGGTTCGCTCTACGGCAGCAACGGCACGGCCTACGGTCTGACCTCCGGTGGCAGCGGCAACTGCAGCTCCGGCGGCACGACCTTCTTCCAGCCGGTCACCGAGGCCCTGTCCGCCTACGGCGTCAGCGTCTACTGACCGTCGTGCCGGCACGGCACAGGTGAGGTCCGCACGGCATCGGGCAGAGCCCCCGCACGCGATCGCGTGCGGGGGCTCGTCGTTGTGCGTCCGGGCTTTTCCGGGGCCGTCGATGTCCGGCACTCCAGGGGCGATTTCAAGACAGGAGTAGACCTCACCCGCTGCTGATGCCTCGCTCGCTCGCGGTGTTTGCTGAGCGAAGGCGGCAGGCGTGACTGTGCATGGTCAAGAGTGGGGGGTGTGTGCGTGTGTGTTCTGTGCGCGTCCTGAAGTCGACCTTGTGTGCTCCTGTCGAACATAGGAATAGTGAGGCGTGTTCAACCGGCGCGGGTGTGGCTTTTGTTGTGAGTCGTCCCCTTCGCCGTACGCCTTCCGGTCCGACGAGGTCCCCACAACCTCCCGGACCGACCCCCCACAGGAGGACGTGAGTTGAAGCACCGACGCATATCCAGGCGCCGGGTCGCCGTGGCAGGTGCGGGCATCGCCGCACTGGTCGCCGCGGGAGTGACCTTGCAGTCTGCGAACGCGAGTGAGACGCCAGAGGCGTCCGCGCCCAAGACCCTGTCGGCCGGCGCGGCCGGAAAGCTCGCCTCGACCCTCGTGAAGGACCTCGGCACCGACACCGCGGGCACCTACTACGACGCCGAGGCCAGGAGCCTCGTGGTGAACGTCCTCGACGAGGACGCCGCCGACGCCGTCGAGGCGGCCGGCGCCGAGGCGCGGGTCGTCCGGAACTCGCTGGCCGAGCTCAGAAGCGCCCGCACCACGCTGCGGAAGGACGCCACCATCCCGGGCACCGCCTGGGTGACGGACCCGACCGCCAACAAGGTCGTGGTCACCGCCGACCGCACGGTCTCCAAGGCCGAGTGGGCCAAGCTCACCGAGGTGGCCGACGGGCTGGGCGCCACGGTCGAACTGAAGCGGTCGAAGGGGGAGTTCAAGCCCTTCGTCGCGGGCGGTGACGCGATCACCGGCGGCGGCGGGCGGTGCTCGCTCGGCTTCAACGTCGTCAAGGGCGGCGAGCCGTTCTTCCTGACGGCCGGGCACTGCACCGAGTCCATCTCGACCTGGTCCGACTCCAGCGGCCGGCAGATCGGCACCAACGCGGACTCGAGCTTCCCGGACGACGACTACGGCCTGGTCGAGTACACCGCCGGCGTCGACCACCCGAGCGAGGTCAACCTATACAACGGCTCCTCGCAGGCCATCAGCGGTGCCGCCGAGGCCACCGTGGGCATGGCGGTCACCCGGAGCGGTTCGACCACCCAGGTGCACGAGGGCAAGGTGACCGGCCTGGACGCCACCGTGAACTACGGCAACGGCGACATCGTCAACGGGCTGATCCAGACCGACGTCTGCGCCGAGCCCGGCGACAGCGGCGGCTCACTGTTCTCCGGCGACAAGGCGGTCGGCCTCACCTCCGGTGGCAGCGGTGACTGCACCTCCGGCGGCGAGACCTTCTTCCAGCCGGTGACCGAGGCGCTGTCCGCCACGGGTACCGAGATCGGCTGACGCCTTTTCACGAGAGCCCCGCCCCCGCTGTCGGGGGGGCGGGGCTCGTCGCCGTCCCCTCACGGGACGGCCGCGGTCTCGGTCCGGTCCTGGTCCCTGCCCCCGCCCTTGCCTCTGTCTCTGCCCCGCACTGTCGCCGTCAGGAGCGCGACGGCCACGCCGCCGACCGCCCACGCCGACAGCACCAGCAGGGAGCCCGTGGAGTCGTTGCCCCTGAAGTAGGCGATCGAGCGGGCCGCCCAGGTGCCCGCGCCCGGGGGCAGGGCGGGGCCGATGTCCTTCCAGAACGGGGGGAGCAGCGGGGGCGGCAGGGCGCCGCCCGCGCTCGGGTTGCCGAGGATCACCATGATCAGGATGGCCAGGCCGATGCCGGCCAGGCCGAAGAGGGACTGGAAGGCGAGGGTGGCCGCGCCGACCGCGAAGACGGTCAGGGTGCCCAGGCCCCACAGGGCGGGGATGCTGCCCGGGAGCGCCCCGAGGATCGGCCCGACGATCAGGGTGCCGCCGAGCCCCGCGACGACGGCGACGACGGCCATCGCGAAGAGGCGGATCAGGGTGCGCCGCGGGGTGGGGCGGCGGGAGCCGGAGCTGATCGCCATGATCGACGCGCACAGGTAGCCGCCCACGCACCAGCCCACGGTCAGATAGAAGGGCGTGAGCCCGTTGGCGTCCTGCGGGTCGGCCGGGACCACGTCGACGGTGCGCAGGGTGCGGTCCTGTGGTCGCTCCAGATCGGTGAAGAGGGTCTCCAGCGCGAGGGCCAGGACCCTTCCGCCGCCGCTGGCGACCAGGAGGGTGTCCCGGGTGCCGGCCGGGTCGATCACCAGGGCGCCGTAGAGGTCGCGGTTCAGGATCTGGGCGCGGGCGGTCCCCGCGTCGGGGAGCGCGCGGGGGTCCAGGGGACTGCCGGGCAGCCCGGCCAGCCGGTCCACCGTCTGCCCGGCGACCGCCGGGGGTGCCACGACGCCGACGGGGACGTCCCTGGGCTTCGGGTCGTGGAGGGCACCGACGTAGGAGGTGATGAAGAGCAGGCTGAGGGCGAGTACGCCGGCCACGAGCAGGGTGGCCCGGGGGGTGACGGCCTCCTTCACCTCGGCGAGGAAGGGGCTGGGCTGCGTCATGCCTCCACGCTCCGTGGGCGGCGGTCTTCGCGCAGGTGGGGGAGGGCCGAATGAGTGTCGTACGGGTGTTCGATAAAGGGCGCGGAGATGGTCTATGGTGAGGGAGTAGGGAACTGATGTTCGAGGGTCGATCTCGGGCCCGCGAGGGAGGTGCGTGTGTCGGGCTTCACGCATCTGCACACCGTCTCCGGCTTCTCCCTGCGGCACGGCGCCTCTCATCCGGAGCGGCTGGCCGAGCGGGCCGCCGAGCGGGGCATGGACGCCCTGGCCCTCACCGACCGCGACTCGCTCTCCGGCGCCGTCCGCTTCACCAAGGCCTGCGCCGCGGCCGGGGTGCGCCCGCTGTACGGCGTCGAGCTGGCGGTGGAGGAGTCCGCGCCGCGCGGGGAGGCGGCGGGGCGCCGGCGGACCCCGGTGCGCGGCGGCGCGTTCGTCGAGGAACCCGCGCAGCGGGTGACCTTCCTCGCCCGGGACGGGGCCCACGGCTGGGCCGACCTGTGCCGGCTCGTCTCCGCCGCCCACCGCGGCGACGGCCCACCCCTGCTGCCCCGGGCGGACAACCGGGGGGACGGGCTGACCGTCCTGCTCGGACCCGCGTCCGACGTGGGCCGCGCGCTCGCCGCCGGTCGTCCCGACCGGGCGGCCCGGCTGCTGGAGCCCTGGCGGGAGACCTACGGCGACGCCCTGCGGCTGGAGGCCGTGTGGCACGGGCGCCAGGGCACCGGGCCGGGGTCGCTGCGGCTCGCCGCCCGGACCGTGGGCTTCGCCGCCGAGCAGCGGGTCCGGCCCGTGCTGAGCAACGCCGTGCGGTACGCGGACCCCGGCCTCGGACCGGTCGCCGACGTGCTGGACGCCGCGCGCCGGCTCGTGCCGGTCGACGCCCTCGGGGAACGGGACTCGGGGGAAGCCTGGCTCAAGGGCGCCGAGGAGATGGAGCGGGTCGCCGAGCGGGTCGTGGAGGCGGCGGGCTTCCGGCGCGACGCCGCGCGCCGGCTGCTGGAGCAGACCGGGGCGACCGCCGCCGAGTGCCGCGTCGACCCCGAGGACGACCTCGGCATCGGCACCGTCCACTTCCCCGAGCCGTATCTCGTCGGCGCCGGCCGGCGCACCGCCCAGCGGGCGCTCGCCTCCCGGGCGGTGGCCGGAATGGTGCGGCGCGGCTACGACGGGCGGCGGGCGTACTGGGAGCGGATGCACCACGAGCTGGACATCATCGCCCACCACGGGTTCGCCTCCTACTTCCTCACGGTGGCCCAGGTCGTCGACGACGTACGGGCCATGGGGATCCGGGTGGCCGCCCGGGGGTCCGGCGCGGGCTCGCTCGTCAACCACCTGCTGGGCATCGCGCACGCCGACCCCGTCGAGCACGGGCTGCTGATGGAGCGCTTCCTGTCCAAGCGGCGGCTGGTGCTGCCGGACATCGACATCGACGTGGAGTCCGCACGGCGGCTGGAGGTGTACCGCGCGATCATCGACCGGTTCGGGAGCGAGCGGGTGGCGACCGTCTCGATGCCGGAGACCTACCGGGTGCGGCACGCGATCCGGGACGTGGGCGCGGCCCTGTCCATGGACCCGGCCGACATCGACCGCATCGCCAAGTCCTTCCCGCACATCCGGGCCCGGGACGCCCGCGCGGCCCTGGACGAACTGCCCGAGCTGCGCCGGCTGGCCGGGGAGCGGGAGCGGTACGGCAGGCTGTGGGAGCTGGTGGAGGCGCTGGACGCCCTGCCGCGCGGCATCGCCATGCACCCGTGCGGGGTGCTCCTGTCCGACGCCTCCCTGCACTCCCGGACGCCCGTCGTGCCGACCAGCGGCGAGAGCCTGCCCATGTCGCAGTTCGACAAGGAGGACGTGGAGGACCTCGGGCTGCTCAAGCTCGACGTGCTCGGGGTGCGGATGCAGTCGGCGATGGCGCACGCGGTCGCCGAGGTGGAGCGGGCCACGGGCGAGCGGATCGACCTGGACGGGGTGCCGGACGGCGACCCGGCGACCTACGGGCTGATCCGGTCCACCGAGACGCTCGGCTGCTTCCAGATCGAGTCGCCGGGCCAGCGGGACCTCGTCGGACGGCTCCAGCCAGCCACCTTCCACGACCTGGTCGTGGACATCTCGCTCTTCCGGCCCGGACCGGTCGCCGCCGACATGGTGCGGCCGTTCATCGAGGCCCGGCACGGGCGGGCGCCGGTGCGCTACCCGCACCCTGACCTGGCGGAACCGCTGCGCGACACGTACGGGGTCGTCGTCTTCCACGAGCAGATCATCGACATCGTGCACCTCATGACCGGCTGCGGACGGGACGAGGCCGACCGGGTGCGGCGCGGGCTCTCCGACCCGGAGTCGCAGGGGCGGATCCGGGTGTGGTTCGCCCAGCACGCGGCCGCCAAGGGGTACGACGCGGAGACCATCGGGCGCACCTGGGAGATCGTCGAGGCGTTCGGGTCGTACGGCTTCTGCAAGGCGCACGCGGTCGCCTTCGCCGTGCCGACCTACCAGTCGGCCTGGCTGAAGGCCCACCATCCGGCCGCCTTCTACGCCGGGCTGCTCACCCACGATCCCGGGATGTACCCGAAGCGGCTGCTGCTGGCGGACGCGAGGCGGCGCGGGGTGCCGATCCTGCCGCTGGACGTGAACGTCTCGGGCGTCACCCATCGGACCGAACTGGTGTCTGATTCAGGGGAGTCCGGCGGCACCTGGGGGCTGCGGCTCGCCCTCTCCGACGTGCACGGCATCAGCGAGGCCGAGGCGGCCCGGATCGCGGCCGGGCAGCCGTACGCCTCCCTGCTCGACTTCTGGGAGCGGGCCCGCCCCAGCCGCCCGCTCGCCCAGCGGCTCGCCCAGGTCGGCGCGCTGGACGCGTTCGGTGCCAACCGGCGGGACCTGCAACTGCACCTGACCGAACTGCACCGGGGCGCCCGGGGCGGCGGCGGGGACCAGCTCCCGCTGGCCGGCGGCCGGCGGACGGCCCCGGCCGGACTGCCCGACCTGACCTCGGAGGAGCGCCTCAGCGCCGAGCTGGGAGTGCTGTCGATGGACGCCTCGCGCAATCTGATGGACGACCACCGGGAGTTCCTCCAGGAGCTGGGCGTGGTCGGCGCGCGCCGGCTGCGGGAGGCGCGGCACGGGGAGACCGTGCTGGTCGCGGGCGCCAAGGCGGCCACCCAGACCCCGCCGATCCGGTCCGGCAAGCGGGTCATCTTCAGCACGCTCGACGACGGGACGGGCCTGGTCGACCTCGCCTTCTTCGACGACTCGCACGACGCCTGCGCCCACACCGTCTTCCACTCCTGGCTGCTGCTGGTGCGGGGCGTCGTGCAGCGGCGCGGGCCGCGCAGCCTCAGCGTCGTGGGCTCCGCCGCCTGGAACCTCGCGGACCTGCTGGAGGTGCGCCGGCGCGAGGGGCTGGAGGGCGTCGCCGCCCGGCTGGCCGGTGACGGCGGCCCCGGGGGCGGCCCCGGCGCCGACGGCGAGGGAGCGGCGCGCCGCCGCCTCGCCGGATCGGAGGGGGCGCCCGCGCCGGCCGGCTCCGCGGCCCAGGACCGCATGGAGCGGCAGCGGACGATCCGCATGTCCACGGGGTACGAGATGCACCCCTGGGCCGATCTGCGTCCCGCGGGCGAAGGGCCCGCGGGTGGACGGAAGTTGTGGCACCAGAGTCCGGGGAGTGCGGGATGACCATCCTCTGCGTACGTTTCCAGCCGCCGACCGGGGACGAGACGGCCCTGCTCGGACTGCTCGGACTGCTGGAGGACTTCACGCCCGTCGTCCAGGCGCTGCCCCCGGACATGGTGCTGGCCGATCTGCGCGGCGCCGAGCGGTACTTCGGGCGGGACGCCGTCGAACTGGCGTCGATGATCCGGGTGCGGGCCCTCGCCCACCTCGGGATCGACTGCGCGATCGGCGCGGGCCCCGGACCGATGCCGGCCCGCGTGGCCCTGCGGGACGCCCGGCCCGGCGTGACCGGCGTGGCACCCGGGGAACCGGACGCCCTCGCGGAGTTCCTGGCCGAGCGGCCCGTCGCGACGCTGCCCGGCGTCGACCCGGCCACCGTCCGCACCCTGGGCGCGTACGGGCTCGACACCCTCGGCCAGGTCGCCGCCGCGCCCTTGCCCACCCTTCAGCGGCTGATCGGCGCCCGGGCCGGCCGGGAACTGCGCGAGAAGGCGAGCGGGATCGACCGCGGCCGGGTCGTCCCGAACGCCGTGTCCCGCTCGCTGGCCACCGAACGCCCTTTCACCCGCGACGAACCGGACCCCGGACGGCACCGCCGCGCACTGCTCTCCGCCGCCGAGGAACTGGGCGCCCGGCTGCGCGCCCTGGACAAGGTCTGCCGCACCCTGACCCTCACCGTGCGCCACGCCGACTCCCCTTCCACCACGCGCAGCCGCACCCTGGCCGAACCCACGGCCCACTCGGTGGCGCTCACCAGGACCGCCTACGGCCTGTACGAGGCCCTGGGCCTCGAGCGCGCCCGCGTCCGGGCGGTCGCGCTGCGCGCCGAGGGTCTCGACCCGGCCGAACGGGCCTCGTACCAGCTCACTTTCGACCCGGTGGACGAGAAGGCGCGCCGCGTCGAGGAGGTCGCGGACCGGGTGCGGGCGAAGTTCGGGGCGCGCGCGATGCTGCCGGGGGCGCTGGCCGCCTGACCCTCAGCGGGCCCACGGGGGCGCGATGCGCGTCCCGTCCGCGAGTTCCGCCTCCAGGCCGACGAGCGTGGTCACCCAGGTGATCGCGGGACGCGCGCCCGGGTTCTCGACGGTGAGAGTGGCACCGGCGGTGACGATGAGCGTGTCGCCCGCGGTGACGCGGGTCGTCTCCCCGTCGAGGGTGACGCGTAGTTCGCCGTCGAGGACGTGCAGGATCTCCTCCTTGCTGACGGTGTGCGCGGGCGCGCGGGTGCCGGCCGGCACCTCACCGCGCCAGGCGCACAGCTCCCGGCTGCCGGTGCGCGGGGTGGCGTACGAGACGAAACGGGCGCCGTGCATCTCGTGCACCACGGCGTCGGACGGACGGACGACGGGCATGACGGACTCCTTCACAATGGTCAAGTAGCTTGACTATATGGTCAAGCTGCTTGACCGACAGGTCAAGGGTGTTTCAATGCCCGCGTGCAGAACTCCGACGCCATGGCCCTGTCCGCCGCCCTGCTCGCCGCCGCCGGCGACCTCACCCGGCGCATTCACGACAGCGTGGTCGCCCGGGGCTTCGAGGGACTGCGGCCCGCGCACGGGTTCGCGTTCGCCCGGCTCGCCCCGGACGGCGCCACGGTCACCGAGCTCGCCACCCATCTCGGTGTCACCAAGCAGGCCGCGAGCCAGCTCGTCGACGAGATCGTGCGCAAGGGCTACGCCGAGCGCCGTCCGCACCCCGGTGACGCGCGCGCCCGGCTGGTCGTGCTCACCGAGCGGGGGTGGGCCTGCACCCGTGCCGCCGAGGCGGCGGCGGCGGAGGTCGTGGGGGCCTGGGCCGAGGAGCTGGGCGAAGCCGACCTGCGGGTCCTGCTGCACGGGCTGACGCGGATCGCCCCGCACGGCCCGGTTCGCCCCAGTTGGTGACGGCCTGTCAGGGCCATTATCAGAACCCCTGGTTACCACTGGAAGTTTTTACCGACACGTAACTTCCCACCACTGCTACTCGCCCGTAACTTGACGAGTGAACAGCATCCTTCGTGATCCGGATCACAGGGCGTAAGGCCGTCGCACCTCCCCCCTGAGCCGCGAGGAGATCACCCGATGCTGCCCTGGAAACGAGCGCTCAGACCGCTGACCGCACTGCTGCTGACCGCCGCGGTCGCCGTCGTCCCCGCCACCACCGCCCAGGCCGCCCCGACGGCGGCAGCACCCAGCAGCGGCTGGAACGACTACTCCTGCAAGCCCTCCGCCGCCCACCCCCACCCCGTCGTCCTCGTGCACGGCACCTTCGCCAACTCCGTCGACAACTGGCTGGTCCTCGCCCCCTACCTCACCGACCGGGGCTACTGCGTCTTCTCCCTCGACTACGGCCAGCTGCCCGGCGTGCCGTTCTTCCACGCCCTCGGCCCCATCGACAAGTCCGCCGAACAGCTGTCGGCCTTCGTCGACAAGGTGCTCGCGGCCACCGGCGCCGCCGAGGCCGACCTCGTCGGCCACTCCCAGGGCGGCATGATGCCCCGCTACTACCTCAAGTTCCTCGGTGGCGGACCCAAGGTGAACGCCCTCGTCGGCATCGCGCCCAACAACCACGGCACCACCCTGTCCGGGCTCGCCAACCTGCTGCCGTACTTCCCCGGCGCCGGCGACCTCCTGAACGCCGCCACCCCCGCCCTCGCCCAGCAGGTCGCCGGGTCCGACTTCATGAACCGGCTCAACGCGGGCGGTGACACCGTCCCCGGCGTGCGCTACACCGTCATCGCCACCAAGTACGACGAGGTGGTCACCCCGCACCGCACCCAGTTCCTGTCCGGCTCCTCCGTGACGAACGTCCTCATCCAGGACAAGTGCGCGATCGACCTGTCCGAACACGCCCTCCTGGGCCTGACCGACCGCATCGCCTTCCACGAGGTGGCCAACGCGCTCGACCCGGCCCACGCCACCCCCACCACCTGCGCGTCCGCGATCAGTTAGCGGCTGACCGCGGACACACCGCCGGGGCCTGACCGGCCTGAGCCGCCGTTCAGGCCCCGGAACCCGAGGGATCAGCCGCCGTGCCGGGCGCCCCCCGCCGCCCGCCGGCGCACCGACGCGAACAGGACCGCCGAACCCAGCGCGAGCGTCGCCGCCCCGCCCACCGCCAGATACCCGGTGGAGGCGTCCCCTCCCGTCTCCGCAAGGTTCTCCCCGGCACTCGCGGCCTTCGGCCGGTTCGCCGCGGCGGACGGCGTGTCCTCGGCCGCGGCCGGCTCCGCAGACGTGCGGGCGTCCTGGTCCCCGTGCCCGCCGTGCTCGACCGTCGACTTCTCCGTACCGGCCTCGATCTGCTCCTCGGAGGGCGCGGACGCGCTCGGCGCCGCCGACGCCTCGGGCGCCGCCGGGGAACCGCCGCCCGCCGTGCCCCCGCCGCTGCCGCCGAAGGTGACGTCCGAGCAGGAGTAGAACGCCTCCGGGCTGTCCGAGCGCTGCCAGACCGCGTACAGCACCTGCTTGCCCGACCGCTCGGGCAGCGAGCCGGAGAACGTGTAGAAGCCGCCCTCGGCCACCGGGTCGGTGGCGCTCGCCACCGGGTTCGCCAGATCCAGGTCACCCCAGGCCAGCGGCTTCGACGGGTCGTAGCCGGGCTTGGTGACGTACACCTTGAACGTGCCCTTGTGGGGGGCCGTGACCCGGTACTTGAAGGTGTACGACCCGCTGCTCACGCTCGTCGCCGGCCAGTCCGCACGGGCCAGGTCCAGCCCCTTGAACTCCTCGTTGTTCGCGCTGCACAGCTTCCCGTCCGGGATCAGCTCCTGGTGCCGGCCGCCCGCGTCACCGATGCGGATGCCGTTCCAGTCGTACAGGGCCTGGGTGCCGCCGGCCGCGACGGCCGCCTTGCACGCCGCGGACTTCGGGCTCTCCGGGCCCTCCGCGTAGCACTGCGAGACCCGGCTGACCGGGTCGCCCATCGACCCGTGCGCCGAGGCGGGCGCGGCGGCGAGTGCGGTCAGGGCGAGCGGCGTCAGACCGAGCGCGGCGACGGCGGCGGCCTTGCGGCGTGCGGGCATGGCGGATCTCCTCAGGGGCCTGGTGCAGGGGGTGAATCCCGTGGGGGCGATCAGAAGTTAGCCCGAACGGACGCCGAAATCGCCTGCCGGAGAGGGGTGATGGCGATCTTTAGGGTCGCCTTAAGGAACCGCTCAGCCTGGGATCAGGTAGCTACCGTCGTCCCATGACGAGCGAGCAGATCCGGCCGGCCACGGCCGCCGACGTGCCGGCCGTGAAGGCGGTGACCGATGCGGCGTTCACGCCGTACATCGAGCGCATCGGGGTCGTCCCCGTGCCCATGGAGGCCGACCACGCGGCGAACGTGGCGGCGGGGAAGGTGTATGTGACGGGCCGGCCCGTCACCGGGCTGGTCGTCGTCCAGGCGTACCCCGACCACCTGTACCTGGACACCGTCGCCGTGCACCCCGACGCCCAGGGGCAGGGCGTCGGGGGACGGCTGCTGCGGTTCGTGGAGACGCACGCGCGTGCGCTCGGCCTGCCCGAGGTCAGGCTCTTCACCAACGCGCTGATGTGGGAGAACCAGAAGATCTACCCGAGGTACGGCTACGAGCTCGTCGAGCGGCGCGTGAGCGGTCCCTACGATCGCCTGCACTACCGCAAGCGGCTCGGCTGATCCGGTCGGGTCCGGCTCACGGCCTGGCGTCTCAGCCTTCCGGCCACCAGGTGCGGGCGATGTCCTTGCGGATCTCGGGCCGTCCCGACGGGGACTGGTCCGCCTCCTCGCGGACCCTGCGGGCGTCCGACTTCTTCAGGGGCTTCTGCACGGTCGTCCGGTGCATGGCTGCCTCCTTCAGTGCAGTGCCTACCGTGTTCCGCGTCGGCGCGGAGGTAGACGGGTCCGGGGAGAGTTCCTCATCGCCGCAGGTCCTGTCAGTGGCGGCCGTCACGAATCCCGCTGTCAGTGGCGGGTGTCACGCTGGGTCCATGACCAACGGTGAACAGCCACTCAGCAGCGCGTACACGGACTGGGACGCGGCCGCGCCCGCCTTCGACGACGAGCCCGACCACGGCCTGCGCGACCCCGAGGTGCGGCAGGCGTGGGCGGACCGGCTGCGCTCCTGGCTGCCCGACCGTCCCGGCGACGTCCTCGACGTCGGCTGCGGCACCGGCAGCCTCTCGCTGCTCGCGGCCGAGCAAGGACACCGGGTGACGGGCGTCGACCTGTCCCCGGCGATGGTGGAGCGCGCCCGCGCCAAGCTCGCCGGACGTGACGCCGTGTTCCTCGTCGGTGACGCGGCGGCGCCACCGGTCGGCGAGGACCGCTTCGACGCCGTGCTCGTCCGGCACGTCCTGTGGACGCTGGCGAATCCCGCGCGCGTGCTGCGGCACTGGGCGGGCCTGCTGCGGCCCGGAGGGCGGCTGGTGCTCGTGGAAGGGGTGTGGGGCACGGTCAGCCCGGTCGGCATACCGGCGGACCGGCTCACCGGCCTGCTCGCCCCCCTCGCCGGGGACGCCCGCGTGGAGCATCTGTCGGACGACGCCCGGCTGTGGGGGAGGACCGTGACCGACGAGCGGTACGCGGTCGTCGCCGTGCCGTAGCCGGCAGCGGGTGACGACAACGCCGCAGATGCGCGTGCCAGACCCGTCGGCCACAGCCGGGTTGATCCAAACGAAAGGCCCTAGCCGAGCAGCGACTCCAGGCCGCCCTCGCCCCTCGCGCGCGCCTCCAGCGCGTCCAGGGCGGCGACCGCCGCGGCGGCGGCCTCGGGGTCCGCCTCGGTCAGACCGCTCTCGGCGAACTCGTCCTCGTCGAGCCGGCGCACCTCCGCCCCGTCGGCCGAGCACCACAGGTCCAGGTCGAGGTCCTCCACCACCAGCTCGCCGCCGGACCGCGTGGCCGGACGGGTGACGTCGCAGTACCAGCCCTTGCGGGCGCCCGACGCGGCCCGGACCTCCTTCACCGAGTACCAGCGGTCGCGCCAGTAGTACTCGGTGAAGACGTCGCCCGGCTCGAAGCGCACGAAGCCGAAGTCGCGGACCCCGGAGCCCGCCCACGGGGCGCGGACGGCGATACGGACGCCGTCGTCGTCCAGCAACTCCGCCGCGTAACGGATCTTCGTACGCCCGCCCTTGACGAGCACCACGTCCAGCCGGCCGGGCCGGTCAGCCGAGTTCGCGGACATGCCGCACCTCCGTCGCGCAGATCTCGTACCCGAACCAGCGGTTGACCGCCAGCATGGGTGCGTTGTCGCTGTCGTTGCCGGTCAGCGCCTCCCCGTACCCCGCGGCGCGGGCGCGGTGCAGGGAGTGGTTCTTGGCGAGCTTGGCCAGGCCCCGCCCGCGGAAGGCGCGCGCGGTCCCGGTCATGGCCGTCGCGTAGCGGCCGGCGCGGTCCGTGTGGGCGGCGCTGAAGGCGACGGGGCGGCCGTCGACCACCGCGACCGAGGTGAGGTCGGGGTCGAGGAGGGGGTGCCGCCAGGTCTCGCGCAGCCAGACCTCGTAGTCGGCGAACTCGGCCCGCACATCGCCGGGTTCGTCCGACGTCACCTCGGCGTCCAGGAGGAACAGCGGGCGGGGGTCGTCCGCGAAGTCGGCGGCCGTGCGCAGTTCCACGCCGGGCGGCGGGTCCTGGAGCGGGGGCAGTGCCCCGCCGGCCAGGTCCAGGCGCAGGAAGTGCGAGGAACGGCTGGGCCGGTAGCCGCGGCGCTCGGCGAACGCCCGATGCTCCGGCTCGTCCAGGACCCATGAGAACAGCCTGGTCGCGCCCCGCGCCGCCAGATGCTCCTCGGCGGCCCGCACCAGCAGCCTGCCCGCGCCGCGCCCCGTGCGGTCCGGCCGCACATAGACGTTGAGGTAGCCCTGGCCCGGCTCCGGGCTGTCGTACGCCAGTCCGAGCTGGGCCGTGCCGATCGTCTCGCCGTCCTCCTCCGCCACCAGGGAGCGGTAGTGGGCGCCGGGGTGCGTATGCGCCTGGCGGTGGCGCACCGCGTCCTCGTTCCACAGGATGTACGGAAGACCGAGGTGGCGGCAGTGGACGAACCGCTCGACGTCGTCGGGGTCTTCGATGCGGAGGTCGCGCACGATCACGGTCATGGCGCGCACGCTAATCGGGGACCTGCCGGCGGTGCCTCCCATTTTCCGGCGGGTACGGGACAATCGGCCTGTGACCTTGAAGATCCACATCGACGACAGTGCCGTCGCGCCGTACGAACAGGTGCGGACGCAGATCTCCGAGCAGGCACGGTCGGGGGTACTGCCGGTGGGCTACCGGCTGCCGACCGTGCGCGGGCTCGCCCAGTCGCTGGGGCTGGCCGCCAACACCGTCGCCAAGGCGTACCGGGCGCTGGAGAACGACGGGGTGATCGAGACACGGGGACGCAACGGCACGTTCGTGGCCGCCGCCGGATCGGCCGCGGAACGGGAGGCGGCATCGGCCGCCCAGGTCTACGCCGAGCGGGTCCGCAGGCTCGGCCTGGACGAGGACGCGGCGCTGGAGGCCGTACGGGACGCGCTGCGGGCGGCCTACGAGGACTGAGCCGCGTCCCGCGCCGGGCCCAGCAGGCGCTCCGGCGTACGGGTCGGCTCCCGGCCCGCCCTGCGCGCCGCCCGGGCGAACGCCATGGCGTCCTCGACCGCCGCGCCCGTCGGGTCGTTGTTGAAGTACGCGTACACGTCCTCGCCGGCGGACCAGGTGCCGGCGATGCGCCGCACCCAGGTGTCCAGCGCCTGCCGGCCGTAGTGCGGCCAGCGCCGGGCGCGGCCCACGTGGAAGCGGACGTACCCCCAACCCGCGGTGCGCCACAGCGGGGTCACCGGGCGCGACCCCACGTCGGCCCAGCACAGGGCGGCGCCCCGGGCCTCCAGGACGTCCCGCGTGCCGGACGTCCACCAGCTGTCGTGCCGGGGCTCGACGGCGACCCGGACGCCGGACGGGAAGCACGCCAGGCAGGCGTCCAGCAGCCCGGCGTCCGCGCGCAGGGTCGGCGGCAACTGCAGGAGGACCGGGCCCAGCCGGTCGCCGAGGCCCTCGGCGTGGGTCATCAGCCGGCGCACCGGCTCCTCGGGCTCCTTCAGCCGCTTGATGTGGGTCAGATAGCGGCTCGCCTTCACCGCGAACACGAAGTCGTCCGGCACCCGCTCGCGCCAGGCCTCGAAGTTCTCGCGCGACGGCAGCCGGTAGAAGGCGTTGTTGAGCTCGACCGTGGCGAACCGGGCCGTGTACTCCTCCAGCCACCGCCGCATGGGCACGTCCGCCGGGTACAGGACGTCCCGCCAGTCCCGGTACTGCCACCCCGAGGTGCCGACGAACAGGGTCATGCGTCCATCAAAGCATCCGGGGTGGCCGGGGGCGGGAACGCCGTCACAGGTACAGGCCCGCGTCGGCGCCGTCCCGCGGGTCCGGGAGCGACGTCGGCGAGGTGCCCCGCTTCAGCGCGTACAGCTCCGCCAGGGTGGCGCCCTCACGGCCCACGCCCTCGTCCGTGCCGAGCCAGCCGATCGCCTCCGGACGGGTCAGCGGCCCCACCTCGATCCGGGCCAGACAGCGGCCCGGGCGGACCACGGCCGGATGCAGCCGCTCCAGGTCCTCGTTGGTGGTGACGCCGACCAGGACGTTGCGGCCCTGGCCCAGCAGGCCGTCCGTGAGGTTCAGCAGCCGCGACAGGGCCTGGCCCGCGGTGTGCTTCGCCTCGCCCCGGATCAGTTCGTCGCAGTCCTCCAGGAGCAGCAGCCGCCAGCGGCCCTTGCCCGTGGAGTCGTCCTCGCCGATCGCGATGTCCATCAGGTACCCGACGTCGCCGAACAGGCGCTCGGGGTCCAGTACGCAGTCCACCTGGCACCAGTCGCGCCACGAGCGGGCCAGGGTCCGCAGCGCCGACGTCTTGCCGGTGCCGGGCGGGCCGTGCAGCAGCAGGAGACGGCCCGCGATGTCCTCCGGCGTCGTCTTCATCAGCCGGTCCATCGCGTCCGCCACCGGTGCCGTGTAGTTGGCCCGCACCTCCTCCCAGGTACCGGCGGAGATCTGCCGGGTCGTGCGGTGCGGGCCGCGCCGCGGGGAGACGTACCAGAAGCCCATGGTCACGTTCTCCGGCTGCGGTTCCGGTTCGTCCGCCGCGCCGTCCGTCGCCTCGCTCAGGACGCGCGCCGCCAGGTCCTCGCTGGTGGCGGTCACGGTGACGTCGGCGCCGCGGTTCCAGCGGGAGACGAGCAGCGTCCAGCCGTCGCCCTCCGCCAGCGTCGCGCTGCGGTCGTCGTCGCGGGCCGCGCGCAGCACCCGCGCGCCCGGCGGCAGCAGGGTCGCCCCGGACCGGACGCGGTCGATGTTCGCCGCGTGCGCGTACGGCTGCTCGCCCGTCGCGAAGCGGCCGAGGAACAGCGCGTCGACGACGTCGGACGGCGAGTCGCTGTCGTCGACGTTGAGCCTGATCGGCAGAGCGTCGTGTGGGTTCGCAGACATGCGGCCATGATCCGTCACAGCGGGTCGCCGTGCACGCCGTTTCCCCGTCGCGTCCCCGTCCCGTGCCGTTGGGGCACCCTGTGCCGCGGAAACCTGCCCAGGCGGCCGACACCCCCGTTACCGTTGTCCTTGATGGGACGTCATGGGTGGAATTCGGAGGCACGGCGGTGGCGGTTCACCGCGCTGCTCGGGGTGGGCGCGGCGGCTCTGGCCCTGATCGTGACCCTCCTGAGCACACTTCCCGGCAACGGCGTGGACGCCGACGGCACCACACGCGACGGCGACAAGGTGCACGGCACCCCGACGGCCGCGCCGCACGCGCGCGACCCCGAGGTCGGCTGGGGGTTCACGCACACCCAGCACAGCGCCGACGAGGGAGCCCCGGCCGCCGTCGCACGCGTCGAGCGCCGGATCGCCGACGACGGGGGACTGCCGCAGATCCAGCACATCATGGGCTGGGGCGCCGACAACCCCGAGCCCGTGCGCGGGCGTTACGACTTCGAGGCGATGGACCGTCGTATCGACTTCGTGCGCGCCTCCGGCGGCACCCCGGTCGTCACCCTGTGCTGCGCGCCGGACTGGATGAAGGGCGGCGAGCCCGGCGTCGACGCGACCGACTGGAGCCAGGCGGCCCTGGAGAGCGCGCCCGAGCCCGAGCACTACGACGACTACGCGGCGCTGGCCGTGACGGTCGCCAGACGCTACCCGGACGTACGGCACTTCGTCGTCTGGAACGAGTTCAAGGGGTTCTGGAACGACGCCGAGGCCCGCTGGGACCACGAGGGCTACACGAAGCTCTACAACCTGGTCTACCGGGCGCTGAAGAAGGTCGACCGGGACATCATGGTGGGCGGCCCCTACCTGGTGATGGACAGCGTCGACCCCCGCGCGCACGAGGCGTCCCAAGCCCTCAGGGGCCCGTGGGGCGCCCTCGACCAGCGGACCGTCGACGCCTTCCGGTACTGGAACGAGCACAAGGCCGGAGCCGACTTCGTCGTCGTGGACGGCTCCAGCTACACCCGCGACGACGAACTGCTGCCCGACGAGTTCGCGGCCACCGCCAAGTTCACCGACGTCAGCCGGTGGGTGCGCGAGCAGACCGGTGACCTGCCGCTGTGGTGGGCCGAGTACTACGTCGAGCCGGCCGACGGCGACGACGAACGCGAGGGCTGGTCCGAGGCCCGCCGGGTCGCCGTCCACGCCACCGGGCTGATCGCGCTGGCCGAGGGCGGCACCACCTCCGCGTTCTACTGGAACCCGGAGAACGAGAAGGGCACCGCCTGCGCGGGCTGTCTGTGGACCCCCACCGGGGCCACACGCGGCGGCGCCGAACTGCCCATGTACGGACTGCTCTCCCGGTTCGGCGAGGAGTTCGGGCCGGGCACCCGGTTCGAGCGGGTGCCCGTGGACGGGGCGGGCGTGCGGGTGCTGGCCACCGGCGAGACGATGCTGGTCGTCAACACCCGCGACCGGCAGATCAGCGCCCGGGTCGACGGCAGGAAGGTCACCCTGCACGCCTACCAGGTCGAGTGGCTCGAGCGCTGAGCCACCCGGCACCCGTCACTTGATCGTCAGGAACCGCTGCACCAGCGAGGCCAGCAGCACCGCCAGCAGCGGCAGCGAGAACCAGAAACTGCTCTGCAGCCGGCTCAGCTGCCGCACGCTCGGCGCGGTCGCCACCCGCACGATCTCCCGGGCCGCCAGCAGCAGGATCAGCGCGACGGCCGCGAGACCGCCGACCACCGACCACGGCGTCCATGTCACCTGCGGCCCGACCGGACCCGGATCGGCCTTCGGCACCGCGCCCGCCGGCTGCTCGCGCAGCGCGTACATCGTCACGTCCGCGTTGGCGAAGACCCGCTTCAGCTCCGGCCGCCGGTCCAGGTTCCGCAGCAGCCGGGTCTCCCACGTCGGCGAGTAGCCCACGTCCAGCCGCAGGAAGGTGACCTGACCGCGGTTGACCATCAGATACGAGTTCGGGCCCGCGTCCTTCAGCGCCTTCACCAGGCCCGACACCAGGACCGGGTCGGCCGGCGCCTGCGTCGGCAGATAGGAGACCTTCTCCATGTCCCGGGCGCCCCACGGCATCGCGGGCGTCACGTCCTCGACCGGATCGCTGCTCAGCCACAGCAGACGCAGACTCGGATCGTCATGGGCGTACACGTACTCCATGGCGGCGACCTCGCCCGGCCGCACCCGCTCGAACGGCTCGTTGCCCCACCGGGCCACCAGGAAGCCGCCCATGAGCACCAGCCCCGCCATGAGCGCGGCCAGCGGGGCGAGACTCACCCGGTCCCGCTCACGCTCCTCGGCGGTGACGCCGGTCCGCGGGAACAGGGCCAGCCCCGTGAGCAGGGCCGCCCCGGGCAGGGCGAACATGAAGACCCGCAGCGCCATCTCACCGCCGTACGACTGCATGCCGAAGCCGAGGAACGGCACGAAGGTCAGGATGAGCAGCGAGCGCTCCCGGTAGTGGTGGAAGCGCCGGCGCCACCAGCCCCAGCAGGCGAACGCCATCACCCCGCCGGCCAGCAGGACACGGACGTACAGCACGAGCCGGTGGGTCGAACTGCCGCCCTCGATCCTGCCGGAGACGGAGGAGGTGACGTTGCCGCCGACCCCGCCGACCCCGCCGAACAGTTCGTCGAAGTGCCCCGACCAGTACGGCTCGGCCAGGAAGCCGATCCAGGCGGTCACCATCACGCCGAACAGGACGGGCAGGCCGCGCAGTTCGCACCGGCCGAGAAGCACCAGCGCCGTCACCACGCCCAGCATCACGAACGGCGTCAGCTGGTGGGCCGGGACACTGGCCGCGAACAGCCCCATCACGACCGCCAGCAGCACGGCCCGCTGCCGCCGGTTCGCCGGTTCCACCTCCAGCTCGCCGGGCCGGCGCCGCGTCCAGATCACGCGCGGCGCGCGGAACCAGACCAGCAGGACCGCCGCGAAGACCAGGTACAGCAGATAGGTGAAGCCCTGCGGGGAGAAGTAGTCCTGGCCCACCCAGCCGGCGAGGACGAAGACCCAGACACCGGTCCACTTCGCCCGCCAGCTCGCCCGCATATGGCGCACCAGCAGGAACATCGGGACCAGGTACAGCAGTTGGACGGCCGTCGGCCACCAGCGGACCACCTCGGTCAGATCGTCGACCCCGCAGGCCCGCGCGGTGAACGCGGCCACCGCGAAGAATCCCGGCCAGCTCCAGCGCGCGTCCAGATCCGGGACGGCGGAGCCGGTGCGGTCGATGTAGTCGAGGAAGCCCAGGTGCTGCCAGGCCGTCGCGAACCGCGGCTCGGTCTCGATCAGCGCGGGCAGGGCGTGCAGCGACACCACCGTCGCCAGCAGGGTGACCAGCAGCAGGGCCCGGTGCTCGCGGTTCAGCCACAGCAGCGAGGCGAACACGACGGCCAGCAGGGCCGCCCCCAGCAGCGTCGGCGGCGGCAGCACCGAGATCAGCCCGAGCCCGCCCATGCGGTCCAGGTCGCTCTCGCCGAGCCGCAGCGCGGGCACCCAGTACAGCAGGAGCGCCGCGACCAGCAGGCAGCCCAGCACGACGCCGACCCGGGTCGGCAGCAGCCGCTCGCGCCGGCCGCCCGCGGGCGCGCCCCACCGCCGCTGCGGCTCCCCCGGACCGGGCGGCTCCGGTGCCGCTCCGGGTTCCGGCGGCGCGGCGGTCTCGTCGGGTTCCTCCACGGCGGCGGTCACCTCGCCCTTGCCCGCGTCGAACGCGTCCTCGAACGGCGCGTCCACCTCGGCGGGACCCGCCGACGCCTCCGAGCCCGGCTCGCGCCCCGACTCCACCGGCAGCCCGGCCTCCGCGGCGCGGGCCCAGGCGGGCCGGTGCTCCGGGCGCACGCGCGGAGTGCCCGTGGGCGGGGTGCCCGGTCCGGGCCGGACGTCGGGCCGGCGTTCCAGATGGTCGAAGTCGACGTGGATGCCCAGCGCGAGGGTGTCGCTGTCCAGCGCCCAGCCGGGCCCGCGTTTGCGCGCCCCGGCGGACGCCTCCCGGGTCCCCAGGTCGGCCAGGTCCCCGTCGGGGGCCGCGTCCTCGGGCACGTCCGCCCCGGAGCCCCGCACCGTCCGGTACAGCCGGGGCGCGGCGATCGCCACGATCACCGAGAGCGCGGCGATCTCGGCGACCCCGGCGCCCGTCAGGCCCATCCGGGGCAGCAGGAGCAGCGTCAGCCCGAGCACCAGGGCACACAACAGCCCCTGCAGCCACGCCAGTCCGGCCGTCCGGCTCTGCGCCCGCAGGACCGCGAAGTACGTCTCCATGACGACCCGCAGCAGCCCGCCCACCGCGAACCAGCGCAGCAGCGGGGTGGCCGCGTCCGCGTAGCCCGCGCCGAAGACGCCCAGGATCCAGGGCGCCCCGAAGAACAGGACCGCCGAGACCGGCAGCATGATGCGGGCCATGCGGGTCAGCGCCGCCCGGGTGTCGGCGGCCAGCCGCCCCGGGGCGTGCGAGCCCTCCACGGTCAGGGAGGCGCCCATGTTGATGGCGAGCAGGTTGACGGTGCCGCCGATGGTGGCGGTGATGTAGAAGTACGCGTTGTCTTCGGCGGAGACCCGCGCCGCCACGATCACCGGGATGAGGTAGACGACGGCGAGCGAGAACAGCGAGCCGGTGTAGTCCCCGGCCAGGAACCGGCCGACCTCCCGCAGCGACGGCGGCCGCGCGTGGTCCTCGGTCGCCGCCATGTGCCGGGGCACCAGTCGGCGGAACACCAGCCAGCCCAGCGGCAGCACCGACACCGCGATCGCCGCCACCCACGACAGGAAGACGCCGGCGGTCGGGATCGCCACCGCGAACGCCACCAGCAGCCCCAGCTTCACCGCCGAGAACACGGTGTTGCCGACGGGCACCCACACCGCGCTGCGCAGTCCGGTCAGCACCCCGTCCTGGAGGGTGAGCAGGTTCCAGGCGATGACGGCGACGACGAAGAACAGCCCGTTCAGCGGCCCGTGCAGGAACCGGTACGACGGCCCCCACAGGTCCAGCGTCAGCAGGAAGACCCCGGCGGCCAGCGCCACCACCACACAGCTTCCGGCGTACGTACGGAGGATCAGACGGCCCGTCGACCGCCCGGCCACCGGGATGAACCGGGCCAGCGCCCCGGTCAGCGTCACCGCCGTCAGCCCGGCGAGGAACTTCATCGCGGCGATCGCGGCCGACCCCTGGCCGACCGCGGACTCGGAGTAGTAGCGGGCGGCGGCCAGCCAGAAGCCCAGTCCCAGCACCGCCGAGACACCGGTGTTGATCATCAGGGCGTAGGCGTTGCGGAACAGCTGGCTGCCGCCGGAGGACCTGCCCAGACCGGGCAGGCGAAGGCGGCGCCCCGGCCGCCCGGGCGCCGGCGCGTCGGTCGAGGCGGGCTCGGTCGTGGTCGTCGTGTCAGACACGGGTACGGATGGCCTTCCGGCGGACCTGACGGGCTCTGCGGACCACGGCGTACCCCTTGGTCAGGGCGCGGTCCCTGGCGAACGTACGGGCGACGGCACGGCCTTCGACCAGCCGGCCGAACTCCTCGATGCCGGTGGCGCGGCGCACGGTGAGCCGGGTGAGCGCGTACGGCCCCTGCCGGCGCCGGGCGAGGCCGTTGTTGACGGCGAGCGCCTGGGCGTACCCGGTCTCCCGCACCGCCTCACGCACCCGGCGGCTGGAGTAGCCGTACGGGTAGGCGAACGAGGCCGGGGCGGTGCCCAGGTGGTCCGAGACGATCTCCTTGCAGAGGATCAGCTCCGAGCGGAGCCGGTCGTCCGGGAGCTGGTCCAGTTGCGGGTGGGTGTGGCTGTGACCGCCGATCTCGACGCCGGCGGACGCCAGTTCGCGTACCTGCTCCCAGTCCAGCATGGTGTCCAGGCCGCCGCCCATGTCGTGCGGGCCCTTCAGCCAGCCCGTGGAGACGAACACCGTGGCCGTGAAGCCGTGGGCGCGCAGCACGGGCAGGGCGTGCCGGTGCACGCCCGCGTAGCCGTCGTCGAAGGTGATCAGCACCGGCCGCTCGGGCAGCGGTTTCCCGGAGCGCCAGTGCTCGGCGAGCTGCGCCGTACGCACCGGCGTGAGGCCCAGGTCGCCGATCAGGGCCATCTGCTCCGCGAACGCCTCCGGAGCCACCGACAGCTCCCGGGTGGCGTCGTTCGGCGCGCTGGACACCGCGTGGTACATCAGGATCGGCACCCGCGACTCGCTCATCCCGTCCCCCCTCCGGCGCCCGGCGATCCCTCGATCCCGGCCACCGCGTACGTGGCGCCGCCCCGGCGCGCGCGGACACTCCCGACGACGTACCCGCCCGCCGCCGTCAGCACCCCCGCCACGATCGCGCCCGCCCGCCCCGCGCCCCCGGGCCGGGCGAGCAGCGCGTCCCGCAGACCGCGCGCCACCCCGGCCGGCAGGACCCGTGTGGTGTACCGGCGTTCGGACTCCAGTCCCTTGTCCGCGCCGACACTGCGGGCCACCAGGGCCTTCGACAGCCCCTCCGCGTAGGTGCGGGTGCGGAAGTACCGGAAGCGCTCCCGCGGACCGGGCACCCGGTGGTGGATGATCGCGCGGTCGTCGATCAGCAGCACCGCGCCGGGCCGTGCCCGGGTGAGCCGGATGCACAGCTCCGTCTCCTCGCAGCCCAGCGGCAGCCGGTCGCCGTCGCGGCCGATGCCGGTCGCGAAACCGCCCGCGACGTCGAACGCCGTACGGCGGAAGGAGGCGTTGCCGCCGAGGACGTTGCGCACCGTCGTCCGGCCGCCGGGCAGACCCCGGTAGGTGCAGCCCACGACCCAGTCGAACTCCTCCGGGAACCAGTCCGGCCGGCGGCCGGACGCCCAGATCGGCTCGGTGCGCCCGCCGACGGCCATGACCCGCGGGTCGTCGTACCCGGCCGCGAAGTACGTCAGCCAGTCCCGCTCGGCCACGGCGTCGTCGTCGAGGAACGCGACGACCTCCCCGCGGCACGCCGCGATGCCCGTGTTGCGGCCGGCCGACAGGCCGCGCGGACCCGCGTTGGCCAGCACCCGCACCTCGGGCGTCTCCTTGTACTCCTTGGCCAGCCGGTCCAGCAGCGCCTCGTTGTGGTCGACGACCAGCAGGGTCTCCAGGGCCGGGTACGCCTGCGCCCGCACCGAGGAGACCGCGGCGAGGATGTCCTCCCAGCGGTCCTCGGTGTAGACGCAGATCACGACGGAGATGCCGGGACCGCTCAAGACGTCTCTCCCCGGGCCTGGGAGCGCGAGCCGACCGAGGCCAGCACGGGGGAGTGCGCGGCGGCGCTGCGGCGGCGCAGCGCACGCCGGTTGGAGCGCTCCTTGAGGATGACCCTCAGCACCCGCAGGCCGTCGCGGACGGCCCGCAGATTGCTGGTGCCGTGGATGCGGAGGTACTCGTGGCTCGGTATCTCCTGCACCTTCAGCCCGGCCTTGACGACCCGGATGTTCATCAGGGTCTCGACCTCGAAGCCGGTGCAGTCGAGGTCGATCTTGTCCAGGCAGTGCCGCCAGAACGCGTTGTATCCGTAGCAGAGATCGGTGTAGCGGGCGCCGAACTTGCGGTTGACGGCCGTGCACAGCGCCCAGTTGCCCAGCTTGCGGATGAACGTCATGTCGTCGGTTCCGCCGCCGTTGGCGAACCGGGACCCCTTGGCGAAGTCCGCGCCCGAGACCAGGGCGGAGACATAGCTGAGGATCTCGTTGCCGTCGGCGGAGCCGTCCGCGTCGACCATGACGATGATGTCGCCGGTGGCCGCCTCGAACCCGGTGATCAGGGCGTCCCCCTTGCCCTTGCCGCGCTGGCGCACGACCTTGACCTCGGGCCACAGCTCACGGGCGACCTCGACGGTGGCGTCGGTGGAGTTGCCGTCCACCAGCACCACTTCGTGGATCCAGTCCGGCAGGGTCTTGAAGACGTACGGAAGGTTCTCCGCCTCGTTCATGGCCGGGATCACCACGCTCACCGGCGGTGCGATGGCCAGGTGTGAGGAGACGGGCCGGTACCCGGCCGGTGACGGATCGTGGCCCGCGACCGCCGGGCGCAGCACAGAACTCATGAGTCGGTCCCTCTCGTCCGGTGGACCGCCCGCCCCTGGGCGGCCCGGTGAAGTGTCCGGTTCGAAAGGGGGGTTGTGTCACCCGAGCACGGCGACTGTCTCTCCCCGTGCGTGTGGTGAGCTGGCATGTCTGGCCGGCCACCCTGAGAAGCGGCGGCCGGTCGCGCGGCACGACTCGGTCGACGGTGCGGACACCTTCACCGAGCACCCCCCTACCGCGTCCCGCTCCGGTGCCGTCCTGCGGTCCCTCGGTCCCTCCCCTGGAGCCGCGGGCCGACCGTCCGATGCGAGTGAGATGTACGACGGTATTGATGATTGCGCCTGTATGGCAAGGGCTGGAACCAGCTCTCGCATTTTTGTGGGTTTGGCCGTTACGTACGGCTCGAACGGATCTTCCCCATGCGTTTCAGGAGCCGGTCCGCCGGTCCGAAGAGCTCCGGCCGTGACTGCACGGTGTTGCGCAGCGCCCGGACCGGGGCACGCCGTGCCCGGTGTCCGAACGCGACCGGGTGACGCCGGGTCACCCACCCCTCCGACACCGTCAGCTCGCGTGTCTTCAGGGAGTCCTTGTACTCCTTCTGGCCCCGGCCGAGATCCAGGTGCGCGATGCCGTCGGCGGCCGCCGCCTCGGCCATGCGCAGATGCAGCACCAGGCCCGGCGAGTACTTCGAGAACGCCGGGTCGTAGGCCGGGAACCAGCAGGCCAGGATCCGCTCGCTGCGCAGCCCGAAGTGCGCGGCGACCGGCCGGCCGTCCGCGTACAGCACCGACAGGACGCCCGCGAACGAGTCCGAGCGGGTGTGGAACAGGTGCTCCACGAGCCGGGTGATCCACTCCTGCGCGAAGCGGTCGCTGCGGCCCGTCCTGCGGTACTGGGCCGACTTCCAGGACATCAGGGTGCGCAGCGCGGCCGGATCACGCTCGTCGTGCACGTACCGCACGCCCTCGTGGTCGCGGGCCAGCTTGCGCTCCTTGGCCAGGGTCGTGCGGGTGAACTTCGGCGCGTGCTCCCGCAGATGGGCCAGATAGGCGTCGTACCCCTGGTCGACGTCCATCACGGGCGACGGATAGCTGCCGGTGGCGGCCGGCGCGAACGCCGTCTGGCCGTCGACCAGGTGGTCGAACTCCCACACCGCGAGCCCGCACGCCTTCAGCAGCCTCTGGGTGTCGACGGTGAAGCCCGGCCGGTGCACGAGGCCCTGGGCGTCGGAGACACCGAGGCCGATGGCCCGGCCCACGCCCGTGGCGGTCCGCTGGAAGGGGAGGAACGCGGCCGGCTCCCCGCCCTCCCGGACGACCGCGATCCGCACCCCGCGCCGGCAGCGGCCCACGGCGAGCGCGAACTCCGGTGAGAGGAAGGGGTTGCCCAGCTCGGGCGCTCCCTGGAGGTGGGCCTTGGACTGGATGGAGGTCCAGGCCGCCCGGTCGGCGGCGCTGAGCTCGCCGGGGCGGTACACGCTGATGTCCACGTCAGACCGTCCGCTCTCGGGTGGTACGGCCACGCAGCCGCTGTGCCGTCACCAGCAGGAGGATGAGCGCGCTGATCGTGGTCACCGCCACGATCCCGCCGCGTACCGACCACTGGTGCAGGGCCAGCATGGCCTGGGCCACGAGCATGTCGAGGACGACGGCGCCCGCGACCGAGGTCACGACGCGGCCGAAGGGATCCAGCCCGCGCAGCGCGGCGGCGATCGCCGCGGCCGGTGCCGCGAGCAGGAAGAACAGGGTGAACGGGCCGCGCAGCGGCGAGTCGGAGCCGGCGAGCGCGAGGACCGCGCCGATTCCCCCCACAGCCGTCGCGGCGCCCGCGAGCAGTGGCGTCAGGTCCCTCCCCGGACCTGGTCGCGCACGCTCGGCGTCGTCGGACACAGCTGTTGTGCCATGGATGGTCTGCATTGGCGACTTTGCCCCCCGAAGCGCCGGATGCCGGGCTTCAATGTGGCTCAGGGGTATATCCGCCGTCAAGATGCCGATGGCCCCTTGACAACGGTTCGTCCTCGGTTCACGCGGGGGCGGCCCCCGGTGGTGTGACGCCTCCGGGGGCCGCTGGTTCAGATGGTGCGGTGGCGCAGGGTGCGCAGGTGTCTCACCGTACGAGCTTCAGGAGCCGGTTCGGGGAGCCGCTGCCCGGGCTCGTGACCACGTTGGCGGTGGCACCGGAGGTCAGGGCCGAGGCCACCGCGGCCGGGGTGGCCGAGGGGTGGCCCGCCAGGTAGACGGCGGCCGCTCCGGCGACGTGCGGGGTCGCCATCGACGTACCGGAGATGGTGTTGGTCGCGGTGTCGCCGGTGTGCCAGCCCGCCGTGATCGAGGAGCCCGGCGCGAACAGGTCGAGCACCGAGCCGTAGTTGGAGTAGCCGGCGCGGGCGTCCGTGCTGGTGGTGGCGCCGACGGTGATCGCCTGGGTGACCCGGGCCGGTGAGTACGAGGAGGCGTTGGCGCTGCTGTTGCCGGCCGCGACGGCGTAGGTCACGCCGCTGGAGATGGAGTTGCGGACGGCGGTGTCGAGGGCGGTGGAGGCGCCGCCGCCGAGGGACAGGTTGGCGACCGAGGGACCGGAGTGGTTCGCCGTCACCCAGTCGATGCCCGCGATCACGCCGGCCGTGGTGCCGGATCCGTTGTCGTCGAGCACCCGGACCGCGACGACCTTCGCCTTCTTGGCCACGCCGTACGTGGAGCCGGCGATGGTGGTGGCCACATGGGTGCCGTGGCCGTTGCCGTCGGAGGCGGTGGTGTCGCCGTCGACGGCGTCGTAGCCGTAGGAGGCGCGGCCGCTGATCTGCTGGTGGGTGATGCGCACGCCGGTGTCGATGACGTACGCGGTCACCCCGCTGCCCGCGCTGTCGGGGTAGGTGTAGGTGCCCGAGAGCGGCAGGGCGCTCTGGTCGATGCGGTCCAGGCCCCAGGGGGCGTTGCTCTGGGTGGTGTCGGCCAGGCGGACGGTCTGGTTCTGCTCGACCGACGCGACGGCCGGGTCGGCCGCGAGTCTCCTCGCCTCGGTGGCCGAGAGGGTGGCGGAGTAGCCGTTCAGTGCGGCGCCGAACGTCTTCCTCACGGAACCGCCGTACCGCTTGACGAGGCTCTTGCCCCTGCTGGAGGCGGCCTTCAGTCCGGCGGTGTCCTTGAGCGTGACGAGGTAGCTGTCCTTGACGGCCGTGGGGGAACCGGCCGCCAGGACCGTGCCCTCGGCCTGGGCGGCCTGGGCGGGCGGCGAGCCGATCCCGCCGACCAGGGCGGCGGCGGCCAGGCCGGATATCGCGGCGTACCGGAGCTTGGTGCTACGCAGTGGTGCCATCGCGGGGGAGTCCTCCTCAAGGCGGTGCGCAGGGGTGGTGCGCGCACATGTGGGGGGTGCGTGCGTCGTCGCACGCACGGCCTGGTGCGGGGAGTCCCGTACCGGGCCGAGGACAAGGCTCCGCAACGCCTGGCCGGCCGACAAGAGAGTTGACGACCTGTCAACAACCTTGCCATGTACACGAAATGAAACGCGGGCGCGAAAGGGTCCCTCGGACGGATGGCGCCCGGAAAAAGTTTTGGCATGAACACTTCCACTCAACACGCGTAGTTGGTACGACGGTTACGGCAGAGATCCTGCTATAGGGAGGTTCCATGAGACGTTCCCGACTTTCCGTACACGTCGCCTCGCTCCTCCTCGCCGTCGGTACCGCCCTCACCGGGGCTGCCACGGCGCAGGCCGCCGACACCGCCGCCGCGGGCGGCTACGTGGCACTCGGCGACTCCTACTCCTCGGGCCTGGGCGCCGGCAGCTACCTCGGCAACAGTGGCGACTGCAAGCGCAGCTCGAAGGCGTACCCGGCCCTGTGGGCCGCCGCCAACTCACCCTCGTCCTTCGACTTCACCGCGTGCTCGGGCGCTCAGACGGGTGATGTCACCGCCAGTCAGCTCGGCCCGCTCAGCGCCTCCACCGCCCTGGTGTCCGTGTCCATCGGCGGCAACGACGCCGGGTTCGCCGACATCATGACGACCTGTGTGCTCCAGGGCGACAGCGCCTGCGTCTCACGCATCAACACCGCCAAGGCGTTCGTCGACTCGACCCTGCCGGGCCGGCTGGACGCCGTGTACAACGCCATCCGCTCCCGGGCACCCGCCGCCCGGGTCGTCGTGCTCGGCTACCCCCGCTTCTACAAGCTGGGCGCCTCGGGCTGCGTCGGCCTGTCCGAGACCAAGCGCCGGGCGCTCAACGACGCCGCGGACCACATCGACGCCGCCATCGAGAAGCGGGCCCGCGACCACGGCTTCGCCTTCGGCGACGTACGGGCCGCGTTCGCCGGGCACGAACTGTGCTCGGGCAGTCCGTGGATGCACTCCGTGAACTGGCTCAGCATCTCGGAGTCGTACCACCCGACGGCCGCGGGCCAGTCGGGTGGATATCTGGCGGCGCTCAACTCCGCCAGTTGAGCGACCCGCTGCGGCTACGCGTCCGGTGACCCGCCGGACGACGGCGAGGCCCCGCCCGACGGGGTCTCGCTCGCACAGGTCACCGAGAACGGCACCGAGGCGGACCTCGTCCGCACCGGATCGCGCACCTCGACGGCGATCTCGCTCGCGAACGTGCCGCTCTCGTCGTACGTCGTCAGGAACACCCTGTCCTGCCTGGTCCGGTCGCCGCCCGCCGGGAAGGGCAGGGTCTTCCAGCCCTCGTCCAGGACGTCGCCGTCCTCGGACACCCAGCGGTAGGTGACCTGCGCGGGCAGCCTGCCCACCGTGAACGTCGCCGTGAACGACGGGGCCTGGCCGCGAGGCGGCGGACAGGCACCCGAGTAGTCCGTGTGGGAGCCGGTCAGCGACACCCGCACGGACTGCGGCGCGGCCGGCGGCGACGCGCTCCGGCTCGGGCTCGGCGACGCGCTCGGCTCCCTGGTGGCGGGCTCCTCCTTCGTGCCGGTCTCCGCCGTCCGCCCGCCCGTCGCGGTGGCGGTCTCCCCGCCTGCGCTCCTCCCGCCGTCGTCGCCCCGGTTGAGCAGCGCGTACGTCAGTCCCCCGACCGCGAGGGCCAGGACCACGACGCCCGCGATCAGCACCGGCGCGGCCCGCCGGTCGCGTCCGGAGCGCACCGGAGCCGTGCCGGCCACCTGGGCGCCGGTGGGCCGGGTCGGGCCGGGCGGCGGCACCGGAGCGGTCGGGGCGGTCCCGGACGGCGCGGGGAACGCGGCGATCGTCGGGGCGTACGGCGCCGCCCCCGCACCGCCGCCGCGAGGCGTGCCCCCGGCCGCGACGACCCGCAGGTCCTCCTGCGCCCGCGCCGCCGGCAGCCGCTCGGCCGGATCCTTGCGCAGCAGACCCTCGATGACAGGGGTCAGCGGACCGGCGCGGCGCGGCGGCGGCAGCTCCTCGTCGACGATGGCGCGCAGGGTGCTGAGCGGAGTGTCGTGACGGAACGGCGAGTTGCCCTCCACGGCCGCGTACAGCAGCACGCCGAGCGACCACAGGTCGGACTCCGGGCCGGGCGTACGGCCCAGCGCCCGCTCCGGCGCGAGGAACTCCGGGGAGCCGATGACCTCGCCCGTCATGGTCAGCGCCGAGCTGCCCTCGACCATGGCGATGCCGAAGTCGGTCAGCACCACGCGATCGTCGTTCGACAGCAGCACGTTGGCCGGTTTCACGTCCCGGTGCAGCACCCCCGCCCCGTGCGCGGCGCGCAGCGCGGACAGCACCTCGGCACCGATGTGCGCGGCCCTTCGGGGACTCAACGGGCCCTCCGCGTCCAGCAGTTCCGCCAGAGAGATGCCCCGGACCAGCTCCATCACGATCCACGGCCGCCCGTCCTGGGTGGCCACGTCGTACACCGTGACGACATTGCGGTCGGCGACCCGCGCCGCCGCCCACGCCTCGCGCTCCAGCCGGGCGTACATCCGCTCGACGTCCGAGGAGGCCAGCCCGGCGGGTGCGCGGACCTCCTTGACGGCCACCTCGCGGTGCAGCAGCTCGTCGCGGGCCCGCCACACGGTCCCCATGCCGCCCTCGCCGAGCGGGGAGAGCAGGCGGTAGCGGCCCGCGATCATCCGGTCAGCGCCATGCTCTTCGGACACGGGCGTCCCCCCTTCGCATCCGTGCGCATTCTCCACAAAAGTAGCTCAGCCGAGTGCGGATGCCGCCCCCTGGACCACGAGTCCCGCCCCGATCAGGACGACGAGCACCGCGGACGCCAGCGGCGCCGTACGGCGGACGAGGACCGTCACGGGATGGGTCAGCGCGCGCGGACGCCGGTCCAGCACCCGCATCGCCCCTGTACCCAGCCGGACGACGGCGAACCCGGCCGCGGTGAGCGTGAGGGCCAGCCCGGCGCCGTAGGCGACGACGAGCAGCAGCCCGAACCAGGCCTTGCCGAGGGCGGCGGCGCCGACCAGCACGACGACGGCGGACGGGCTGGGGACGAGCCCCCCGGCGAAGCCGAGCAGGATCGTGCCGCGGAGGGTGGGAGCGGTGGGGTGCGTGTGGGGGACGCCGCCGTGGGTGTGGGTGTGGGTGTGACCGTGGTCGGCGTGTTCGTGCACATGGTCGTGGGGGTGCGCACGGACGTGGTCGTGGGGATGGGGGGTGACCGGCGCGGCGGACGGTTCCGGGGCGGCGCCGACCAGCACCGGCCGGCGCACGGGGGCATGACCGGGCGCGGGCTCACCTGGGTGGGGATGCGGGTGCGGGTGGCTGTCGTGGTCGTGCGGGTGCGGATGGCCGGGAGCGCGCAGCCGCCAGGCCCGGCGGGCCAGGGTCACGCCCGCCGCCGTCACCAGGGCGCCGCTCGCGACCCCCAGCCAGGTGACCACCGAGGGCGCCGCCGCCGAACCCGCGGTGACCAGCAGCCCCAGCGCCACCACGCCCAGGGTGTGGGTGACCGTCACCGAGGCGGCCAGCGGCAGGACGTCCCGGAGCCGGGCCCGGCCGCCGCGCGCGGTCGCCACCGCCGCCATCATCGTCTTGCCGTGCCCCGGGGCGAGCGCGTGCAGCGCGCCGAGGAAGAGCGCGAGGAGCAGGGCGAGCGCCGCGAAGCCCACGGTCAGCTCGCGGCGGGAGACCAGGTCGTCCAGGGCCCGCGTCCAGCGATCGGCGCCACGCGGCAGGACGGACGAGGACTCCGGGGCGTCCGCGCCGGAGACGGCGAGGGCCGGGCCGCCGGGCCGCACCTGCAGGGACGCCGCCCTCGTGTCGGCGGGGGAGGACAGCAACTCCCGCGGGTACGCGGTCAGTTTCGCGGACGCCGACTCCTTCGGCACGTCCGAGGCGGTCAGCGTCGTCCGGTCGCCGCGCGCCGTGATCTCCCGCCAGCCGGGCCCGGTCCCGCCGCCCGCGCCCTTGAACTCCAGCGCGAGCGGGACACCTCGGGGAAGCGGTGCCGTCAGCCCGCACTCCACCCGGAGCGTGTCGAGCCCCGCCTGGCCGGGCCGCACGCGCACTTGAGCGCTCGTCACCGTCAAGGGGGTCTCGCGGCCCTCCACGGTGACCGCGCTGTCCCGCGCCGCGCTCACGCAGCGCTGCCGGGCCCAGGCCGTCGGACCCGCCTTCTCGATCGCGGGCCCGGCCTGGGTCGCCGGAATCTCGGCCAGGTCCTCGACATGGTCGACGCGCAGCTCCCCGGGAGCGACCACCAGGCCGTCGTACCGGTTGACCGTGAAGTTGCCGAGGGGGTGCGCGCTCGCGGGCGACGAGGGCACCAGGGTGAGCGCGCAGGCCGCCGTGAGGACGGCGGCGCCCGTGGCGGCGAGCCGGCGGAGGGTCACTGGTCCGCCTCCAGGGCCTTGAGCGCCGCACGCGCGTCGCGGGCGCCCAGCGGTGCGAAGCCCGGGTTCAGCTTCAGTGCGGCGCGCAGATGCGTACGGGCGTCGTCCACGCGGCCGGTGGCGCGCTCGATGATCCCGCGGTGATGGAGGAACACGGCGTTGCGGTAGCCGGTGGCCGTGGCCCGGCGGGCGTACGGCAGGGCTTCGTCGTCCTTGCCGTTGACATGCAGGGCCCAGGCGAGGGCGTCCGCGGTGTGCACGGTGCGGCGGCGGTCCCACTCGGCGCGGGCCGCCCGCAGCGCCGCCGCCTTGTCTCCGTGGTCGGCGGCCGCCAGCGCGGTGTCCAGGTCGGCGTCCACGCCGTTGGCGCGGGCCAGGGACGTCCAGGCGTCGACCAGGGCGTACTGGTCGGCGGCCGCGGCCCGGTCGCCGGCCGCCTCGTACAGCTCGCCCAGGGCGACGAGCGGACCGGGCAGGGGGAAGCGGGCGACGACGTCCTTCAGGCCCGCGATCGCGCCGGCCCGGTCCCCGCTCGCGGCCCGGGCGCGGGCCCGGCCCTCCAGCGCGGGGACGTAGTCCTCGTCGGCGGCGAGCGCGCGGGCGTAGTGGGTCAGGGCCGTGCCGTAGTCGCCCTGGTTCCAGGCGAGCTGGCCGAGCTGGGTGGCGACATAGGCGATGTCGCCGGGGGCGGACGCCGAGGACAGCGCCTGCTCCAGCACGCGCCGGGCCGTGCGGACGTCGCCGCGCAGTTCGTGGACGTAGGCGTAGCGCGTGAACACCGGGATGCCCGGGCGGCGGTCGTCGGCGGTGTCCGCGGCCTCGGCGGCGTCGCGGTACCGGCCGAGTTCGACGAGCGCGTCCACCCGTACGCACAGGGCGCGTTCGCTGTAGGGGTTCTCCTTCAGGGCCCGGTCGGCGAGGGCCAGGGCGCCCTCGAAGTCGTGCCGGGCGGCCGCGAGGGCGGCGCGGCCCGCCAGGGCCTGGTCGTTGCCGGACGCCAACGCCAGGGAGCGCTCGAACGCCCGCTCGGCCTGCGGATAGCGGGAGGGGTCGCCCTTCGTCCGGGCCTGTTCGACGTAGGCCAGGCCCAGGGTGGCCCAGCCGCCGAAGTCCCGTGGCTGGTTCCGCAGATGGGACTGGAGGGCCGTGATGCCCTCGTCCAGGTCCCCGGAGGCGAGCAGACCGGGGGAGACGGCCGCCGAGGCGGGGGCGACCCGCGGAGCGGTTCCGTCGCCCGCGGCGCCGAGTGCCACCGAGCCGCCGGTGACGGCCACGGCCAGCAAAGCCGCGCAGCCGGTGAGGTGCAGGGCGCGGCGGCGGGCGGCGGCGAAGCGGCGCAGCGCGGCGACCCGGCGGCCGTCCTGCGCCCCGGCCCCGCCGTCCGCGGTGGTCCCGTCCTCCGGGGGCCCCGCCCCTTCGCCCCCGGCCGGGGCCGCCGTGTCCGGACCCGCGTCACGGTCGGGCCCGGGGTCCTGCGGGGTGTCGTGCGTGGGCGGGGCCATGCCCCCTCCTCGTGGGTCTCGAAGCGGTGGTGCTCGTCCGGTGTGGCGCGGCCCGCGCCGTGGGGGATGGGTACGTCACGGGCCGCGCCGGTCGACGGCCGGTACGCGGTCGGCCAGGGCCTTTCGTTTGGATCGTCCCGGCGTCGCGGGGTCCGGCACGCGCATCTGCGGCGTTGTCGTCATTCGCCGTGCAGCCGCACGCACCAGACCCCGCTCGGGCACGTCACCATGTCCCGTCGGCCACAGCCGGGCTGATCCAGACGAAAGGCCTAGTACGCCCGGTCCCGCATCCGGCGCCACCACAGCAGGGCGCCGCCGATCAGCAGGATGCCCAGGGCGCCGGCGCCCGCCGATCCGGCGATCAGCGCCGTGTTCCCCATGCCGCCCGCCGCCCCGGCCGGCTGGAGCGCGTCGCCGAGCTGGCTGCGGACGTCGGTCTCGCCGTCCGTGCCCTTGGCGAGCGGTCCGCGCGAGCCCTCCGTCGGCAGGGCGACGTACGGGAAGGACTTCTCGAAGTCCTTGTCGTTCTTGTCGACCGCGTCGCCCAGGTCGTTCTTCGAGCCCAGCAGTTCGCCCTCGACCACCTGGAGGGAGGCGTCGATCACGTCGTCGGTGAGCCGGCGGCCGTTCGGGAAGCCCGCGTTGTCACCGTCGAGCACGCCGAGCCGCTTGGGCTTGTCGGTCGGCTTGATCGAGGTGTTCAGGCGCAGCATCTCCGAAGGCGTCACGTGGGGCGGCTGGTTGAGGCCCTTGACGCCCTTGAGGAAGACGTCGACCAGGTCGTTGCGCGGCTCGGCGGGTGCCGGGATCTTGTAGATCGCCTCGATGAGCTTCGGCAGTTCGGGGTTGGTCACGTTCTTGAGGAACCTGGCGTCGTCCCAGGGCGCGGACGCGTTGAACCGGTCCTTGTCCTTGAGCGGGTTGACGACCTCGTTGACCAGCGGGCTGCCCAGGCGCGAGACCTGCTCGAAGTAGCCCTTGGCGTTCTTGCGCTGGGTCGTCGACCAGATGCCGACGATCGGCTGGTCCGCCGACTCGGCGAGCATGTGGTTCGGGACCTGCAGGGCTATGGAGTTGACGTTGTAGCCCTTGAGGGTGTCGTTGCCGACCTCGGAGAGGTTCCCGCCGTACAGCAGGTCGAAGACCCGCAGGTCCAGGAAGAACGGGTCGTCGGCCTGGCCGGCGAACGCCGAGGTGCCGCCGTGGAGCTCGTGCACGGCCTGCTCGCGCAGCTTCGCGTAGTCGGGCATCGACGCCTTGCCGACGTTCGACGGCGCCACGGGGACGTCGTTGGCGACCTTCGTCTTCGAGACCAGGTGCTGGTCCTTCAGCTTCAGCAGCTCGATGTCGTACGTCTGCGTGATGTTGAGGTCGGGGTCGTCGAGACTCTCGACGGGCCCTGTGTTGTAGAGGAACGTCTTCTTGTTCTTGACGTGCGTGTCGAACGTGAAGCGGTAGAGCAGCTCGCCCTGCGCGTCCCCGTTGTTGTCGATGTGGATGTCGTACTGGGCGTCCTCGGCGAACGGGAAGAAGTTCGGTCCTCCCGCGGGCTCCTCGAACGGGATCCAGTTCGCCACGATCGTCGTCGTGTCCGGCTTGTCCGGGCTGACGAACGCGTACACGTCCGTGTTGTCGTACTGCGGTGTCCCCGAGATCAGCGGGGCCTCGCGGTGGCTGGAGGCGGAGGCCGCCCCCGGTTCCAGCGCGGTCACACCGGCGGCTGCGAGCCCGCCGGCGGCCAACGCACCGCATACGAGGGTCGCGAGTCCCCTGCGTCCCGCCCCGCTCCTGGAAGTAGGTGTCATGCCGTCCGTCCTCAGTGCCAACTTGCCTGACGCATCGGGATTCGGAGTGGGGGCGGGGCCGGATTGGTCGATCCCGAAAAGAATTTCCGTGCCCGTCCGACCCGCTTTTTCGGCTCCTCGATCCGTAACCCCATCCGGAGGTGTGTTCGTTGCGAAGACCTCGTGGGACGGAACGGCCGAGATGCGGTCTGGCTGGAGGGGGAGGCGAGTTGGACGCGGACGAGCTGCTGGTGCTCGTGGCGGGCGGTGACCAGAAGGCGTTCGAAGACCTGTACGGGCTGGTCTCGGGACCGGTCTACGGACTCGTACGGCGGGTCGTGCGCGACCCCGCCCAGTCGGAGGAGGTGGCTCAGGAGGTGCTGCTCGAACTGTGGCGGTCGGCCGCGCGGTTCGACCCGCGGCGGGGCAGCGCCCTGTCGTGGGTCCTCACCCTCGCGCACCGCCGCGCCGTCGACCGGGTGCGCAGCGCCCGCGCCGCCGGCGAACGCGAGCAGCGCGAGGCCCTGCGCTCCGGGCAGCCCGCCTTCGACCACGTCTCCGAGGAGGTCGAGGCCGGGCTGGAGCGCGAGTGGGTGCGCCGCTGCCTGGAACGCCTCACCGCCCTCCAGCGCCAGTCGGTCACCCTGGCCTACTACGAGGGGTACACCTACCGTGAGGTCGCCGAGCGGCTGTCCCTGCCGCTGGGCACGGTCAAGACCCGGATGCGCGACGGACTCACTCAGCTGCGCAAGTGCCTGGGAGGAGTCGCATGAGCTTCGTCGCCCGCCTGCTGAGGCGCGAGGACCTGCACTCCCTCGCCGCCCCCTACGCCCTGGACGCCCTGGAGCGGGCCGAACGGCAGCGCTTCGAGAAGCATCTGAGTACGTGTGAGGTCTGTGCGGCCGAGGTGCGCGCGCTGACCGAGGACGCCGTCCGGCTGGCCTGGTCGACGGCCGCGGCCCCGCCGGCCGCGCTGCGTGAGCGCGTGCTGTCCGCCGTACGGACCCTGCCGCAGGAGAGCGCCGGGGGGCCGGCCCGCGCGCGTGCGCGCCAGTTGCCGCCGCATGTGTGGGGCGGCCAGCCGCCGCCGCGCGGCCGTGCGAGCCGCCGCCCGCTGTTCGTGCCGTTCGCCACCGCCACCGCCGCCGCGGCACTCGTCGTCGCCTCCCTGTTCGCCGTCCAGGCGAACGAGGCGCGGGACGATCTGGCCGCGCAGCGGGCCCGGGCGAGTGAGATCGCCGACGTTCTGGGCGCGCCCGACGCCCGCGCGAGCACCGGCGAGGACGCGAAGGGCCGACGGATCGGAGTGGTGGCTTCCGCATCGGAGGGGCGCGCGGTCGTCACTCTGAGCGGATACGGTCATCCCCCCGGCGGCCGGGTGCATCAGCTCTGGCTCATGCGCTCCGGCGCGCAACCGCGCTCCCTCGGGCTCTTCGAGGGCGACACGCCGCTGATCGCGTCGGGTCTGGGCACCTCGTCGACGTCACTGGCCGTCACCGTCGAGCCCGGCGGAGGATCTCCGCAACCGACCAGCCAGCCGATTGTCCAACTCGCCCTGAAATCGGTCGGATTCGAAGGGTAATCGCCTACGGGTCGTCAACACCCTTACGGGGAAGGTGAATCCTGTGACCGCGATACACGCGTGCTCCACCGGGACGATAGGGTTAACCTGCCCGGGCCGGGTGGACTCGTACGGGTGGGGAGTGACATGGATCAGATAACAGTGCGCAGCAGGGCCAGGGTCCCTGCGATCACCTGCGGGAGCAGCGCGACCAGTTCGCGCCTCGACCGCCATCTCGCGGTGCTGGCGGGTCCCGCCGTGCCCCAGCGGGAGGCTGCCGAGGCGACGTCGCTGATGCGTGAGCTGACCACGCGGGACACCGTGCACGAGCGCAGCGACCGGACCGCGCGCGTACGCCGCGTCTCGCTCTTCGCCCCGCTGCGCAGGCTCCGTCGCTCGCTGTTCGGCGGACACTGACCCGCACGGGTCACCGCCGAGCGACGTCTCCAGGCCCGTACCCGGCCGGCCCTTCCGTCCCGGTGCCGCCGCGCTGTCGCCGCCGTCATCCCCACGGCACCGCAGTGGCGTCCCGGAGTGCCACCCGGGTGCGGGCGGTTCCCCCGGAATCCACCCCGCGCTCACCGGCCCCGTCCTCCCGTGTCACGTCACGGATGTCGACGGGGCCTTCGCCGTGCCCCCGGCGGGGCCGCTCAGCCCTCTCCGCGCGCGTACCGGCGCACCGCGAGCGGCATGAACACCGCGAGCAGCACCGCGCACCAGGCCAGCGAACCGGCGACCGGGTGTGCGACGGGCCAGGCGGACCCGTCCGGTACCGGCGCGTCCCCGAACAGCTCCCGCAGCGCCGTCGTGACCGCGCTGATCGGATTCCACTCGGCGACCGTGCGCAGCCACCCCGGCAGCCCGTCGGCCGGGATGTAGGCGTTGGACAGCAGGGGCAGCAGGAACGTCGCCCCGCCCAGCTGCCCCGCGGCCTCCTCGCTCCGGGTGAGCAGCCCCAGGAACACCCCGATCCACGTCATCGCGAACCGGAACAGCAGCAACAGCCCCAGCGCGCCGCCCGCTCCGAGCGCCGACCCCTCGATCCGCCAGCCCACCGCGAGCCCGGTCAGCAGCAGCGGCACCGTCCCCACCGCGGTCACCACCAGATCCGCGACCACCAGCCCGAGCGGAGCCGCCGCCCGGCTCATCGGCAGCGTCCGGAAACGGTCCGTCACGCCCCGGTGCGTGTCCTGCGCGGCCTGGAACATGCCGGTCATGATCCCGTTCGCCGCGGTCGCCACCAGCAGACCGGGCAGCAGGAAGGACCGGTACCGCTCGCCCGGCATCGCGAGGGCGCTGCCGAAGACGTACCCGAAGAAGAGCAGCATGCTGATCGGCATCGTCTGGGTGAGGATCAGCAGCCCCGGGTTGTTGCGGACCCGCCGCAGCTGCCGGCCCAGCATCGCGCCGCCGTCGTACACCAGTGCGCTCATGCCGCATGCTCCTCGGTGAGGCGGAGGAAGACGTCGTCGAGAGTCGGCGGCCGCAGGCTCGCGTCGACCAACGGCACGCCCGCCGCGTCGAGTTCGCGGACGAGGCGGGGGAGGGTGAGGGTGGCGTCCCGGGTGAGGGCGCCCACGGCCCGCCGCTCGGGATCGAGCGAGGGCTCGGCGCCGGTGAGCCGGTCCAGAACCGCCGCGGCGTCCACCATCGTGCCCACGTCGCCGACCACCACCTCGACCTGCGTGCCCAGGACCGCCTTGAGCCGGGCCGGTGAGCCCGTGTGCGCGATCCGCCCCCGGTCCAACAGCGCGATGTCGTCGGCGAGCTGGTCGGCCTCCTCCAGATACTGCGTGGTCAGCAGCACGGCCGTGCCGTCCGCGGCCAGCTCCCGCACCGCCTCCCGGATCCGGCCCCGGCCCGCCGGATCGAGCCCGGTCGTGGGCTCGTCCAGGAAGAGCACATCCGGACGGCGGACGAGGCTCGCCGCGAGGTCGAGGCGGCGGCGCATCCCGCCGGAGTAGGTGGACGCCGGCCGGTCGGCGGCCTCGGTCAGCCCGAAGCGGTCCAGCAGCTCGTCGGCCCGCCCGGCGGCCCCGCGCACCCGGTGCAGCCGGGCGAACAGCCGGAGGTTCTGGCGGCCGGTCAGATCGCCGTCGACGCTGGCGTACTGGCCGGTGACCCCGATGTGGCGGCGCACGGCCGCCGGATCGCGGAGCAGGTCGTGCCCGGCGACCCGGGCCGAACCGGCGTCCGGCCGCAGCAGCGTGGCGAGCAGGCGTACGGCGGTCGTCTTGCCGGCGCCGTTCGGTCCGAGCAGGCCGCAGACCGTGCCCCGCGCGACGGCGAGATCCAGCCCGCGCAGGGCCTCGACCGCACCGAACCGTTTGCACAGACCTTCACTAAGTACAGCGTACGTAGAAGTCATGGCCCGACCATAGCGCACTACGTACGCTGTACGTAACTAGGATGGAGGTCGAGGTGGTGATCCATGGCCGGCAAGACGTCCGTACCGAGCGTGATCTGGGCGCGACCCGAGCGGACGGGACGCGGTCCCCGGCCCGCGTTCACCCGCGCGGACATCGCGGCCGCGGCGGTGCGCGTCGCCGACGACGGCGGACTGGACGCCGTCTCCATGCGGCATGTGGCCGCGGAGATCGGCTGCGGCACGATGTCGCTCTACAACTATGTCCCCCGCAAGGAGGACCTGTACGAGCTGATGATCGACGCCATCGGCGCCGAGCACGAGATCCGCGCCCCCTCGGGCGACTGGCGGGCCGACATGATCCGCAACGCGCTCGAGACGCGCGCGATCCTGCACCGGCACACCTGGGCGCCCCGGCTGATGTCCGGGGTCTACGGCTTCAGCCCCAACAGCCTGCGCTACCTGGAGCACTGTCTGGACTGCCTGGAGCCGCTCGAGGTCCCGTACAGCGAGAAGATGGAGCTGGTCGCGCTCCTCAACGGCGTGGTGACGACCTACACGGCGAACGAGATCGCCACCTCCGAACGCACCCGCTCCATGCCGTGGTCCGAGGAGGAGGAGAACGCGGTCCGCATCGCCTACTTGGGCGGTCAGGTCGCCACCGGCGCCTACCCCCGGCTGGCCGCCGCCTTCGCCGAGAGCAGCGGCCCGATCGACCTGGAAGGAGTGTTCCGGCGGGCCCTCGAACGGGTGCTGGACGCCTTCGACCCCACCCGCTGACGTCTCAGATCAGCGCGAGCTGGCCCTCCGGGCCCTCCTCCTGGCCCTCCAGCACCGACGCCGGCCGGCGGGCCGCGCGCGGGACCGGCAGCACGCCCGCCGCCCGCAGATCCGCCGAGGTGACCGTGGACGGCAGGTCCTCGCCCAGCGGCTCGGCCTCCGCCAGCAGGGCCAGGACCGTGATGAGTTCCAGCAGTTCCGAGGTCCACTCCTGCGGCCAGGCCGCCGGGCGGATCGCGGCCAGGGTGCCCGGTTCCGGGGCGGCCGTGCGTGCCGCGAACCACTGCTCCAGCACCCGCTCCCCGCCCACCGTGAGGTCCCAGGCGGACGCCGGCACCGGCGAGACGCGGCCCTCGCCGAGCGACAGGACCTCCTCGTCGCGGTCGTACTCCAGGGCCGGCGGCCGGGACGGCAGGGGAGCGCGGACGTAGGGGCGGCGCCCGCCGGGCAGCTTGGGGCGGTCGCCGTCGCGGCGCATCAGCCACAGGACACGCCGGCCCGCCTCCACACCGCGCGCCCACAGCGCGGGGTCGTCGGTGAGCGGCACCCGCAGGTCCGGGCGGACGGCCGCGAACGTCCACGCGAGCACGTCGAACGGTTCGACCGGGACGCCCAGGCGGCCTTCGAGGTACGGCAGCAGGCCCGGCGCCAGATTGGGTTCCGTGCCGTGGGGGCGCCGGTAGAGCGGGCGGACGCGGCCCGGCCGGACCAGCGGGAGCAGCGAGGTCGCCAGCAGCCCGGACTCCGGTGTCTCCACGACGAAGACCTGGTGTGCGTCCGCCACCCGCCACAGCTCCGGGCGGGCGGCGTCGATCAGCCGGTGGTCCGGGATCAGCCACTGCTCGTCGAACGGGGCGGCCAGGACACGCACCGGCTCCGGGCAGGGGCCTGAGGCCCGCAGCAGCTTGCCGGTGCCGGTGGCCTGGCCGGGCAGTTGCGCGGCCGCCGAGCGCAGGGTGCGCGAGCGGGTCGGCTCCAGCAGGGCCTCCCGGTCAGGGCCCTCGGCCTTCACGAACGCGTCCCAACGGGCCCTCAGGGACGCCGCGTCGGGGCCCGCCGGCCAGCCCCGGCCGAGCCGCGGCGGTGCGACGGACCACGGCATGAGGTCCGCCAGCGGCGGAGCGTCGTCGTGCGTCACGCCCGGCATCGTACGGCCTGCGGGCCGCCCGGGGGTCAGGTGGCCTCCAGGGTCACCGTGAAGGAGAAGCGGTCGCCGCGGTAGTGGATGACCGCCGCGTCCAGCACCCGGCCGCCCGCGTCGTAGGTCACGCCGGTGTAGTGCAGGATCGGGCTCAGCAGCGGGACCTGGAGCAGCCTCGCCGTCTCCGGGTCGGCGAGCCGGGCCTCCACGGTGTCCGTGATCCGGCTGATGCCCGCCCCGACGACGTCCCGCAGCACCTTGGTCATCGGCCAGCGCAGCAGGTCGTCCGGGTCGATGCGCTCGGCCAGTTCGGGACGGACGTAGTTGCGCGCGTGGTTGGTCGGTTCGCCCGTCGTCCCGTCGCTGCGCAGCCGGTGGTACGTCGCCACCTCGTCGAGGTCCGGGAAGTGCTCGGCGACCTCGGCGGGCACCGGCGCCGGGCCGTGGTCCAGCAGTTCGGCCGTCATGCCGGACTGCTGGGCCACGATCGCGTCCACCGAGCCGAGCAGCCGAACGGGGGCGCCCCGGAGGGCGTCCGGCTCGATGAAGGTGCCGCGCCTGCGGTGCCGCGTGATCAGGCCCTCGTCCTCCAGCTCCTTCAGGGCCTGGCGCATCGTCAGCACGCTCACGCCGTAGTGCTCCGCGAGCTGCTCCTCGGTGGGCAGGCGCAGCGGGTCCTGCGGCCGGCGGCCCAGTATGGAGGCGCGCAGCGACTGCGACACCTGGTACCAGAGCGGCAGTTTGCGGTTGAGGACGATGGAGTCCGGGGCGAAGGGGGTCACGGGCTATCCGTACCTTCCGCGGATCGGTCAGCGCAACGGACGGAAGTGGCGCTCCAGGCCGTCCCAGACGTCGTCGTACCGCTGCTGCAGGTGCTCCGCGCCGGCCGCCTGGGGGGTGAGCGTCACCGGCCAGCGGGTCTCGAACATGAAGGCCAGTCCGTCGTCGATCTTCTGCGGCTTCAGCTCTGCGGCGCTCGCGCGGTCGAACGTCTCCCGGTCCGGGCCGTGCGCGGACATCATGTTGTGCAGCGATCCGCCGCCGGGCACGAAGCCCTCCGCCTTCGCGTCGTAGGCGCCCTCGACGAGTCCCATGTACTCGCTCATCACGTTCCGGTGGAAGTACGGGGGCCGGAAGGTGTCCTCGCCGACCAGCCAGCGCGGCGCGAAGACCACGAAGTCGACGCCCGCCAGCCCGGGGGTGTCCGACGGGGACGTCAGCACCGTGAAGATCGAGGGGTCGGGGTGGTCGTAGGAGATGGTGCCGATCACATTGAAACGGCGCAGATCGTAGACGTAGGGCACATGGTTGCCGTGCCAGGCGACCACGTCGAGGGGGGAGTGGTCGTAGGTCGCGGTCCACAGGTTCCCGCAGAACTTGCTGACCACCTCCACCGGTCCCTCGGTGTCCTCGTACGCGGCCACCGGCGCCCTGAAGTCCCGGGCGTTCGCGAGGCCGTTGGCGCCGATCGGGCCGAGGTCGGGCAGCCGGAACGGCGCACCATAGTTCTCGCACACATAACCCCGGGCGGAGTCGTCCAGCAGCTCCACACGGAAGCGCACCCCACGGGGGATCAGCGCGATGTGTCCCGGCTCCACATGCAGCAGCCCGAACTCGGTGCGCAGCAGCAGCCCGCCGCGCTCCGGGACGATCAGCAGCTCGCCGTCGGCGTCGCTGAACACCCGGTCCATCGAGGCGTCGGCGTGGTACAGGTGCACGGCCATCCCGGCGCGCTGGGTGGCGTCGCCGTTGCCGCCCAGGGTCCACAGCCCGGCCAGGAAGTCGGTGCCGGGCGACGGCTCGGGAAGGGGGTTCCAGCGCAGCCGGTTCGGGTCCGGCACCGTCTCGGTGAAGGGCGCCGTGCGCAGCGCGCCGTTGCCGGTGCGGGTGAACGCCGGGTGCTGGGCCGAGGGGCGGATGCGGTAGAGCCACGAGCGGCGGTTGTGCGCCCTCGGCTCGGTGAAGGCCGAACCGCTCAGCTGCTCCGCGTACAGACCCAGCGGGGCGCGCTGGGGGGAGTTGCGGCCCTCGGGGAGGGCGCCCGGCACCGCCTCCGAGCTGTGCTCGTTGCCGAACCCGGACAGATAGGACAGGCCCTCGGCGGTCTTCCGTGCGTCCCCGCTCATGCTCGCTCCCTTGCGATCCGATTCCTATGCTTCACCGTAGGATTGCGATTTCCCGCACGCAAGAGATCGGCCCGACTCGTCCGGGAAGATCCGCCGGGCCCCGGCCCGCCTACGCCGCGAGGCGGACACGGACCCGACTCAAGGGGGATCCCGGCTGTCAGACCCGTGTTCTAGTCTCCGGACATGTCGTGGACACGGTCCCTTTACGCGGCCCTCGTGGCCGCCCTCCTGCTGGCCGGATCGGCCGCCTGCGGCTCCGGCACGCCCGGAGGCCGGGACGGCATCGCCTCCTCGCCCGTCGGCAAGGTCCTGGACGACACGGACGGCGAGGGCCGGCACTACCGCGAGGTCGGGGAGCAGGGCGCACCCGGCGTGGACATCGAGGTCCAGCCCGACCCGGCCCGCGCCGGCGACTGGGACGTCCGGCTCAGCCTTCGCAACTTCCGCTTCTCGCCCGCGGACACGCGCGCGGAGCCGGCCGCCGGGCGGGGGTTCGCCCACCTCCTCGTGGACGGCCGCATCGTCACCGAGCTGCGCACCGACCGGTACCGCATCCCCGCCTCCCTCGTCCCGCGCGGCACGCACCAGGTCACCGTCCGGCTCTACGCCGACGACGGCACGGTGTGGGCCGTGGGGGACGAGCCCGTCGAGCGGACGGCCGACATCACCGCCTCCGAGGCGGAGGCGACGGGCCGGCCGGCCCCGTGACGAGGTGCGCCGGGCGCCCGGGGGCCGACGTTCACCGGGCCGCGGCCGAGGGGCATCATGAGACCGTGCCCCATCCCGCATCGCTCCGCCGGGCGCCCGTGCAGCGGCGCAGCGCCGAACGGCTCACCAGGATCCTGGACGCCTGCGCCGACCTCCTCGACGAGGTCGGCTACGACGATCTGAGCACCCGGGCCGTCGCGCAGCGCGCGGGCGTCCCCATCGGCTCGGTCTACCGGTTCTTCGGCAACAAACGCCAGATGGCCGACGCCCTGGCCCAGCGCAATCTGGAGCGCTACGGCGCCCGCGTCACCGAGCGGCTGAAGGAGGCCGGCGGCGGCTGGCAGGTCGCGCTGGACGCCCTCCTGGGCGAGTACGTCGCCATGAAGCGCACCGCGCCCGGGTTCTCCCTCGTCGACTTCGGCAACCAGATCCCGGTCGGCACCCGGGGCGAGCCCAACCGCCGCGTCGCCGACCGGCTCACCGACCTGCTCGCCGGCCACCTCGGCCACGAACCGGACGAGGATCTGCGCCGGACCTTCCTCGTCGCCGTGGAGACCGCCGACACCCTGGTCCACCTCGCCTTCCGGATGGCTCCGGAGGGCGACGAGCGGATCCTTCAGGAGGCGCGGGAACTGCTCCGGGCGTATCTCGGCCGGGTGCTCGGCTGAGGGCTGCCGCTCCGACCGGGGACTCCCCACCATGCGTACCGGTCGGTATGCTCGGCGCACGGCGGCGCCCACCGCCGCCGTCACCCACCCCGGGAGGACCTGTGTCCCGCACCGCACTGCGCATCTGCCCCCTGTGCGAGGCCACCTGCGGCCTGACGCTCACCATCGAGGGGACCAAGGTCACCGGCGCCCGCGGCGACCGCGACGACGTCTTCAGCAAGGGGTTCATCTGCCCCAAGGGCGCCGCCTTCGGTGCCGTCGACGCGGACCCCGACCGGCTGCGCACCCCGCTCGTGCGCCGGGACGGCGTCCTGCGCGAGGCCACCTGGGAGGAGGCCTTCGACGCCGTGGCCGCCGGCCTCCGCACGGTCGTCGAGCGGGACGGGCCGGACGCGGTGGGCATCGTGCTCGGCAACCCCAACGTGCACACCATGGCCGGCGCCCTCTACCCGCCGGTCCTCCTCGCCGGCCTGCGCACCCGCAGCCTGTTCACCGCCTCCACGGTCGACCAGATGCCCAAGCACGTCTCCAGCGGACTCCTGTACGGCGACGCCAACGCGATCCCCGTACCGGACCTCGACCACACCGCGCACCTGCTGCTGATCGGGGCCAACCCGCTGGAGTCCAACGGCAGTCTGTGCACCGCCCCCGACTTCCCCGGCCGGTTGAAGGCCCTCAAGGCCCGCGGCGGCACCCTCACCGTCATCGACCCGCGCCGCACCCGCACCGCCCGGCTCGCCGACCGGCACATCGCCATCCGGCCCGGCACGGACGCGCTGCTCCTCGCGGCGATCGCGCACACGCTGTTCGAGGAAGACCTCGCCGATCCGGGGGAGCTCGCCCCGCACCTCCAGGGTCTCGGTGAACTCCGGGACGCGCTGCGGGACTTCACACCCGAGGCCGTCGCCGGGGCGTGCGACGTGGACGCCGGCACCATCCGGACCCTCGCCCGGGAGCTCGCCGCCGCCCCCACCGCCGCCGTCTACGGGCGCATCGGCAGCTGCACCGTCCCGCACGGCACCCTGGCCAGCTGGCTCGTGGACGTCTGCACCATCCTCACCGGCAACCTCGACCGCCCCGGCGGCGCCCTCTTCCCGCAGGCCGCCACCGACCGCACGCCCCGCCCGGCCGGACCCGGCCACGGCTTCGCGCTCGGCCGCTGGCGCTCCCGGGTGAGCGGCCACCCCGAGGCCAAGGGCGAACTGCCGCTCTCCGCGCTCGCCGAGGAGATCGACACCGCCACCGACGAGGGCACACCGGTCCGCGCCCTCATCGCCGTCGCCGCCAACCCCGTGCTCTCCGCGCCCGACGGCGACCGCCTCGACAAGGCGCTGGACTCCCTGGAGTTCATGGTCAGCGTCGACCCCTACCTCAACGAGACCTCCCGGCACGCGCACGTGGTCCTCCCGCCGCCCCCGCCGTCGCAGAGCCCGCACCACGACTTCGCCTTCAACACCCTCGCCGTGCGCAACCAGGTCCGCTACACCCGGCCCGCGATCCCGCTGGAGCCGGGCCGTATGGCCGAGACCGAGATCATGGCCCGGCTCGTCCTGGCCGCGACCGGCCTGCACGGCACCGACCCCTCCGCCGTGGACGACATGGTCATCGGGCAGACCCTCGGCAAGGCCGTCACCGAACCGCACTCCCCGGTGCACGGCCGCGACCCGCGCGAACTCGCCGCCCTCCTCACGGGCGTCAGCGGCCCCGAGCGGCGCCTCGACATGATGCTGCGCCTCGGCCCCTACGGCGACGGATTCGGCGCCCGGCCGGACGGGCTCAGCCTCGACCGGCTCCTCGCCCACCCGCACGGCATCGACCTGGGGCCCCTCGCCTCCCGGCTGCCGCAGCCGCTGAAGACCGTCAGCGGTCAGGTGGAGCTGCTGCCCGAACCCCTCGCGGGCGACCTGCCCCGGCTCAGGGCGGCCCTGCGCGAGCGCCCCGACGGACTCGTCCTGGTCGGCCGCCGGCACCTGCGCTCCAACAACAGCTGGATGCACAACGTGCCCGCCCTCACCGGCGGTTCCAACCGCTGCACCCTGCACATCCACCCCGACGACGCCGAACGCCTCGGCGTCCGCGACGGGGCACCCGTACGCCTGAAGGGCGCCGGGGGAGAGGTGACCGCGCCCGCCGAGGTCACCGACGCCGTGCGCCTCGGCGTGGTGAGCCTGCCGCACGGCTGGGGCCACGACCGCCCCGGCACCCGGCTGGGCCACGCCTCCGGCGACCCCGGAGTCAACGTCAACCAGCTCCTCGACGGCCGCGCGCTCGACCCGCTGTCCGGCAACGCGGTGCTCAACGGCGTGCCGGTCGAGGTGTCACCGGTGGCCGAAACGATCAGTGCGCTGACCTGAGCAAAGCTCTGACCTGGAGTTCTGCGCTTATTGCTCGCATGTCAACGTCTTGTTAACACCGTTCGGCGGGACCTAACGTCCAACGCACCGCCGGCCCTGGTGGGTCGTTCAAGGGCGAACGTTAGGTATCCACTCATGCTGACCATTCTCGGCTTCGCCATGATCGCGACCTTCCTGGTCCTGATCATGATGAAGAAGATGTCACCGATCGCGGCACTCGTGCTGATCCCGGCCGCGTTCTGCGTCTTCGTCGGAAAGGGCGCGAAGCTCGGCGACTACGTCATCGACGGCGTCACCGGCCTCGCGCCCACCGCGGCGATGCTCATGTTCGCGATCGTCTACTTCGGGGTGATGATCGACGTCGGCCTGTTCGACCCGATCGTGCGGGGCATCCTGCGGTTCTGCAAGGCCGACCCGATGCGGATCGTCGTCGGCACGGCGGTCCTCGCCGCGGTCGTCTCGCTCGACGGCGACGGCTCGACCACCTTCATGATCACGGTCTCGGCGATGTACCCGCTGTACAAGCGCCTGAAGATGAGCCTGGTCGTGATGACCGGCGTCGCCGCGATGGCCAACGGCGTGATGAACACGCTGCCTTGGGGCGGCCCGACCGCCCGCGCCGCCACCGCGCTCAAGGTCGACGCCGGCGACGTCTTCGTCCCGATGATCCCGGCCCTCGCCGTGGGCCTGCTGGCCGTCCTCGTCCTGTCGTACGTCCTCGGGGTGCGCGAGCGCAGGCGCCTCGGCGTGCTCGCCCCGGACGAGGTCCTGGTGACGGAGAAGGAGACCGAGACGGTCCTCGTGGGCGCGGGCGGCGCGGCGGCCGGCTCCCCGGCGTCCGGCGAAGGTTCGGGCACCGGCACCGAGGGCACCGCCACAGCCGGCACCGAGGGCACCGGCCCGGACGGCGCCGACGACGAGCGCTTCGCCGCCCTCGACCCGGACCGGCCTACCCTGCGCCCCCGCCTGTACTGGTTCAACGCGCTGCTCACGGTCGCCCTGCTGACCGCCATGATCATGGAGTTGCTGCCCATCCCGGTGCTGTTCCTGCTCGGCGCCGCGCTCGCGCTCTCGGTGAACTTCCCGCACATCCCGGACCAGAAGGCCCGCCTGGCCGCCCACGCCGACAACGTCCTCAACGTCTCCGGCATGGTCTTCGCCGCCGCCGTCTTCACCGGTGTCCTCCAGGGCACGGGCATGGTGGACCACATGGCCACGTGGATGGTGGACGTCATCCCCGAGGGCATGGGCCCGCACATGGCCCTGGTCACCGGGGTGCTGAGCCTCCCGCTCACCTACTTCATGTCCAACGACGGCTTCTACTTCGGTGTCCTGCCCGTCCTCGCCGAGGCCGGGGCCGCGCACGGAGTCACCCCGCTGGAGATGGCCCGCGCCTCCCTGGTCGGCCAGCCGCTGCACATGTCGAGTCCGCTCGTCCCGGCCGTCTACGTCCTCGTCGGCATGGCCAAGGTCGAGTTCGGCGACCATACGCGGTTCGTGGTGAAGTGGGCCGCGCTCACCTGCCTCGTCGTCCTCGCGGCGGGCGTCCTCTTCGGAATCGTCTGATCCCCAGGTCCCGTTCGGCCCGTCCCGGAAGGAGACGACCATGAAGCCCGGTGGGAACCGCGGCTGGCTGCTCCGCCTCGTCATCGCCTTCAGCTTCGCGCAGGGGGCGGTGTCGATGGCCCGGCCCGCCGTCTCCTACCGGGCCCTGGCGCTCGGCGCCGACGAGCGGGCGGTCGGCGTGATCGCGGGGGTGTACGCCCTGCTCCCGCTGTTCGCCGCGGTCCCGCTGGGCCGCCGCACCGACCACGGGCGCTGTGCGCCGCTGCTGCCGGCCGGAGTCGTGCTGATATCCGGCGGCTGCGCGCTGAGCGGCCTGGCCGGCTCGCTGGGCGCGATGGCCGTCTGGAGCGGTGTGATGGGCCTCGGCCACCTCTGCTTCGTCATCGGCGCGCAGTCCCTCGTCGCCCGGCAGTCCGCCCCGCACGAACAGGACCGCAACTTCGGTCACTTCACCATCGGCGCCTCCCTCGGCCAGCTCGTCGGGCCGATCGCGGCGGGCGCGCTGATCGGCGGCCCGGACCGGGCGCACGGCAGCGCGCTCGCCCTGCTGGCGGCGGGCGCCGGGTGCGCGGTCGCGTTGTCCTCGCTGTGGCGCATAGAGAGCCGTACGACCGGCGGGTCCCCGACGGTGCCGGGGGACCGGGTGCCCGTCCGGCGCATCCTGCGCTCGCGGGGCGTCCCCGCGGGCATCTTCGTCAGCCTCTCCGTGCTCTCCGCCACCGACATCCTCACCGCCTACCTCCCGGTGGTCGGCGAGCACCGGGGCATCGCGCCCTCCGTGATCGGCGTCCTGCTCAGCCTGCGCGCCGCCGCGACCATCGCCTGCCGGCTGGTCCTGACGCCCCTGCTGCGGCTGCTCGGCCGCACCGCGTTGCTGACCGTCACCTGCCTGCTCGGCGCCCTGCTGTGCGCGGGTGTCGCGCTGCCGGTGCCGGTGTGGGCGCTCGCCGCGATGCTGACGGTGCTCGGGTTCTGTCTCGGCGTCGGCCAGCCGCTGTCCATGACGACGGTCGTCCAGGCGGCCCCCGAGGGTGCCCGCTCCACCGCCCTCGCGCTGCGGCTGACCGGCAACCGCCTCGGGCAGGTCGCCGCCCCGGCGTCGGCGGGCCTGGTGGCGGGACTGGCCGGGGTGGCGGCGCCGTTCGTGATGCTGGGGGCGCTGCTGCTGGTCTCGGCGGGGACGGCGCTGCGCTCGCCCGCGCGGCCGGCCGGAGAGGCGGGGGACGACGGCGCGCGACACGGCCCCGAGGCCGTGTTGCGTCGAAAGAGTGGTATCTGATGGTCCGTAAGGCCCTGCTTCCACGATCTTGAGGGGCGGATGTGAAAGAGAGTCAGAGACGAGTGATTTGTACGAAAATCGTCTGACTCGGAGGACTCGCATGCCCACCACGCCTCTTCGACGCCGAGCCGCGCGCATCGCCGCCGTCACGGCGCTCACCGCCGCGCTGACCCCGCTCACCGGGCTGCCGTCGGCCGGAGCCGCCGCTCCGATGGCCCCGGGGGACAACGGCACCGTCAAGATCCACACGGCGCCGTGGGACGGGGTCCGGCGCACGGACTACGGCGACGCCATCGACGAGCCCAGGGTCTGCCGCTTCTACCTCGACCTGGCGAACTTCGAGACCGTCGGGACCGTGACCTGGAACATCGTGACCCAGCCGACGGTCCCGAGCGGAGCCACGCTCAACGGCACCGTGACCCTCAACCGGGGCATCGGGCACAGCGAGGACCTGACCCTGCCGGACGGCCAGTACCGGCTCACCTGGGAGTTCACGGGCGCCACCGCCCCCAACCGGGAGAAGACCTTCACCGTCGACTGCCGGGCCTCCATGTCGACCCCCTCGCCCGCCCCGCAGGGCGGACCGGCCGCCGGGGGTGGCGGCATCGCCCGTGACCAGGCCTTCACCACGGTCGCCGGTGCCGCCGCCGTCGGCCTGACCGCCGTGGGCGGGGTGATGTGGTTCCGGCTCCGTCGGCGTTCGCATGGCGCGTAGAAGGCGCCGGCCCTGGTACCGCAGGCGCGCCTACCGGCTGGCCAGGACGGCGGTCCTGACCGTCGTCCTGGTGGTGGGCGGCAGCCGGATCGTCCACCGGGAAGGCCCCGGAGCCGGCACGGCCGCGCCGGCTCCGGAGCCCCGGGCCGTCCAGGCCGGTGACGCGCGCCCCGGGGCCACCACCCCCGACCCGTCCACCTCCGCACGCCCCGGGACCGCCGGCCCCGGGACCCCGTCCCCGCGTCCGGCGCGCACGTCCGCCGCGCCCCGCCCCGAGGCGGCGTCCGGGCGCCCGGCACCCCGCACGCTGCCCCGCTCCCGGGCGACCCGCATCGTCATCCCCTACATCGGCGTCGACGCCGACCTCATGGACCTGGGCCTGGACAGCGAGCGCCGGCTGACCACACCGCCCGAGGACGAGCCCGAACTGGCCGGCTGGTATACGGACGGACCGTCCCCCGGGGAGCCGGGCACCGCCGTCGCCGTGGGCCATCTCGACACCAACACCGGTCCCGCCGTCTTCGGCGGCCTCGGTGAGCTCAAGCGCGGCAAGCGGGTGGAGGTCCGGCGCGCCGACGGGCGCACCGCCGTCTACACGGTCGACGCCATCAAGTCGTACGAGAAGGACGAGTTCCCCGACCGGCTGGTCTACGGCACGCGCAACCGTCCGGAGCTGCGGCTCATCACCTGCGGCGGCACCTACGACCACAGGACCGGCTACTCGGGCAACGTGGTCGTCTTCGCGCATCTCACCGGCACCCGCGAACCCGCGCGCAAGGGCTGAACGGGAGCGTCCGCTTTCTCACGTGCTGGACCGCGCCGCCCGATCCCGCCCGTTCCCTTCCCCCGGCCGCACACATTCCGTTAACTTCCGTGACTCACACGCCCCGTACGACCGCACGAGGCGATCGAGTGAGCCCCCGGGGGCAGCCGCCATGACACGCGCCATCTCTCTGCACACCGTGAGCAAGTCGTACACGCGGGGCGCCCGCGTCGTCGACCGGCTCTCGCTGGACATCCGGCCCGGTGAGTTCCTCGTCCTCCTCGGGCCCTCCGGATGCGGCAAGTCCACCGTGCTCCGCATGATCGCCGGACTGGAGGACATCGACGACGGCGAACTGCTCCTGGACGGCGAGTACGCCAACGACCTGCTGCCCGCGGACCGCCGGATGGCCATGGTCTTCCAGAACTTCGCGCTCTACCCGAGCATGACCAGCCGCGACAACATCGGCTTCCCGCTGCGCATCGAGTCGCCCGGCGCCGACCCCCGCCCGCGCGTCGAGGCCACCGCCCGCCTGCTCGGCATCGAGGAACTGCTCGACCGCTTCCCCGGCCAGCTCTCCGGCGGGGAGCGCCAGCGCGTCGCCATGGGCCGGGCCATCGCCCGCCGCCCCACCGCGTTCCTGATGGACGAGCCGCTGTCCAACCTCGACGCCAAGCTCCGCAACCATCTGCGCGCCGAGATATCGGGCCTGACCCGCACGCTCGGCGTCACCACGGTGTACGTCACCCACGACCAGGCCGAGGCCATGTCGCTCGGCGACCGGGTCGCCGTGCTGCGCGGCGGCGTCCTCCAGCAGGTCGGCACCCCGCGCACGGTGTACGCGCTGCCCCGCAATGTCTTCGTCGCCGCCTTCATCGGCACCCCGCGCATCAACCTGCTGCGCGGCGTCGTCCGCGCCCCGCTCGACGGCGCCATGACCATCAGCCTCGGCAAGCAGTACCTGCGGCTGCCCGAACCCCTCAGCCTGGACCACCAGTTGCTCCGGGTGCAGCAGGGCCGCGAGGTCATCGTGGGCCTGCGCTCGGAGGCCGTGCGGATCGGCGACCGGGCCGCCGCCCGGCCCGGCGAGGCGCACATCACGGGACTGGTCGAGCACCTGGAGTTCCAGGGGCACGAGATGCTCGTCCACTTCAACACCGGCTCCCGGCCCGCCGTCGTCCCCGACCTGGAGGCGCCGCGCCCGGCCCCGCCGAACCGGCGGCGCCGCCGCGAGGGCGGCACCGTGCTGGAGCGGCTGCGCGGCCGGGCGGGCGCCCTGCGGGCCGGCCCGGTGGTGACGGTGGAGGAACCCGCCGGTCCGGCCGGCGAACCGGCGCCGCCCGAGGGGCGGCTCCCGGGCGACCTCATCGTGCGCACCACCCCCGACCTCGCGCTGCGGCACGGGATGCAGGTGCCGCTGCTCGTGGACATCGCCCACCTGTTCGTCTTCGACCAGCACGGCGACCGGATCTGCCCGGCCCCGGCGCGGCTGCCGGACCTGGAGGAGTGACGGCGTGAAGGTGGCTCCTGGACCGGGCCGATCCCCTGGGGTCCCTGGCGCGTCAAAACTATCGCCGCTAGTTTATGGACCGGATGACCACAGCCGGAACGACGAACGCGGCGGCGGCCGGTCGACGGCCCGCCCCGGGAGGAACCGCCATGAGGGCACACGACGGCATGTACATCGACGGTGCCTGGCGCCCCGCCGCCGGCCAGGACGTCATCGAGGTGGTGAACCCGGCCGACGAGCAGGTCGTCGGGACGGTTCCGGCCGGCACCGCCGCCGACATCGACGCCGCCGTACGGGCCGCCCGGGCCGCGCTGCCGGGTTGGGCCGCCACCCCGCCCGCCGAGCGCGCCGCGCGGCTGACCGCGCTGCGGGACGTCCTCGACGCCCGCCGGGACGAGATCGCCGCGACGGTCACCGCCGAACTCGGCGCCCCGCTGAAGTTCTCCCAGGCCGTCCACGCGGCCGTGCCGATCGCGGTGGCCGGCTCGTACGCGGAGCTGGCGGGCACGTACGCGTTCGAGGAGAAGGTCGGCAACTCGACCGTGTACCACGAGCCGATCGGCGTGGTCGGCGCCATCACGCCCTGGAACTACCCGCTCCACCAGATCGTCGCCAAGGCCGCCCCGGCGCTGGCCGCGGGCTGCACGATCGTCGTGAAACCCGCCGAGAACACCCCGCTGGTCGCCCAGCTGTTCGCCGAGGCGGTGCACGAGGCCGGGGTCCCCGCGGGCGTCCTCAACCTGGTCACCGGGCTCGGCCCGGTCGCCGGGCAGGCGCTCGCCGAGCACCCGGGCGTCGACCTGGTCTCCTTCACCGGCTCCACGGCCGTCGGGCGGCGGATCGCCTCGGTGGCGGGCGCCGCCGTCAAGAAGGTCGCCCTGGAGCTCGGCGGCAAGTCGGCCAACGTCATCCTGCCGGGCGCCGACCTGGCCAAGGCGGTCAACGTCGGTGTCGCCAACGTGATGTCCAACTCCGGGCAGACGTGCAGCGCCTGGACCCGCATGCTGGTCCACCGCGACCGGTACGACGAGGCCGTGGAACTGGCCGCGCAGGCCGCCGCGAAGTACGGCGAGCGCATCGGTCCCGTGGTCAGCGCCCGGCAGCAGGAGCGGGTGCTCGGCTACATCGAGAAGGGCGTCGCCGAAGGGGCCCGGCTGGTGGCGGGCGGCCCGGAAGCGCCGCGCGAGAAGGGCTACTTCGTCAGCCCGACCGTCTTCGCCGACGTCGGTCCCGACATGACGATCGCGCAGGAGGAGATCTTCGGGCCGGTCCTGTCGATCCTGCGCTACGAGGACGAGGAGGACGCCCTGCGGATCGCCAACGGGACCGTGTACGGTCTCGCGGGTGCCGTCTGGGCCGCTGACGAGGCACAGGCCGTGGCCTTCGCGCGCCGCATGGACACCGGCCAGGTCGACATCAACGGAGGCCGGTTCAACCCGCTGGCCCCCTTCGGGGGCTACAAGCAGTCGGGCGTCGGCCGGGAACTGGGCGCACACGGCCTGACCGAGTACCTCCAGACCAAGTCCCTGCAGTTCTGAGGCCCGCCACCAGCCCTTCTAGGACCGAGGAGTCGTCCGCCATGGCCGTCCGCGCCGCCGTCCTGCCCGCCGTCGGGGCCCCGCTCGAGGTCACCGAGATCGTCCTGCCCGACCCCGGACCCGGCCAGGTCCGCGTCCGGCTCGCCGCCGCCGGCGTCTGCCACTCCGACCTGTCCCTGTCCGACGGGACGATGCGCGTCCCCGTCCCCGCCGTGCTCGGCCATGAGGGCGCGGGCACCGTCGTCGCCGTCGGCGAGGGCGTCACCGCCGTCGCCCCCGGCGACCGGGTCGTCCTGAACTGGGCGCCGTCCTGCGGGAGTTGCCACGCCTGCGGGCTGGGGGAGGTGTGGCTGTGCGCCAACGCGCTGAACGGCGCCGCGAACGTCCACGCCCGGACCACCGACGGCACCGAGCTCCACCCCGGCCTCAATGTCGCGGCGTTCGCGCAGGAGACGGTCGTCCCGGTGAACTGCGTCCTGCCCCTGCCGGACGGTGTGCCGCTCACCGACGCCGCCCTGCTGGGCTGCGCCGTCCTCACCGGCTACGGCGCCGTGCACCACTCGGCGCGGGTCCGGGCCGGCGAGAGCGTCGCCGTGTTCGGCGTCGGGGGCGTGGGCCTGGCCGCGCTCCAGTCCGCCCGGATCGCGGGCGCCGGACGGATCGTGGCCGTCGACGTCTCCCCGGCGAAGGAGGAACTGGCGCGCGCGGCGGGCGCCACCGACTACGTCGTCGCCTCCGAGCACACCGCCCGGGAGATCCGCGGCCTGACCGGCCGGCAGGGCGTGGACGTCGCCGTCGAGTGCGTGGGCCGGGCCACCACGATCCGCGCCGCCTGGGACTCCACCCGGCGCGGCGGCCGCACCACGGTCGTCGGCATCGGCGGCAAGGACCAGCAGGTCACCTTCAACGCTCTGGAGATCTTCCACTGGGGCCGCACCCTCGCGGGCTGCGTCTACGGCAACTCCGACCCGGCGCGGGACGTGCCCGTCCTCGCCGGACACGTCCGGGAGGGCCGCCTCGACCTCGGCGCCCTGGTGACGGAGCGGATCGCCCTGGACGGCATCCCGGCCGCCTTCGAGAACATGCTCGCCGGCAAGGGAGGCCGGGCCCTGGTCGTCTTCTGACCGGCCCCGGCGCCCAGGGCCCGGTCACAGCGACTCGTGGGTCCGCCCGGTGCGCGGCGCCTTCGCCACCACCCGGGCGGCCCGCGAGCCCGACCGCGACACGGCGACGCCGGCCAGGCACAGCGCCCCGCCCGCCAGCGTCAACAGCCCGGGCACCTCGTCCAGCGCCAGCCACGACATCAGGATCACCAGCGCGGGCACCGCGTAGGTCGTCGCGCCCATCCGGCTGGCGGTCGTGCGGGCCAGGGCGTACGCCCAGGTGGTGAAGGCCACCGCGAGCGAGAACACCCCCAGGTAGACCACGTGGAGCGTGGCCGGCAGCGAGGCGTCCCCCACCTCCGTGACCAGCCGGCCGGCGAACGGCAGACACAGCACCGCGCCCACCAGGCACCCGTACGTCGTCACCTGGAGGGCGCTGGCGTGCCCCAGCGCCGGCTTCTGCGCCACGACCCCGCCCGCGTACCCGACGGCGGCCAGCAGGCACAGGCCCACGCCCAGCACCGAGGAGCCGCCCCCGCCCGACATCGACACGCCCACGGTCACCGCGCCGGCGAAGGAGACCGCCATCCCGGCCAGCAGCCGCGGCGGCATCGGGTCCCCGAGCAGCCGGGCGCCCAGCAGGGCGATGAGGAGGGGCCCGACGTTCACCACCAGGGCCGCCGTGCCCGCGTCGACCTCCTGCTCACCCCAGTTCAGCACCACGCTGTAGAGGCCGAACCAGAGGAAGCCCGATATCGCGACACCGGGCCAGGCCGCCCGGGGCGGCGGTCCCTCGCGCCGGATCAGGCAGAGGGCGCCCAGCACCGCGGCGCCGACGAGCAGCCGTCCGAGCGCCAGCGCGCCCGGGGAGTACTCCTCGCCCGCGCGGCGGATCGACACGAACGCCGAGGCCCACAGCACGACGGTGACGGTGGCGGCGCCCGCGGCGAGCAGCCCGGTACGGCGGGACGGGGAGGCGAGAGGGGAGGTCATCAATACTCCGGGCGTCGGGAGGGAGTCGGGTGGGGACCGGTGGATCGTGGACCGGGAACGGGGCTCGGCGAAAGTGTTTTTCGGACGGCGGCCTTCAGTTTCGGACGGCGGCCTACAACTTCGGGTAGCGGCCTTCAACTTCGGGCGGCGGCCTTCAGCGAAGGGCGCCCGCCTCGACGCCGAGCAGGTCGCAGAACGCCCGCTCACCGGCGGCGGTCACCTTCACGGCCCGCTCCGAGCCGATCCGTACGCACCACCCGGCGTCCAGGGCGTGCCGGCACAGGGCGGCGCCCGCGAACCCGGCGAGGTGCGGCCGGCGTTCGGTCCAGTCGAGGCAGGCGCGGGCCAGCGGCCGGCGCCCGGTCCGCTCCAGCGGGATGCCGGCGGCGGCGAACCAGCCGAGGCCGGCGTCGGTTAGGGCGAACCCGGTGTCCTGGCGCAGCAGCCCGCGCGCGGTGAGCGCGTCGGTGAGCGCGATGCCGAGCCGCCCGGCGAGATGGTCGTAGCAGGTGCGGCCGCGGGCCATCGCCGCGTGGGCGCCGGCCTCCCGCAGGCTCCCGGGCGCCGGCCGGGCGCCCGGGCTCACCTGGGCCACCAGGTCTCCACCAGCTGCGCGATCCGCGCGTCGGCCAGACGGACGTACCGGTGCCGTCCCTGCCGTTCCTCGGCGAGCAGCCCGCCCGCGACGAGCTTGCCGAGGTGCTCGCTCAGGGTGGACGCGGCGACCCCCGCGTGCCGGGCCAGCTCACCGGCGGTCCAGGCCCGCCCGTCCAGCAGCGCCAGCAGACAGGCCGCCCGCGTCTCGTCGGCGATGAGCGCCGCGAGCCGGGCGAGCCGCGGCGCCTGGGGTTCCCTGGTGGCCATGCCTCCCAGGATGGGGCACGGACGTTTCGGCCCGCGCCGAACGGTCCGTACGCCCGCGTCAGCTCTCGCCGGCCAGGCGCGCGTACTGCAGGGCCAGCCCGTCCAGCAGTGCGGCGAGGCCCGTCTCGAAGGCCCGCTCGTCGACCTTCTCCTGCTGCTCGGCGAGGAGGTGGGCCTGGCCGAGGTGGGGGTAGTCGGCGGGGTCGTACGCGCTGGCGTCGTCCACGAAACCGCCCGCGAAGGAACCGAGCGCCGAGCCCATGATGAAGTACCGCATCAGCGCGCCGATGGAGGTGGCCTGCGACGCGGGCCAGCCCGCCTCGACCATCGCGCCGTAGACGGCGTCCGCGAGCCGCAGCGCGGCCGGGCGGCGGCCGGGGCCGCGGGCCAGCACCGGGACGATGTTGGGGTGGTCGCGCAGGGCAGCCCGGTAGGAGACGGCCCAGTCGTGCAGCGCGGTCCGCCAGTCGCGGCCGTCCTCGAACATCGACAGGTCGACCTGGGCGCTCACCGAGTCGGCGACCGCCTCCAGGATCTCGTCCTTGGTGCGGAAGTGGTTGTACAGGGAGGGGCCGCTGACGCCCAGCTCGGCGGCGAGCCGACGCGTGGAGAGAGCCGACAGGCCCTCCGTGTCCACGAGTTCGCGGGCCGTCGCGACGATCCGGTCGTAGTTGAGGAGGGGCTTGCGCGGTCGGGCCATGGCGCACATAGTAGGGCTGCCCGATAGAAACTAGCAGTGTTAGTTTAATGGTGAGGTGTCCGCCGCATGAACCTGGAGCTCAGCGAGGAGCAGGCCGCCGTCCGCCGGCTCGCCGGGGACTTCGTCGCACGGGAGATCGCCCCGCACGCCGTCGCCTGGGACCGCGCCGAGGAGGTGGACCGCTCGATCGTCAAGAAGCTCGGCGAGGTCGGCTTCCTGGGCCTGACCATCGACGAGGAGTACGGCGGCTCGGGCGGCGACCACCTCGCGTACTGCCTGGTCACCGAGGAGCTGGGCCGGGGCGACTCGTCCGTGCGCGGCATCGTGTCCGTCTCGCTGGGCCTCGTCGCCAAGACGATCGCGGCCTGGGGCAGCGAGGAGCAGAAGCGGCGCTGGCTGCCCGGGCTCACCGCGGGCGAGCTGGTCGGCTGCTTCGGCCTCACCGAGCCGGGCACCGGCTCCGACGCGGGCAGCCTCGCCACCCGGGCCGTACGCGACGGCGGCGACTACGTCATCTCCGGCACCAAGATGTTCATCACCAACGGCACCTGGGCCGACGTCGTACTGCTCTTCGCCCGCTCCACGGACGCGCCCGGTCACAAGGGCGTCTCCGCGTTCCTGGTGCCCACGGACACGCCCGGCCTGACCCGCCGCACCGTCCACGGCAAGCTCGGTCTGCGCGGCCAGGCCACCGCCGAACTCGTCCTCGACGGGGTGCGTGTGCCCGCGTCGGCCCGGGTGGGCGAGGAGGGCAAGGGATTCTCCGTCGCGATGTCGGCGCTGGCCAAGGGTCGGATGTCGGTCGCCGCGGGCTGCGTGGGCATCGCCCAGGCCGCGCTCGACGCCGCCGTGCGCTACGCGGGCGAGCGCGAGCAGTTCGGCAAGCCCATCGCCGGGCACCAGCTCGTCCAGGAGCTGATCAGCGACATCGCCGTCGACGTGGACGCGGCCCGGTTGCTGACCTGGCGGGTGGCCGACCTGATCGACCGCGGGCAGCCGTTCGCCGTGGAGTCCTCCAAGGCCAAGCTGTTCGCCTCCGAGGCCGCCGTCCGCGCCGCCAACAACGCCCTGCAGGTCTTCGGCGGCTACGGCTACATCGACGAGTACCCGGTGGGCAAGCTGCTGCGCGACGCCCGTGTGATGACCCTGTACGAGGGCACCAGCCAGATCCAGAAGCTGGTCATCGGCCGGGCGCTCACCGGGGTCTCCGCGTTCTGATCACCGGCTGGGGCGTTCTGAGTACCGGCTGAGTACCCCCTGGGCCCCTCTGGGTACTTCGACGGATGCCGGACCGGCCGCGGCGGCCCGAGCATGGGCCCATGAGTGACGCATCGGGCAAGCCCCACAACACCGCGGCCTTCTACGGCCAGGCCGTCGCCTCCTTCGCGGTCGCCATGGCCGCGACCGCGATCGGCATCTTCAAGCTGAACGCCGACGCCTGGGTGCGGGCCTTCCTGGCGATCGCCGTGCTCTACCTCGTCACGTCCGCGTTCACCCTCGCCAAGGTCATCCGGGACCGCCAGGACGCGACGGCACCGCCCGCCTACCCGCCCTTCCCCAAGCACTGAGGGACCGGGGCCGTACCGCGCGCTAAGCGCCCGCTCACCTGGGGCGGTATGGTGGACCCTCTGTCTGCGAGAGGGGCGAGTGAGCGATGAGTACGGCGGAGGACACGGCCGGCGGCGAGACGTCGGCGTGGGGTGAGGTCACGCCCGACGCGGCCCGGCGGCTGCTGATCGCCGCCGTGGAGGCCTTCGCCGAGCGCGGCTACCACGCCACCACGACCCGGGACATCGCGGGCCGCGCGGGGATGAGCCCTGCCGCGCTCTACATCCACTACAAGACCAAGGAGGAGCTCCTCCACCGGATCAGCCGCATCGGCCACGAGAAGGCGCTGGACATCCTGCGCACGGCGGCCCGGCGCGAGGGCACCCCTGCCGAGCGGCTCGCCGACGCGGTCGGCTCCTTCGTCCGCTGGCACGCCGGCGGGCGCACCACCGCCCGGGTCGTGCAGTACGAACTCGATTCGCTGGGTCCCGACGCCCGCGCCGAGATCCTCGCGCTGCGCCGGCAGTGCGACGCCGAGGTGCGCGGGATCATCGAGGACGGCGTGGCGGCCGGCGACTTCGACGTCCTGGACGTCAAGGGCACCACCCTCGCCGTCCTGTCCCTGTGCATCGACGTGGCGCGCTGGTTCAACGTGTCCGGCCCCTGGACGCCGGACGAGGTCGGCGCGCTCTACGCCGACCTCGTGCTGCGGATGGTCGGGGCGAAGTAGCCACCCGGCGGGCGTCTCGCCGATCATGCCGGGCTCCCGGTGTCCGGCATGATCGACAGGACATCCGCCAGCCGCTAGAGGTAGTACCGGGACACGGACTCGGCCACGCAGACCGGCTTGTCCCCGCCCTCGCGCTCCACGGTGAAGGCGACGCTGACCTGCACACCGCCCGCCACGTCCGAGACGTCCGTGATGACGGCGGTGGCGCGCAGCCGCGAGCCGACCGGGACCGGGGCGGGGAAACGCACCTTGTTGGTGCCGTAGTTGACGCCCATCTTCACGCCCTCGACGGCGATCAGCTGGGGGCCGAACAGCGGCAGCAGCGACAGGGTGAGATAGCCGTGGGCGATCGTCGTGCCGAACGGGCCGGAGGCGGCCTTCTCCGGGTCGACGTGGATCCACTGGTGGTCGCCGGTGGCCTCCGCGAAGGTGTCGATCCGCTTCTGGTCGACATCCACCCAGTCCGTGTACCCCAGCTGCTCGCCCACCGCCGCCTTCAGGTCGTCGGCGCCGGTGAAGATCCTCGGCTCTGCCATGTCCAGGCCTCTCGCGTCACGTGTCTCGGAAGAAGCAAACTCTAAGCAACTGCTTAGCATGCTAGGTGGCCGGATGCCTGTCAACGGACCGGGGGAGTGACACGGGTGGGTAGGTTGGGGGCGTGCCCCAGATCCCCGAGAAGATCCACGAGCTCACGGTCGGCCAGTTGTCCGCCCGCAGCGGTGCCGCGGTGTCCGCCCTGCACTTCTACGAGTCCAAGGGCCTGATCACCAGCCGCCGCACCTCCGGGAACCAGCGCCGCTACACCCGTGACACCCTGCGCCGGGTCGCCTTCGTCCGGGCCGCGCAGCGCGTCGGCATCCCGCTGGCCACGATCCGGCAGGCGCTCGCCGAACTCCCCGAGGAGCGCACGCCCACCCGCGAGGACTGGGCGCGGCTGTCGGAGGCGTGGCGCTCGGAGCTCGACGAACGCATCAGCCGGCTCAACCGCCTGCGCGACCACCTGACCGACTGCATCGGCTGCGGCTGTCTCTCCCTCGACGGCTGCGTCCTGTCCAACCCCGACGACATCACCGGTGAACGGCTGACGGGCTCGCGCCTGCTGGCGGAGCAGAGGGGGAACAGGCGGCGGCAGGACGCCGACCGTCCCTGACCGCACGTCACACCGTCTTCGCGGTACCGGAGTGCGGGAGCCACTTCAGGGCCTCGCTCACCAAGTGGGCGTTGGAGTGCGCCCGTTCGCCGTCCGGCAGGAACAGCGTGTCCTCCAGGCCGACGCGGGTCGCCAGGCCCAGCCGGCCCGCCAGCCGCAGCACCGGCCACGCGCCCCCGTCCTCCCCGTGCAGCAGCACCGGGCGGCCGTGGGCGGGCCCCAGTTCGGCGAGCAGCGCCCGAGCCGTCGTCACCGCGCTGCCGGGATCGGCGTCGGTCACCTCGGCCAGCACCCGCAGCACCCTCGGGCCCAGCGGGGACGCGGCGAACCGGGCCGCACCGTCCGTGCCGGACCAGATGCCCGCCTCCACGCCCACGCCCCGCGCCAGCAGCGCGGCGGCCACCTCCTCGGCGCCCGGTTCGTGCCAGTTGACCGAGGCGTGGTCGGGCAGGACCGTCCAGCCGCGGATGCGCGCCACCCGTGCCGCCGGGTCCGGTTCCGCCCAGACCCCCGTCGTCACCCCGACCGGCACCCGCACCCGGTCCCTCAGCGCGGTGAGCACCGGGGTCAGTACACCCGCGGACAGACTGTCCTGCCCGCAGGGGGACTTGGGGTGGACGTGCACGTCGGTGGCCCCGGCGGCGACCGCGTCGGCGGCCGACTCCGCGAGGGCCGAAGGGGTCAGCGGCACCCGCGCTCCGTCGCCCGCTCCCCGGGAACCGTTCAGACAGACCTGGACCATGTACCGATGGTGCCAGGCGGCACCGACAGCGCAGGACGCGGCGGCGCGTCCCGAGGGAGGGGGTGCGGCATCCCCGGCGCACCCCCGACGTGCTTGAGGATCCCCCTGGGAGGGGGCGCCCCCCTAGGCGGACACGAGCATGCGCTGTCCGCGCCGCGCCGTCGCCAGCGCCTCCGGTGTGAGAACCGGACGCGGCACCACGATGCCGCAGTCCGTGCAGACCGGGCCGGACGACGGTTCATGGGCCAGGTCGTACTTCCAGACCAGCCGGTCCCCGTGGCACACCGGGCAGTTCGTGCCCGGCGCGCGCTCCAGCGCGGAGATCAGCTTGCGCAGCACGTCGGCCAGCGGCCCCCGCGGGTGCACCCGGGGGTCGTCGCACCAGGCGACGCCGAACCCGCCCCAGGTCAGCCGGTGCCAGTCGTCCACGCTGCCCGGCCTGCGCAGTCCGTCGTGCTTCTCCTTCTTGCGCCGCTCGGCGAACGCGACCTCGTAGGCCAGCCAGACCGAACGCGCCTCTTCCAGCTCCTCCAACGCGGCCACGAGCCGCGCCGGCTCAGGAGACCGGTCCTCCGGACCGAATCCCGCCCGGGAGCACAAGTGGTCCCAGGTCGCCCTGTGCCCGTACGGAGCGAACCGCTCCAGGCACTTGCGCAGTGAATAACGCCGCAGTGCCAGGTCGCACCGCGGATCGCGCACCTGTCTCGCCAGACTCCGGAAACCTGCCATCGCCCTGCACCTCCGTCACATCTGCACCTGTACTTCGGTCACTTCGGCGACACCGCGCCTCCTTCCGGCGCGGCGTTGACGAATAGACGTATCGACAAGCGATTCGGCTCCATCCGTTGTGCGACGACCTCCTCAGCGAGTCCTGGCGACTCGGAAACCTGACGCATGTTCATCTTCAATCTCGGGGATACCGCCGGTAACGTCCCGGCCCCCCTCGTCGGTAGGAGCTGCCATGCCACGGCGTACCCCACGCAACGCCCCAGCCGTACCGAGAACTCCCGGCGGATTCCCCGGGTTCCTGAAGGCCGCATCCGTATGCATGTTGATTGCCGGTCTTTTGTCACCGCTTTCCCCGGCGGTGACCGTGTCCCAGGCCGCCGCCGAGCCGGCCGCCGTGACCGACCACTGCGGCGGACGCTGCTCCGACATCCTCCCGCCGGGCCAGAACGGCAACGCGACCCTGGCCCAGATCCTGCTCAACCAGGCCTTCGGCACCCTGCCCGAGCACGCGTCCGACCAGCTCGGCCCGTACGCCGCCCTGGCCAAGGGCCACCCGGGACTCACCGACGCCACCCTCAGCACCTTCTTCGAGGACGCCTCCTTCGGTGTCCCGTCCGACCAGGTCGCCTCCACCCTCGAGCCCGCCGGACGCGGCGACGTGACGATCGTCCGGGACAAGAAGACGGGCGTGCCGCACATCACGGGGACCACCCGCTACGGCACCGAGTTCGGCGCGGGCTACGCGGCCGCCCAGGACCGGCTGTGGCTGATGGACGTCTTCCGGCACGTCGGACGCGGCCAGTTGACCTCCTTCGCCGGCGGAGCCCCCTCCAACCAGGGGCTAGAACAGCAGTTCTGGCGCAGCGCGCCCTACACCGAGGCCGAACTGCAGGCGCAGATCGACAGCGCCGTCGCCAAGGGCGGCGACCGCGGCCGGCAGGCGCTCGCCGACGCCACGGCCTACCTCGACGGTGTCAACAGCTACATCGAGGCCTCCGACAGCGGCCGCTACTTCCCCGGCGAGTACGTCCTGACCGGCCACAAGGACTCGATCACCAACGCCGGCACCATCGAGCACTTCAAGCTGACGGACCTGGTCGCGCTCGCCTCCGTCATCGGCGCCCTGTTCGGCTCCGGGGGCGGCGGCGAGGTCGACAACGCGCTCTCCCTGCTGGCCGCCCAGGAGAAGTACGGCGTCGTCGAGGGCACCCGGCTGTGGGAGTCGTTCCGGCAGCGCAACGATCCCGAGGCCGCCGTCACCGTCCACGGCAAGAGCTTCCCGTACGCCACGAAGCCCGCCGACCCGCAGGGCACGGCCCTGCCGGACGCCGGCTCGGTGACCGACGAGCAACTGGTGTACGACCGGACCGGCAGCGCGGCCGGCGCCGCCGCGAGCGGTGCCTCCGCGACGGCCGCCGCCACCGCCCTCGGCTCGGCCCGGCGGGGCATGTCCAACGCGCTGGTCGTCAGCGGCGAGCACACCGCGAGCGGCCACCCGATCGCCGTCTTCGGGCCCCAGACCGGCTACTTCGCGCCCCAGCTGCTGCTCCTCCAGGAGATCCAGGGCCCGGGCATCAGCGCGCGCGGCGCCTCCTTCGCGGGCCTGAGCATGTACGTCGAACTCGGCCGCGGACAGGACTACGCGTGGAGCGCCACGACCTCCGGCCAGGACATCGTCGACACCTACGCCGTCGAGCTCTGCCAGGACGATCACCACTACCTCCACCGCGGCACCTGCACGGCGATGGACAAGGTCGAGCGGAGGAACGCCTGGAAGCCGACCACCGCCGACGGCACCGCCGTGGGCTCGTACACGATGCGGGTGTGGCGCACCGCGTACGGCCCGGTGACGCACCGCGCGACCGTCGGCGGCAAGAAGGTCGCCTACACCAGCCTGCGTTCGTCGTACCTGCACGAGGTCGACTCGATCATCGGCTTCCAGATGCTGAACGACCCCGACTACGTCAAGGGCCCGGCCGACTTCCAGCGGGCCACCCAGCACATCAACTTCACCTTCAACTGGTTCTACGCCGACTCCGCGCACACCGCGTACCACAACAGCGGCGACAACCCGGTCCGGGCGGCCGGCGTCGACGCGGACTTCCCGGTCTGGGCGCGCCCGGCCCACGAGTGGCAGGGCTGGGACCCGGCGGGGAACACCGCGCGGTACACCCCGCCGTCCGAGCACCCTAGCTCCGTCGACCAGGACTACTACATCTCCTGGAACAACAAGCAGGCCGCCGACTACAGCACCGCGCCCTGGGGCGACGGCTCCGTCCACCGGGGCGACCTGCTGGACGACCGGGTGCGCGCGCTGGTCGGCAAGGGCGGGGTGACCCGGGCCGCGCTGGTGAAGGCGATGGCCGACGCCGGCCTCGCCGACCTGCGCGCCGAGGACGTCCTGCCCGGGCTGCTGAGGGTCGTCACCAGCGCGCCGGTGACCGACTCCCAGGCCGCCGCGGCGGTGACCAGGCTCCAGGCGTGGGTCGCGGCGGGCGCCCGGCGCACCGAGACCTCGGCCGGCTCCAAGAAGTACGCCGACGCCGACGCGATCCGCATCCTGGACGCCTGGTGGCCGCGGCTGGTGAAGGCCCAGTTCGAACCCGGGCTCGGCAGCACCCTCTACACGGTGATGCAGCGCAACCTGCCCGTCGACGAGGCCCCGTCCGCCGGGCACGGCCCCACCGGATCGCACGCCGGCAGCTCCTTCCAGTACGGCTGGTGGAGCTATGTCGACAAGGACATCCGGGCGGTGCTCGGTGAGCCGGTCCGGGGTCCGCTCGACCGCGTGTACTGCGGCGGCGGCAGCCTGACCGCCTGCCGGGACCTGCTGATCAGCACCCTGAAGGAGGCGGCCGGCCGCACGGCGGCCCAGGTCTACCCCGGCGACGACCAGTGCGCGGCGGGCGACCAGTGGTGCGCCGACGCGATCGTCCAGCGCACCCTGGGCGGCATCAGGCACGGGAAGATCAGCTGGCAGAACCGGCCGACGTACCAGCAGGTCGTGGAGTTCACCTCGCACCGGTGATCCGGCGCGGACCGGCGCGGGGGCCTCGACCCCCGCGCCAGGCCTCACCGGTACAGCAGATACTCCTCGCGGACCCGGCGGAACGCGGCCAGTTCCCGCTGCCAGCCCGCCACCACCTCGTCGGTGTCCGCGCCCGCGTCGATCATCGTGCGCACCTGGGTGGACCCGGTGAGCTTGTCGATCCAGTTGTCCGCACGCCAGGCGAAGCCGCTCCAGGTCCGCTTGGCCGTCACCAGCAGCGCGATGCCGGTGCGCACCGGGTCGAACGCGGCCCGGTCGTGCACATGGAGCTGCACACCGCCGATGGTCTTCCCCTGGAACTTGGAGAAGGTCGGCGCGAAGTACGCCTCCCTGAACCGCACGCCGGGCAGCCCGAGTCCGTTGACGGCCGCCGCCCAGCGCCCGTCGACGCCGTCCGCGCCGAGCAGTTCGAACGGGCGGGTGGTGCCGCGCCCCTCCGAGAGATTGGTGCCCTCGAACAGACAGGTGCCCGCGTACACGAGCGCGGTGTCCGGGGTGGGCATGTTGGGGCTCGGCGGCACCCAGGGCAGCCCCGAGGCGTCGTAGAAGTCCGAGCGCTTCCAGCCCGTCATCCGCACGGTCTCCAGCGGGACGGGGGTGTCCAGGAACTCCCCGTTGAACAGCAGCGCCAGCTCGGCGACCGTCATGCCGTGCGCCTGCGCGATGGGCCGGCGGCCGACGAAGGTGGCGAACTCCTCGTGCAGGACGGGCCCCAGGGCGGCTCGGCCGGTCACCGGGTTGGGCCGGTCCAGCACGACGAAGCGCTTCCCGGCGAGCTGGGCCGCCTCCATGCAGTCGTAGAGGGTCCAGATGTACGTGTAGAAGCGGGCGCCGGCGTCCTGGATGTCGAAGACGACCGTGTCGACGCCGGACGCGGTGAAGACGTCGGCCAGCGGCCGGCCGCTCTTGAGGTAGGTGTCGTACACCGGCAGCCCGGTGGCCGGGTCGTCGTAGCGGCCCTCCGAACCGCCCGCCTGCGCGGTGCCGCGGAAACCGTGCTCGGGACCGAAGACGGCCGTCAGGTTCACCCGGTCGTCGGCGTGCATGGCGTCCACGATGTGGCGGACGTCCCGGGTCACGCCGGTAGGGTTGGTGACGATCCCGACCTTCTGCCCGTCGAGGAGCGCGTAGCCGTCCGCCGAGAGCCGTTCGAAACCGGTGCGCAGGCGTGGGGGGCGCGGTGCCGCCGAGGCCGGGGAGGAGACGGAGGCCGCTGTCGCCGCCGTGGTCGCTGCGAGAAGAGCTCGTCTGGAGAGGCGCATGGGGTGCACCGTATTGCCCGTGCGGAGCGCAGGGAAGGTGCCGGAGCGGGTGGCGCGTGCCCTTCCCTGGCACATACCGACCGGTTAGTCTGACCATGCCAGGAGCCGCAGTCGAAGGAGACCGATGGTGCAAGCCGTGCAGGACGCCGCAGTCGTCGTCACCGGGGCCGGAGGGGGCATCGGGGCCGCGCTGGCCCGGCGGTTCGCGGCCGCCGGGGCCCGGGTCGCCGTCAACGACCTCGACGCCGCGAAGGCGCGGACGGTCGCGGAGGAGATCGGCGGCCTCGCCGTCCCCGGCGACGCCTCCTCGATCCTCTCCGAGGCCCGCGACGCGCTCGGCGGCACGATCGACGTCTGGTGCGCGAACGCGGGCGTCGCCTTCGCCGGGGACGAGCCCGGCGCACCCCTCGACGAGCAGACGTGGGCGACGTCCTGGGACGTCAACGTCATGGCGCACGTACGGGCCGCCCAGGCCCTGCTGCCCGCCTGGCTGGAACGCGGCAGCGGCCGCTTCGTCTCCACCGTCTCCGCCGCCGGGCTGCTCACCATGATCGGCGCCGCGCCCTACGCCGTCACCAAGCACGGCGCCCTCGCCTTCGCCGAGTACCTGTCGCTGACCTACCGGCACCGCGGCATCAAGGTCCACGCCATCTGCCCGCAGGGCGTGCGCACCGACATGCTGGACGCCACCGGCAGCGCCGGCGACCTGGTGCTCAAGCCCACCGCCATCGACCCCGAGGACGTGGCGGACGCCCTGTTCAAGGGCATGGAGGAGGACCGCTTCCTGATCCTGCCGCACCCCGAGGTCGCCGGTTACTACGAGACGCGGGCGGCCGCCCCCGACCGCTGGCTCGCCGGGATGAACCACCTCCAGCAGCGCTGGGAGGAGACCCGATGACCGGCTCGCGCTACGCCGCCATGCCCTGGCTGGCCCTGCTCAACGACGCCCAGCGCGCCCCCGTCGCGCCGGACGACTCCCTCGTGCACGCCCTGCGCCGGGCCGCCGCGGAGACCCCCGACCGGGTCTGCCTCGCCTACTTCGACGCCCGTCTGACGTACCGGCAGGTCGACGAGCTCAGCGACTCGGTCGCGGGACATCTCGCCGCCCGCGGCCTGGAGGCCGGCGACCGGGTGGCGATCCTGCTGCAGAACTCCCCGCACTTCGTGCTCGCCCTGCTCGGCGCCTGGAAGGCGGGCGCGATCGTCGCCCCCGTCAACCCGATGTACAAGTCGGGCGAGGTCGGCCACGTCCTCGAGGACGGCGAGGTCGCCGCCCTCGTCTGCTCCGGCCGGGCCTGGGAGACGTATCTGCGCGACACGGCGGCCGACTCGCCGGTGCGGATCGTGCTCACCGCCTGCGAGGCGGACCTCCAGACCCGCGACGACCCCCGGGTGGCCGGCCTCGACCGCCTCCCCACGCCGGCCGGCACCGACGACCTGACGGCCGTGGCCCGCGCCGGGCATCCCGCGCCCGAGGGCCGCGACCCGGAGCCGTCGGACATCGCGCTGATCAGCTACACCTCGGGCACCAGCGGCGTCCCGAAGGGCGCCACCAACACGCACCACAACATCCTGTACAACGCCGAGCGGCAGCGGACCGGCCTCGAACTGCCCGACCCGCCCGTCTACTTCGGGCTCGCGCCGCTGTTCCACATCACCGGCATGGTCTGCCAGCTCGGCGCCTGCGTGGTCAGCGGGGGCACCCTCGTCCTCGCGTACCGCTTCGAGGCGGGCGTCGTCCTCGACGCGTTCGCGGAACACCGTCCGCACTACACCGTCGGCCCCTCCACGGCGTTCATGGCGCTGGCCGCCCACCCGGACGTCACCCGCGACCACTTCGCCTCGTTCCACATGATCTCCTCCGGCGGCGCCCCGCTGCCGCCGGCCCTGGTGGAGAGGTTCCGGGCCGCCCTCGGTCCGTACATCCGCAACGGCTACGGCCTCACCGAGTGCACCGCCCCCTGCGCCTCCGTGCCGCCCGGGCTGGAGGCCCCCGTGGACCCGGCCTCCGGGACGCTCGCCGTGGGCCTGCCGGGCCCCGAGACGGTCGTCCGGATCGTCGACGACCGGGGCGAGGAGGTGCCCTTCGGCGAGCAGGGCGAGATCGTCGTCCGCGGGCCGCAGGTGGTCCCCGGATACTGGCGGCGGCCCGAGGCCACCGCGGAGACCTTCCCGGACGGCGAACTGCGCACCGGGGACATCGGGTTCATGGACACCGACGGCTGGCTGTACGTCGTCGACCGCAAGAAGGACATGATCAACGCGTCCGGCTTCAAGGTCTGGCCGCGCGAGGTCGAGGACGTCCTGCACACCCACCCCGCCGTGCGGGAGGCCGCCGTGGTCGGGGTGCCCGACGGCTACCGCGGCGAGACCGTCAAGGCGTACATCAGCCTCCGTCCGGGTGCCGAGACCGACCCCGGCGAACTCGTCTCGCACTGCAAGGAGAGACTGGCCGCCTACAAATATCCACGTCAGGTGGAGATCCTGCCCGACTTGCCCAAGACGGCAAGTGGGAAGATCCTCCGTCGGGAACTTCGTTCCCGTACCCACGACGGATAGACAGCAAGCGGACATCTCGGAAGGGCAGGTGGCGGCACAGTGGCCAGAACGACGGACGGTGACGGTACGCCCGTCCCGCAGCGGCTGCTCGCCGCCGCCACCCGGCTCTTCGCGGAGCAGGGCTACGACCGCACCTCGGTGCAGGAGATCGTGGAGGCGGCCGGCGTCACCAAGGGGGCGCTCTACCACTACTTCGGCTCCAAGGACGACCTCCTGCACGAGGTGTACGCGCGGGTCCTGCGCGTGCAGCAGGAGCGCCTGGACGCCTTCGCGGACGCCGACGAGCCCGTCGAGAAGCGGCTGCGCGGGGCCGCCGCCGACGTGGTCGTGACGACCATCGAGAACCTCGACGACGCGTCGATCTTCTTCCGCTCGATGCACCACCTGAGCCCCGAGAAGAACAAACTGGTGCGCGCCGAGCGCCGGCGCTACCACGAACGCTTCCGCGCGCTCATCGAGGAGGGGCAGCGCACCGGCGTCTTCTCCACGGCGACCCCGGCCGACCTCGTGGTCGACTACCACTTCGGCTCGGTCCACCACCTGTCCACGTGGTACCGGCCCGACGGCCCGCTCGGCCCGCAGGAGGTCGCCGACCACCTCGCCGACCTGCTGCTGCGCGCCCTGCGCCCCTGAGGGCGTGCGGGGGCCCGAGCCCCCGCACGCGCCCCGCTACAGGTACTTCTTCAGCTCGCGCCGCGCCAGCGACCGCTGGTGCACCTCGTCCGGCCCGTCGGCGATCATCAGCGTCCGCGCCGAGGCGTACAGCTCCGCGAGCGGGAAGTCCTGGCTGACGCCGCCCGCGCCGTACAGCTGGATCGCCCGGTCGAGGATGCCGACGACCGCACGCGGTGTGGCGATCTTGATGGCCTGGATCTCGGCGTGCGCGCCCTTGTTGCCGACGGTGTCCATCAGCCAGGCCGTCTTCAGCACCAGCAGCCGCAGCTGCTCGACGGTCACCCGGGCGTCGGCGATCCAGTTGTGCACCACACCCTGCTGGGCGAGCGCCTTGCCGAACGCCTGACGCGACACCGCGCGCCGGCACATCAGCTCGATCGCCCGCTCGGCCATGCCGATCAGCCGCATGCAGTGGTGGATACGGCCGGGGCCGAGCCGGGCCTGGGCGATGGCGAAGCCGCCGCCCTCCTCACCGACGAGGTTGCCCACGGGCACGCGCGCCTGGTCGAAGACGACCTCGGCGTGGCCGCCGTGGGAGTGGTCCTCGTAGCCGAACACCCGCATGGCACGCCGGATCGTGACCCCCGGGGTGTCCCGGGGAACCAGGACCATGGACTGCTGGCGGCGGATGTCCGCGCCGTCCGGGTCCGTCTTGCCCATCACGATGAAGATCGCGCAGTCGGGATTCATCGCGCCGGAGATGTACCACTTGCGGCCGGTGATGACGTACTCGTCGCCGTCCCGCTCGATCCGGGTGGTGATGTTCGTTGCGTCGGAGGACGCCACCTCCGGCTCGGTCATCGCGAACGCCGAGCGGATCTCGCCGGCCAGCAGCGGCTCCAGCCACTGCTTCTTCTGGCGCTCGTCGCCGAACTGGGCCAGCACCTCCATGTTCCCGGTGTCCGGCGCCGCGCAGTTCGTCGCCGTGGGCGCCAGGTGCGGGGAGCGGCCGGTGATCTCGGCGAGCGGCGCGTACTGCAGGTTGGTGAGACCGGCGCCGTACGCGGCGTCGGGCAGGAAGAGGTTCCACAGGCCCTGGCGGCGCGCCTCGGCCTTCAGCTCCTCCACCACGGCCGGGGTGTCCCACGGCGAGGCCAGCAGGGCGCGCTGCTCCTCGGCCACCGCCTCGGCCGGGTAGACGTGCTCGTCCATGAAGGCGAGCAGCCTGGCGCGGAGTTCCTCGGTACGCGCGTCGAACGCGAAGTCCATGTCCGTCAGCCTTCCTGGATGCCGTCGCGAAGCGTGGTCAGACCGTGCTGGATGAAGACCGGGACCAGGTCGCCGATGCGGTCGAAGCCGCGGCCGACCGTCTGGCCCAGCGTGTAGCGGTAGTGGATGCCCTCCAGGATCACGGCGAGCTTGAACCAGGCGAACGCCGTGTACCAGGACACCGCGGAGACGTCACGGCCCGACCGCTCGGCGTACCGCTGGATCAGCTCGGTGGGCGTGGGGTGGCCGGCCGCCTCGGCGGTCGTGGAGACCGGGGAGTCGGGCGCCCCGAGCGGCATGCTGTACATCACCAGCAGGCCCAGGTCGGTGAGCGGGTCGCCGAGGGTGGACATCTCCCAGTCGAGGATGGCCTTGATCCGGTCGTCCGGGCCGATCAGGACGTTGTCCAGGCGGTAGTCGCCGTGGATCACGGTGGGGGCGGGCGAGTCGGGCAGCCGGCGGCCCAGCGTCGCGTGCAGCTCGTCGATCCCGGCCAGCTCGCGGTTGCGGGAGGCGTCCAGCTGCTTGCCCCAGCGGCGCAGCTGCCGGTCCAGGAAGCCCTCGGGGCGGCCGAAGTCCTCGAGGCCGACCGAGGCGGGGTCCACCGCGTGCAGTCCGACGAGGGTGTCCACCAGGGACAGCACCGCGTCCCGCGTGCGCTGCGGGCCGAGCGGGGCGAGCTGGTCCGCGGTGCGGTAGGGGATGCCCTCGACGAACTCCATCACGTAGAACGGCGCGCCGAGCACCTCCTCGTCCTCGCACAGCAGCAGCGGCCGGGGAACCGGCACGCTGGTCGGGTGCAGCGCGCTGATGACGCGGTGCTCGCGCTTCATGTCGTGCGCGGTGGCGAGGACGTGTCCCAGCGGCGGGCGGCGCACGACCCAGCGGGAGGTGCCGTCCGAGACGGTGTAGGTCAGGTTGGACCGTCCGCCCTCGATGAGCCGGCCGGTCAGCGGGCCCTGCGCCAGACCGGGCAGCTCGCGCTCGAGCAGGCCGTGCAGCCGGTCGAGATCGAGTCCGGGCGGATGGTCGGGGCTCATCATTGCTCCTCGGGACGGGTGAATGTGACCCGACTTATGATGCCGACCAGTCGGTATGTAGTCCAGAGGGTCGCCCGAACGTGATCGGGCCCACGATAGGCGACAGCTCCCGGGCGGAGCGCCAGGGAGCTGTCCGGGGGTGCGTTCCGCCGGGCCCGGTGGGCTCAGTGGTCGTCCCAGTGCCCGTCGTGCGCCGCGTGCCGGTGCCCGTCGTGCAGATAGTCGACGTGGTCGCCGTGCGGGACGCTCTCGTGCCCGCAGCCCTCGCCGTGCCGGTGGCCGTGGTCGTCGTGGGTGACGTGGTGCTCGCTGACGCACTCGTCCCAGTGGCCCGCGTGCTCGCGGTGCAGATGCCCGTCGTGCGCGTAGTCGGTGTGGTCGCCGTGCGGCACCGGGGTGTGTCCGCAGCCGGGGCCGTGGACATGCGTGTGGGCGGCGTGTTCGACGTGCTGGATGGTCATGGTGCTCACCTTCGGAAGGAGCGGAGTCCGACGGCGCCCAGGCTGCCACGCGAACGGTGCATATCGGGGTATTCCGCTTGCGCGGCGTCCCCCCGCCCCGGAGGGTCGGACCCATGAAGGCCATCAGCTACTCACGCTACGGCGGGCCGGACGTGCTCGCCTACGGGGAGGTCGACGACCCCCGGGTCGGTGTCGACTTCGTGCTGGTCGAGGTGCGGGCGGCGGCGGTGAACCCCGTGGACTGGAAGTGCCGCGAGGGTCACCTGGACCAGCTGATCGAGCCCGTCTTCCCGGTGGTGCCGGGCTGGGACGTGAGTGGGGTCGTCGTCCAGCCCGGACTGGCCGTCCCGGAGTTCGCCGTCGGCGACGAGGTCATCGGCTACGTACGCCAGGACGTCCTCGCGCACGGCACCTTCGCCGAGTACGTCGCGGCGCCCGTGCGCACCCTCGCGCGCAAACCCCGCAACCTCACCTGGGAGGAGGCGGCCGGGCTGCCCCTCGGGGGGCTGACCGCCTACCAGGCGCTCACGAGGACGCTCCAGGTCAGAAGGGACGAGACCGTCCTTGTGCACGGGGCGTCCGGCGGGGTCGGCTCCCTCGCCGTCCAGCTCGCCCGGCACGCGGGCGCCCGGGTGATCGGCACGGCGAGCGCCCGCAACCACGACTTCGTGCGCGGACTCGGCGGCGAGCCGGTCGAGTACGGCGAGGGGCTGGCGGAACGGGTGCGCGGTCTCGCGCCGGAAGGGGTGACCGCCGTTCTCGACACGGTCGGCGGCGACGCCCTGAAGGTCTCGGCCAACCTGCTGGCCCCCGAGGGGCGCCTGCTCTCGATCGCCGACCCGGACGTCGTCGCCTACGGCGGCCGCTACCACTTCACCCGCCCCGACCCCGAGGACCTGCTGCGGCTGTCCGAGCTGGCGGAGCAGGGCGTCGTGAGCGTCCGCGTCGCGCGGACGCTCCCCCTGGAACAGGCGGCCGAGGCGCACCGCCTGAGCGAGGAGGGCGGGACATCCGGCAAGATCGTGGTGACCGTGGACCGGGAGACGCAGGACACGACCCCGCCGGGGCTGTGGGAGAAGACGGACTGACCGGGCCGCAGACCGGTTCGGGTTCAGAGGAGCAGTCCCGCCCCGCAGACCGCCAGGGCCACGGTGACCAGGGCCGCGGCCGTCGCGTGCCGGGGGGTCAGCGCCCGGGGTTCGGCCGACGCGGTCAGCAGTCGGATCCTGTGGTGGGCGAGCGCCAGGAACCCCAGCCACAGGACGCAGCACAGGGCGCCGACGACCGCACCGGTCACCGAGACCCCGCCCCGCAGCGCGCTCTTCGCGGCGAGGACGGCGGCCACGGTGGCGGCCAGCGTCGTCCGCCGCCACGCCAGCCGCGTCCGCTCGGGCTGGAGCCCGGGGTCCCGTACGGGTCCGGCCGCCGGGCCGGCAGTCACGTCTCCCACCCGACGAGCACCACGAAGACCATCGCCACGGCCACCAGCGCGATCACGAGGCCGAGCAGCGCCGGGAACCGGGACACCGGAAGGTCCTCGTCGCGGCGCATCGCCCGCTCGCAGCGCACCCAGTGGTTGACGGCGCGCAGCGCGCACAGCACACCGGCCGCCAGCAGCGCGAGCGCGAGCCCGACGCGCCATCCCCAGCGCAGGTCGGGCAGGAACTGGTCCACCGCGAAGCCGCCGCCGACCAGCGCGAGCGCGGTCCGCAGCCAGGCGAGGAAGGTGCGCTCGTTGGCCAGCGAGAACCGGTAGTCGGGCGTGGCGCCCTCCCGCCGGATCTGCTCCGGCGCGAACCACAGCCGGACGTTGCGCACGATCTCGATCACACGCACGACCCTAACCGGGCACGGGCGGGAGGGCCCGGCCGGTGCCGCCCACCGGTCAGCCGGCCGCCCGGTGCGCCCGCAGCCGCTCGTACGCCGCCGTTCCGTCCGGCACCCACGGCCACTCCGGGAGCCTGCGCTCCAGTTCCCCGTCGGTCAGGAAGCCGTGCCAGGCGACCTCCTCGGCCTGGGGCTCCACCGGCAGCGTGCAGCGCACCTCGTACACCGCCGACCACCAGGTCTGCCCGGCGCCGTCGTCGTAGAGGAACTTGAAGAGGAACACCGGCCGCGGCAGGCCGCTCACGCCGAGCTCCTCCTCGGCCTCGCGCAGCGCCGCGGCGTCGTACGTCTCGCCCGCGCCGACCACCCCGCCGACGAACATGTCGTAGTGCGAGGGGAAGACCAGCTTGGTGGGGGTGCGCCGGTGCACGAAGAGACGGCCCTCGGCGTCCCGGGCCTCGATGAAGACGCAGCGGTGCCGCAGCCCCCGGGCGTACGCCTCGCCGCGCGGGGCCTGCCCCACCACCCGGTCCTGCTCGTCGACGATGTCCAGGATCTCGTCAGCAGCGCTCATGGGGCCCATCCAAGCAGGAGGGGCCCCGGTGCGTACGGGCGGCGAGTCAGCTCAGCGGAGCCGGGACCGCGGCCGTGGTGCGCTCGGGCTGCCGGGTGCCGCAGGGCATGGCCTGGTGGGTGCCGAGCAGGATGATGCCGACGACGATGCCCGCGAGGCCCGCGGACTCCCAGGCCAGCGCGCCCGGGTCGGTGCGCAGCCGGTCGCCGAGGAAGCCCACCCCGCACAGGATGCCCGCCAGCGGCTGGGCCGCGGTCAGCGCGGGCAGCGACATGCGCAGCGACGCCGTCTCGAAGGCGCTCTGGACGAGCACCAGCCCGGTCAGGCCGAGCGCGACGATGGCGTACGGCTGCCAGCTGGTCATGACCGCGGTGAGGCCGCCGTCCGCGAAGCGCTGCCCGGTCATCCGCGTCAGCGCGTCCTGCACGCCGTACAGGAGGCCGGCGGCCGTGGCGAGCAGGGCCGGGCCGGCGTTGAGCCGTGAGCGTCTGGCGTACCCCGTCAGCAGCAGGGCCGCCCCGACCATGACGCCGATGATCAGCCACTGCCGGAACGAGCCGCCCGCGGCCGAGCCGCCCTGGGGCTGCCCCGCCATGATGAACGCCGTCACCCCGCCCGCGAGGAGCGCGAGGCCCGCCCAGCCCTGGCGGCCCAGGGGCTGCCTGGTCTGGCGGCGCGAGAGCATCAGCGCGAAGAGCAGGTTCGTGGCGAGCAGCGGCTCCACCAAAGAGATCTCGCCCTGGCCCAGCGCCATCGCGCCGAGGGCCATGCCGACCACCATGAGACCGATGCCGCCGAGCCAGCGCGGGACCTTCATCAGGTCGAGCAGCAGCCGGGGGGAGAGGTAGTCGTTGAGCGGAGCCCGCTGGGCGACGTTCTGCTGGAGTACGAAGCCGAAGCCCAGACAGGATGCGGCGGCGACGGCGAGTATGAGGATCTGGAGCGACACGCTGCGTACCTCGATCATCCTGCCGGGGGAGGGGACGGGGTGCGTAAAGGCCGACTGTAGCGACCTCAGGCCCGGCATGCGCGTCCTACGAGTGTGCGGCACCGAGTACCCCGTCGCCATGACCTACGCCACACAGTCTCAACAATTCGTATCATTTCGGGCATCACTTGAGCAACAACTGCCCCATGGATCACGGAAGTTGACGCGTGTAGCCCCCTGAGCGGCCCTTGACGCAGACCCTTGGCGGGGGGTTTGCTGTGCGTGACCACCTGATGACAGCCCACGATGTGCTCCCAGGACCCGGAACCGGTGTCGCCACCCCCACCCCCACCCCCTCTCGGTCGCGGGCGCAAGCGCGGCGGCCACCCCTTCGACGCGGCACTGGACGACGCCGAGCTCGCCGCCGCCCGCACCGCCCTCTCCCAGGGGCGCTGGCAGGCGGTCCGCTCCCTGCTCGCCCGTACGGGCGACGACTGGGACCGCAGAGGGCACCGCGCCACCGTCCTCGCCGCGGAGCCGTACTGCGCCGCCTGGACCCGCGACTGGCTGCTCGCCGAGCCCGACTCGGGCGACGCCACCGTCCTGCTCGCCCTCGCCCAGGTGCGGCTCGCCCTGCGCGGCAAGGAGAAGCCGCCCCGCGCCCGTGACGCCTGCCACCGGGCCGCCGCGCTCCTGCCCGCCGACCCCACCCCCTGGCTGGGCCTGCTCATGCTGGAGTGCGCTCTCGGCGCCGAGCCGGAGCTGTGGCACTGCTTCGCCGAGGTGCGCGCCCGGTACACCGACCACCACCACGCCCACCACCTGGTGGTCGCCCGGCTCGCGGAACAGCGCTCCGCGGCCGGCGCCGACCCGATGCACGAGGTGTACGGCTTCGCCCTGGACGTCGCCCAGCGAGCCCCCGCAGACTCGCCGCTCGCCGTCCTGCCGGTCGTCGCCCACACCGAGCGCTACCGCGTCCTCGCGGCGGCGGGGCACGAACCCCGGGACGCGGCCGCTTCCGGGCACTGGACCGGCCGCCGGGCCCGCCAGGTGATGCGCTCCGCCTTCGACTGGTGGCTGGAGTGGGAGCAGGAGGGCCACCCCCGCCGGCTGATCGACCTGAACTTCCTCGCCCACGCGAAGGTCTGCGCGGGCCGGGGCGCCGAGGCCGCCGCACTGTTCCACCGCATCGGCGACCACGCCACCCCGTCACCGTGGTCCTACCCGGACCGCGACCCGTACTCCGCTTTCCGCGCCGCCCGCGACACCGCGCTCGGCACGGCCTGAGAGCGGCGGACCCTCAGGACACACCCAGCGCCACCCGACCCGACGAAGGACGGACACTCGATGACGACGGGCAGTTCCAGCATCAGCAGCGCCACCGCCGGTGACGGCGGGATCCATACGTTCAAGGGGCAGGACCGCGCCCTGCGCGCCGACCGGCTGGGCACCGCGGGCCTGCTGCTGTCCGTGCTCGCGGCGACCGCGCCCCTCATGGTCGTCGCGGGTGTCATGCCCACGACTTTCGGGGTGATGGGCGTGGTCGGGCAGCCGCTGCTGTTCGTGATCCTCGGCCTCGTCCTCGCCCTCTTCAGCGTCGGCTACGCCGAGATGAGCCGGCACGTCCACAACGCGGGCGCCTTCTACGCCTACATCTCCCGCGGCCTCGGCGGCACGGCCGGCGCCGGCGCCGCGATGGTCGCGCTCGTCGCCTACAACGCCCTCCAGGTCGGCATCTACGGCATCTTCGGCTTCGAGGTCTCCGGGCTGTTCGCCACCTACCTCGACCTGGAGATCGCCTGGTGGATACCGGCCCTGCTCGCGGCGCTCGCCGTCGGCGCGCTCGGCTGGCTGAAGATCGACCTGAACGCGCGCGTGCTCGGCGTGCTGCTGGTCGTCGAGGTCGTCCTCGTCGTGATCTTCGACGTCGCCGCGATCTCCGGTCCCGCGAAGGAGGGGCTGTCGCTGCACGCCTTCAACCCCGACACCCTCACCGGCGCGGGCATCGGCACCGCCCTGTGCTTCTGTGTCGCCGCCTTCCTCGGCTTCGAACAGGCGCCCGTCTACGCCGAGGAGACCAGCCGCCCGCACGTCCTCGTGCCCCGCGTGATGTTCCTGGCCATCGGCGGCATCGCGGTGTTCTACACCGTCAGCTGCTGGGCGTACACCGTCGCCACCGGGCCCTCCGCCGTCGTCGGCACCGCCCAGGAGCAGAGCGCCGGCATGCTCTTCCTCCTCACCGGGGACCTCCTCGGCGAGACCTTCACCGACGTCCTGCACGTGCTGTTCGTGACCGGCATGTTCGCCGCCATGCTCAGCTTCCACAACGTCGTCGCCCGCTACGCCTTCGCCATGGGCCGCGAGGGCCTGCTGCCCGCCGCCTTCGGCCGCACCAGCGGCGCCAGCGGCGCCCCCGGCACCGGCTCGCTCCTGCAGACCGGCGTCTCGCTGGTCGCCGTCGCCGCCTTCGCGCTCACCGACGACAAGCCGGCCGGCGACCCCACCGCACCCGTCCTGCACCTGTTCACCTGGATGGGCAGCCTCGGCGCGCTGGGCGTCACCGCCCTGATGGCCGCCGCCTCGGTCTCCGTGATCGCCTTCTTCGTCCGGCGCGGTGCCGCCGCGGCCCAGTTCTGGCGGCTCGCCGCCTCGGCGCTGTCCGTCCTGGCACTGCTCTTCATCGTCGTCCACACGGTCAAGGACTTCGACGTCCTGATCGGCGCCGGCCCGGGCTCCGCCCTGAGCTGGGTCCTGCCCTCGGTCATCGCCCTCGCCCTGGCCGCCGGGGTCGTCCAGGGTCTGCTGCTGCGCTCGCGCGCCCCCGAACGGCACGCGCGCCTCGGCCTGGGCAACGAGGCGTTCCAGCTCGACAAGGCCGCCGAGGAGACCTCGTGATCCGGCGCTCCGCACCCGACAGATGACGGAAGTCTGACGAACACCCGCGATCCCTGGCTCCGCCCGGGCCGCGGGTGTTCGAATGAGGGGGTGAACCCCGAACAGCCCGGCGCCCCCGAGGCGGAGGGCGAGGAGCGGGGCCGGCCCATCGGCCGCCGCGTCCTCCTCGGCACCCTCGGTCTCGGCGTCCTCGGCGTGGCCACCGCGCCCACTCTGCAACGCGGCCTGGAGTCCTTCCTCGCCGGAGCGTCCGACAAGGACCCCACCGGCCTGACCGACCTGCTGCCCAACGGCGGCGGCTTCCGCTACTACTCGGTCACCTCCTCCGTCCCCCGGAAGAGCGCCACCGGCTACCGCCTGACCGTGGACGGCCTCGTCGACCGTCCGCACTCCTACACGCTGGCCGACCTTCGAGCCCTCCCGCAGACCCGGCTCGTCCGCGACGTCCAGTGCGTCACCGGCTGGCGGGTCCCCGGTACCCCCTTCGAAGGCGTACGGCTGTCCCGGCTGCTCGACGCCGCCGGCGTGCGCCCCGGCGCGGGCGCCGTGCGCTTCACCTGCTTCGACGGCGCCTACTCCGAGAGCCTCACCCTCGACCAGGCCCGCCGCTCCGACGTCCTGGTCGCCCTGCGCATGCGGGACGAGGACCTCGGCCACGCCCACGGCGGCCCCGCGCGCCTCTACGTCGCCCCCATGTACTTCTACAAGTCCGCCAAGTGGCTCTCCGGCATCACCGTCACCCGGGACGTGCGGCCGGGCTACTGGGAGGAACGGGGCTACGACGTCGACGCCTGGGTCGGCCGCTCGAACGGACGCGACGATGCCCCCACGAGTTGACGCGCTCCGCCCGGCCACGGAGGTGCTCCGCTTCACCCCGGCCGCCCGCCGGGTGCACCGTGCCACCGCCGCGCTGATGGGCGTGTGCGTGGTCACGGCGGCCTGCCTCTACATCCCGCAGTTCGCCGAGCTGGTGGGCCGCCGCGAACTCGTGGTCCGCGTCCACGAGTGGGCCGGTCTCGCCCTGCCCGTGCCCGCCCTGGCCGGACTGGTCTCCCGCGCCTTCCGCCGCGACCTGGGACTCCTCAACCGCTTCGGCCCCCACGACCGGATCTGGCTGCGGTCCGTCCTGCGCCGCGACCGGCGCCCCGGCTCCCGCCCGGCCGGCAAGTTCAACGCCGGGCAGAAGATCTACGCCTCCTGGCTCGCCGGGGCGACGCTGGTGATGCTCGGCACCGGCCTGCTGATGTGGTTCACCGACCTCACCCCCCTGCGCTGGCGCACCAGCGCCACCTTCGTGCACGACTGGCTCGCGCTCACCCTCGGCGTCGTCCTCGCCGGTCACGTCGGCATGGCCCTGGCCGACCCGGAGTCCCGCCACGGCCTCCGCACCGGCACCGTCAGCCGCGAGTGGGCCGAGCGGGAGCACTCGGCGTGGCGCCCGTGACCTGTTCCAGCCCTCCCCGCGGCGCCCCCGGCCGAGCGAACGACATGACCCCGGCCGGCACCTCGGCCGACGGCGCCTGCACGTCCTGACCGCCGTCGGTGTCCTGTTCGGGTTCCGGGTCGGGGAGCACGTCCGGCAGGGCGATCGTGAACGCCTGTGGCAGGCGCACCTCGTCGCCGCCGTACCGGAGGGACACGTCCACCGGGCCCGGCCCGAGCGCCGGGACCACGACGGACAGGACGGCCGTGTCGCCGGAGCGCGGTCCCAGCACGGGGACGCCCGGCACCTGCCGGCCCCCGACGGTCACCGTCGCGGCCCGCGGCAGTTCGGCGGGGTCGAAGTAGGCGTCCGCCAGCTCGATGCCGATCACCTCGGCGGGCCGCGCGGTGCCGTCGCCGCCCGTGTCCACGCCCGCGATCCGGTACCCGCACGCCGGGGTCCCGCCGGCCGGCGTCCGCAGCCGCACGGTCGCGCCGGGGCTGCGCCGGTGGAAGTCGAGCAGCCCGCCCAGCACGGCGTAGGCGGCACGCCCCTTGCAGGATCGCACCTCGCCGGCCAGGGCCGCGTGGTCCCGGCCCGCCTGCTCCCAGTCGCCGCCCTCGCCCTGCACGGCCAGACAGGCCGACGACAGGGCCCGCAGCAGGGTCCACTCGTCGCCGTCCGCCGGCTCGGGCACACCGTCCAGCGCGGTCCCGCACGCGGCGGGGTCCCGGAGCCGGTCGTACACGCTCGCCGGGTCGGCGGTGCCGTCGAGGTCGGGTGAGCCGGGGCCGGGCGGCAGCCAGGCGGGTGCCACGACGTGTTCGCGGCTCTCCGAGGGGGCGGGGCTCGCGGACCGGCGCGACGGGGCGCCGTCCGCGACGGCACCGGACGTGCCGGTGACCGCGGGCGCGCCGATGTGCCCGTCCGGGCGCTGACGGGTGGAGGGGGAGGGCGAGGCCGTCACCGGCCCGGGGGAGGGCCCGGCGGTCACCGCCGGTCCGCCGCCGCCCCCGCCGTCCGCGCGGTCGCCGCCCTCCAGGCCGGTGAAGGCGGCGGCGGCCACCGCCACCGCGCCGACGAACAGCAGCCCCGAGATGCGCATCCCGAGGGAAACCGCCATGAGACCCCCCGACGTCCGTGCCCCCGACGGCCGCGGCGGCCTCCGGGGGATCACCACATCATCGGGCCCCGCGCGCTCCGGGGGAAGCCGTGAGGACATCGACAGGGCGCCGATAGGGAACCTTCCGGGCATCCGGGACAGGATCACGCGAGGACCGGCGGAACCGGGCCGGTCGCCGGAGCCCCGCTCACAGCACGGGCGTCATGCCCCGTCGACGTACAGCACCTGCCCGACGACGACGTCCGCGGCCGGCGAGGCGGGGAACAGCGGTCCGCCGACCAGGTCCTCGATCCGGCCCCGGCGCCCGGCCGGGACGCGTCGCCGCACCCGGGCGCTGGACTCGGCGTCCTCGACGGGGCGCCGGGTCAGCTCGGCCCCGATGCGGCCGGGGCCGAGTCGCCGACCTGGACGCCGTGCGAGCCCCGGTCGGCGCACCTGCCCTTGGTGAGCATGGTGAGCACGCCCTTGGCGGCGGCGTAGGGCGCGACGCCCGGCCGGACGACTTCGCTCCGCGGCGAGCAGATGCCGACGATCTCGCCTTGGCCGCGTTCCGTCATCCGCCGGGCGGCCTCCCGGCCCCCAGGAACGCGCCGGTGAGGTCGGCGTCCAGGATGTCCAGCGGGCCCACCCGCTCGTCGACGTCCGCGATCGGCGGCCCGGACGAGGCATTCGCCGTCCCGTCCGTCGAGGACGACCGTGCAGCCGACCTCGGCCGGGCCACGGGCGAGCGCACGGCCCTGGTGCCCCGGCTGGAGCCGGGGACCAGGGCCGTGCGCCCGGAGATGCCGTGCGCCCGGAGATGCCGTGCGCCCGGAGATGTCGAGCAGCGGGTGGGCCGCCGGCGCCGTACCCCTACAACACCAGGGACAGCAGCAGGACCGTGCCGCCGGCGACCACGGAGATGATCGTCTCCATGACGGACCAGGTCTTGATGGTCTGCCCGACGTTCAGCCCGAAGTACTCCTTCACCAGCCAGAACCCGGCGTCGTTGACATGGCTGAAGAACAGCGAGCCGGCGCCGATGGCCAGGACGAGCAGGGCCGCGTGCGTGGTCGACATGTCGGCCGCCAGCGGGGCGACCAGACCGGCCGCGGAGACCGTGGCCACGGTCGCCGAGCCCGTCGCCAGCCGGATCGCCACCGCGATCAGCCAGGCCAGCAGCAGCGCGGGGATCGACCAGTCCTTGGAGATGTCCAGGACCATCTGGCCCACGCCGGTGTCGATCAGCGTCTGCTTGAAGCCGCCGCCGGCGCCGACGATCAGCAGGATGCCCGCGATCGGCGCGAGGCTCTTCTCGACGAGCGGCGAGACGCGTTCCCTGCCGAACCCGGCCGGCCGCAGCAGCGTGAAGATGCCGACGAGCACGGAGGCGAGCAGGGCGATCAGCGGCGAGCCGACGACGTCGAAGACCCGCTGGACGGTGTTCTCCGGGTCGTCCACGACGATGTCGACCAGCGCCTTGGACAGCATCAGGACGACCGGCAGCAGGATCGTCGCCAGGGTGGCGCCGAAGCCGGGACGCTTCTTCAGCACCTCCGAGGCGCGCTGCGGGATCATCCGCTCCGGCGCCGGGACGTCCACCCAGCGCGCGGCGAACTTCGAGAACACCGGACCGGCGATGATCACCGTCGGTATCGCGACGAGGACGCCGAGCGCCAGGGTGACGCCCAGGTTGGCGCCGACCGCGTCGATCGCTACCAGCGGGCCGGGGTGCGGCGGGACCAGACCGTGCATCACGGACAGACCGGCCAGCGCCGGGATGCCGACGCGCATGAGCGAGTAGTTGCCCCGCTTGGCGACCATCAGCACGACCGGGATCAGCAGGACGACGCCGACCTCGAAGAAGAGCGGCAGTCCGATCACGGAGGCGATCAGCACCATCGCCCAGGGCATCGAGCGGCCGCCCGCCTTGGCGAGGATGGTGTCGACGATCTGGTCGGCGCCGCCGGAGTCGGCCAGCATCTTGCCGAGGATGGCGCCCAGGGCGATCAGCACGCCGACGCCCGCGACCGTGGAGCCGAGGCCGGTGGTGAAGCTGGCGATGACCTTGTCCAGCGGCGCGCCGGCGATCGCGCCGAGCGCCAGCGACCCGAGGGTCAGGGACAGGAAGGCGTGGAGCTTGAACTTGGTGATGAGCAGCACGATGACGGCGATGCCCACCAGGACGGCGACACCGAGCTGAGCGTGTCCCGCCGAGGTGATGGGCTCGACGGGGTCCGCTGCCAGCATCTCGACGCTGAGTCTGGTCACGGGTGTTTCCCTTGCAGGTACGGGGTTGGGGAGGGGGTTACACGGTCGGCTCGGGGAGCGCCGTCAGGGCCGTGACGGCCCGTTCGGTGATCTCCTCGGGGGTGCCGGCCACGTCCACGGCGACGCCCGCCTCGTCCTCCTGGAGCGGCTGGAGGGTGGCGAACTGGGAGTCGAGCAGCGCGGTCGGCATGAAGTGCCCCTGCCGGTGGGACATCCGGTCCTCGATCACCGCGCGGTCACCCGCGAGATGTACGAACACGACGTCCGGCGCGGCGGCCCGCAACCGGTCGCGGTACGAGCGCTTCAGCGCGGAGCAGCTGACCACTCCTCCGAGCCCGGCCCGGCGGTGCGCCCAGGCGCCGATGGCGTCGAGCCACGGCCACCTGTCGTCGTCGTCGAGCGGGGTGCCGGCCGACATCTTGGCGATGTTGGCCTCGGAGTGGAAGTCGTCGCCCTCGGCGTAGGGAACGCCGAGGCGGGCCGCGAGCAGGGGACCGATGGTGGTTTTCCCGGTGCCCGCGACGCCCATGACCACGACGACATGGGGGGTGTTCATCGCTGCCTCACTGTCTGTCCTCGTCGACACGTGATGTCGACGCACACTGAAACCCATTAGGTACGACGAATCAAGAGTCTGTGACATATAAGTCTGACTTTTTGTTCCCGTGATCCGGCCCGTACGCTGAGTGCATGAGTACAACGGGCCGGGGGCTGCACGGCCGAGTACTGGACTCCCTCGGCCCCGCGATCACCGCGGGCGAGTATCCGCCGGGCAGCGTTCTGCGCACGGACGAACTCGCCCAGCGCTTCGATGTCTCACGCTCTGTGATGCGCGAGGCGGTACGCGTCCTGGAGTCCATGCACCTGGTCGAGTCCCGCCGCCGCGTCGGTGTCACGGTCCGCCCCAAGGCCGAGTGGAACGTCTACGACCCCCAGGTCATCCGCTGGCGGCTGGCCGGTGCCGACCGCCCGCACCAGCTGCGTTCGCTCACCGTGCTGCGCTCCGCCGTGGAACCGGTGGCGGCGGGCCTGGCCGCCAAGCACGCCACGGCCGGGCAGTGCGCCGAACTCACCGAGTGCGCCCTCGGCATGGTCGCCCACTCACGCGGCCACCAGCTGGAGGGCTACCTCCTGCACGACATCGCCTTCCACCGCGTCATCCTCAACGCCTCGGGCAACGAGATGTTCGCCCGGCTCGGCGACGTCGTCGCCGAGGTCCTGGCCGGCCGCACCCATCACGAGGTCATGTTCGAGGACCCCGACCCGGCGGCGGTCACCCTGCACGTCCAGGTCGCCGAGGCGGTCCGCGCCGGCGACGCCGTCCGCGCCGAGCACCTCACCCGCGAGATCGCGGTCGGCGCCCTCCAGGAGCTCGACATCCTGGCGCCCTAGCTGAGGAACTCCCCGTCGACGTACACCCAGGCGCCGTCCACCCGCTCGAACCGGCTGCGCTCGTGCAGCGATCCGCCGCGGAACGAGGCCCGGAAGGTCACCGTCCCCGTGGTGTGGAACGCCGAGCCGTCCGCCGTCCCGAGGATCTCAAGACCCGTCCACCGCGTCCCCGGATCCAGCTCCAGCCGGCCGGGCCGCGTCCGCGGATGCCAGGTGCGCAGCAGATACGGCACCTCGCCCCGGACGAACGCGCTGTACCGCGACCGCATCAGCGCCTCGGCGGTCGGCGCGGCCGCCGCCCCGGAGTGGAACCGCCCGCAGCACGCCTCGTAGGAACCGGGCAGCCCGCACGGGCACCCGTCCGAGGACCTGGACACGGAGGAGGGACGGGCGGCACGTCGGGACATGGGCCCCATTGTGCCGGTCCGGCCCGCGCGCGACGAACCCGCCCACAACGAGAACAGCCCCTCACCAGGAGGGGCTGTCCGATCTGTGTCCGAGGGGGGACTTGAACCCCCACGCCCGATAAAGGGCACTAGCACCTCAAGCTAGCGCGTCTGCCATTCCGCCACCCGGACAAGGTGTCTGTCGCGCGGGTCTCCCTCGCGGCGACAGAGAAAACACTACCAGGCTTTCGAAGGGCCCCCGATCACCCCCCGGAGCGGCGTGAACGGCGTGTGACGAGGCGCGGCCGGTCTTGGGCCGTGCCGGGCGGAGAGAGAGGATGAGGGGGACCCACCAGCAGTGACACCGCGGGAGGAAGCAGCGTGAGCGACACGGACACGACCAGGAGCGTCACCGGCGAGGACGAGGTCGTGGACCTCTGCCGCGAGCTGATCCGCATCGACACCAGCAACTACGGGGACCACTCCGGCCCCGGCGAGCGCGCGGCGGCCGAGTACGTCGCCGAGAAGCTCGCCGAGGTGGGCCTGGAGCCGAAGATCTTCGAGTCGCACCCGGGGCGCGCCTCCACCGTGGCGCGCATCGAGGGCGAGGATCCCTCCCGGCCCGCGCTGCTGATCCACGGCCACACCGACGTCGTCCCGGCCAACGCCGGCGACTGGACCCACCATCCGTTCTCCGGCGAGATCGCCGACGGCTGCGTGTGGGGGCGCGGAGCCGTCGACATGAAGGACATGGACGCGATGACCCTCGCGGTCGTCCGCGACCGGCTGCGCAGCGGCCGCAAGCCCCCCCGGGACATCGTGCTCGCCTTCCTCGCCGACGAGGAGGCGGGCGGCACCTACGGCGCCCGGTTCCTCGTCGACAAGCATCCGGACCTCTTCGAGGGCGTCACGGAGGCCATCAGCGAGGTCGGCGGGTTCTCGTTCACGGTGAGCGAGGAGCGGCGGCTCTACCTGATCCAGACGGCCGAGAAGGGCATGCACTGGATGAAGCTGACCGTGGCCGGCACCGCCGGGCACGGCTCGATGATCCACCGCGACAACGCCATCACCGAGCTGTCGGAGGCCGTCGCGCGGCTCGGCCGGCACAGGTTCCCGGTCCGGGTCACCAAGACCACCCGCGCCTTCCTCGACGAACTGGGCGACGCGCTCGGCACCGAGCTCGACCCCGAGAACATGGAGGGCACCCTCGCCAAGCTCGGCGGCATCGCCAAGCTCATCGGCGCCACGCTCAGCAACACGGCCAACCCGACCCAGCTGAACGCCGGCTACAAGGTCAACGTCATCCCCGGCGAGGCCACCGCGCACGTCGACGGCCGTTTCCTGCCCGGACACGAGGAGGAGTTCCTGGCCGACCTCGACCGCATCCTCGGACCGAACGTGCGGCGCGAGGACGTGCACGCCGACAAGGCCGTCGAGACCGGCTTCGACGGCGCCCTCGTGGCCGCGATGCAGTCCGCGCTGGTCGCGGAGGACCCGGCGGCCAAGGCCATCCCGTACATGCTGTCCGGCGGCACCGACGCCAAGTCCTTCGACGACCTCGGCATCCGCGGGTTCGGGTTCGCCCCGCTGAAGCTCCCCCCGGAGCTGGACTTCGCGGGCATGTTCCACGGGGTCGACGAGCGCGTACCGGTCGACGGGCTGCGTTTCGGGGTGCGGGTGCTCGACCGGTTCATCGACGCGTCGTAATTCGACCAGGGGTACGGGATGTGATCTGGACGGGTGAACACGCTCATAGGGTCGTAGCTCTATTAACCGCTCCTCGTTACAGGTGATGCGATCAGCAAGTGAGATCGCTTTGCCAACAAGGAGGAACAATGATCAAGAAGGTCGTCGCTGCTGCGGCTGCCACCGGTGGGCTGGTTCTCGCGGGCGCGGGCATGGCCGTTGCCGACTCCGGTGCCCAGGGTGCCGCCGTGCACTCCCCGGGCATCGTGTCCGGCAACGTGATCCAGGCTCCGATTCACGTCCCCGTGAACGTCTGCGGCAACACGGTCTCCGTGATCGGGCTGCTGAACCCCGCCTTCGGCAACACCTGCATCAACAAGTGACGTTGTGTCTCGCCCTGTGACCAGGGCTGAGCCGTCGGCCCCGGAGTGCGTGCCATGCGCTCCGGGGCCGACCGGCCTTTACGGAACGTCGGCCGATCTCCCGACGTGTCTTCTCGGAACAAGGTCGAAGGCAGGTATCCAGCAATGCGACAGGTCACCCGCAAGGGCCTGATGACCGTGGCGGCGGCGACCGGGGTCATCGCGGCCGCGGGCGGCGCCGCGCACGCCACCGGCTCGAGTGCGCACGGCTCCTCGTCCCACTCGCCCGGCGTGCTGTCCGGCAACTCGGTGCAGGTGCCGGTGGACGTGCCGGTCAACGTCTGCGGCAACACCGTCAACGTGGTGGGCGTCCTCAACCCCGCGGTGGGCAACAGTTGCGCCAACAAGGGCGGCTCGGGCGCCAAGGCCGACGGGCACGCCAGTGACTCGCCGGGCATCGGCTCCGGCAACCACGTTCAGGTCCCGGTGCACGTGCCGGTCAACGTCTGCGGCAACACGGTCGACGTCATCGGCATCGGCAACGCGGCCGAGGACAACGACTGCGCCAACGGCGGCGGCCACCAGAACCCGCCCGGTTCGCCCGAGGAGCCGGGCAACCCCGGCAACCCGGGGAACCCCGGCAACCCGGGGAACCCCGGCAACCCTGGTGAGCCCGGTAACCCCGGAGAGCCGGGCGACCCCGGAGAGCCGGGTAACCCGGGGAACCCCGGCAACCCCGGTGAGCCCGGCAACCCGGGGGAGCCGGGCAACCCCGGTGAGCCCGGCAACCCGGGTACGCCCGAGGAGCCGAACACCCCGGGCGGCGGCTCGCACGGCAACCAGCCGGGCGCCCACTTCGTCACCCAGCCCCAGGGCGACGCCCAGCTCGCCCACACCGGCAGCGACGTCCCGATGGGCCTCGTCCTGCCGGTCGGCGCCGGCGCGCTGCTCGCGGGCGCGGTCCTGTACCGCAAGACCCGTCAGTCCGCCTAGCAGGACACAGCGGACCGGTACGAACACGGCGGGCCCCGTCCACGCGGGGCCCGCCTCCGTTCCGTCCGTCCCGTCTGTGGCTCAGCTCACCAGGTGGCCCGCACCTGGCGGATGATCCGGCGGCGCAACCGCACCCGGCGGCTGCCGTCGCGCAGCAGACTCAGGCGGTCCAACTCCCAGTGTCCGTACTCGGCATGGTCCGTCAGCAGACGTGTGGCGTCCTTGCGGGAGACCCCGCGCGGTACGTACACGTCGACAAATTCGTATTCCGGCATCGCATCTATTGTGCGGGCTGGGGCCCGGTACGGATAGCGTCTGCACTATGTCTGATGCTGTGCAGCCCACCGCTGCCGAGGTACGCGCCGCCGCCGAGGCGGTCAAGACCGCGCTCGACCGCCACCTGGCCGCCGTCGAACGCCGGTCGGGTGAGGACGACCCGGCCGTCTACGAGGCGTTCAACGAGTTGGCCGCCGCCGCCGAGGCCTACGACGAGCTGCTCTACGACCGCTACGACGAGGTCACCCCCTTCGAGATCCCCGGCACCGAGGACGCACTGCCCCCGTACACGGGGCCCGAGGAACCGAGCGCGGTCAGCGTGCTGATCCGGCGCGACTACTCCGTGGTGGAGCCGCAGCGGCTGATGGCCCAGGCCGAGCGGATCGAGGCGGCGGACTACGACGGCGCGGACGGGGACGCCTCGGGCACCGTGCACGGAGCGCTGGGGGTGCTGTTCGGCGAGTTCGAGCCGGACGAGATCGCGTCCCGGCACAAGGAGTTCGGTCTGGAGGAGGGCGACTCGACGCTCTGGGTGACCGCGTCGGACGAGCAGGCCGACCCCGGCGAGTGGCTGGAGGCGCCCTTCGACGGCGCCGACCCGCAGCGGGTGATCTGCCGCTTCGACGTGAGCACCGTCTTCGACGACGACCTGGAGGACGTCGACGAGGCGGAGGACCCCGACGAGGACGCCGACGACGACCTCGAGGAGGAACTCGACACCGAACCGGACGAGGCCGGAGACGAGGACGACGGAGACGACGACGAGGCCGAGCCCCTGGACGCGGACGACGACGTGGACCGGCGCTGAAGCGCCGCCCGCGCCCAAGCGACAGGCGACGACGGCGGCGGTGGTCACGGAGAAACCCTCCGTGACCACCGCCGCCGTCGTGAGCGGACCGTCAGGTCACGCCGGCGTCGGCACCTGCGGCCGCAGCAGCGCGGCCAGCCGGGTCGTGCGCGGCTTCGCCGGGACCTCGGCGACGGCCCGGGGCAGGGCCTGCTCCACGCCGTGGACGACGGACAAGTGGCGGTCGGCGCGGCTGAAGGCCGTGTAGACCCAGGGACGGCTCAGCGCCTGGGCGGCGTCACCGGGCAGGACCACGACGACCGCCGGCCAGCGGCCGCCCGCCGCCTGGTGCGCGGTGAGCGCCCAGCCGTGCCGTACGGACTGCTCCACCCGCGCCCTCGGCACGAGCACGGCCTCTCCCGCGCAGGTCAGCCGCAGCCCCTCGGTGTCGGCCCCCACGACCTGCCCCGGCACCGTACGGCCCGGCGCGGGGGAGTAGGCGACGCGGTCCCCGGGGTCGAAGCCGCCGAAGCGGCCCGGGCCGGGGTTGAGGCGTTCCTTGAGGGCGGCGTTGAGCGCGCGTGTACCGGCCGCGCCGCCGTGTCCCGGCGTGATCACCTGGGTGTCCTCGGGCGAGACGCCGATCGCCCGCGGCACCGAGTCCGCGACGAGCTGCACGGTGCGGTGGACAGCCTCACCGGCGTCCCGCACCGGCACGATCACGACCTCCTTGCCGGGGGCCTCCACCTGGTTGAGCTCGCCGATGCCGATGCCGGACACCAGCTCGCCCAGCGGGCCGGGATCAGGGCGCCGCGAGGCGAGCTGCGGGCAGACCCGCGCCGCCAGCAGATCGGCGAACACCCGGCCCGGGCCCGCCGACCACAGCACTCCGGGGTCGCCGGCCAGCACCAGCCGGGCGCCGTCGGGCAGCGACTCGGTCAGGAGGGCCGCCGTCTCGACATCCAGCACCGGCGCGTCCAGCACGATCAGCAGGTCCAGGTCGAGGGCGCCGTCCGCGTCCCTGCCGGGGCCCTCCGCGCCGGAGAGCAGACCGGCGACGGTCGCCACGGTCCCCCCGCCCCCCGCGTCCGGCCCGTCGGACAGGGCCGTGAAGCGGTCCCGGCCGCCCGGGGTGTGCGCGGCGGCCCAGGCCCGCAGCCCCAGCGCCCCCGCCGCACGCAGCAGGGCCGCCGGCTCGGCCAGCGACGCCTCCCCGCCGGTGTGCAGGACGAGGCCGTGCGCGGCGACCGCGCGGATCAGCTCGGCGGCGGAACCCGCGCCGCTCGCCGCCCCCTCCCAGTCCTCGGCCGAACCGTCCTGCTTGGGCGCCGAGTTGATCAGCCGGGCCAGTCCGTCGGCGAGGCTCTCCTCCGCGAGGGCGTACCGCTCGAGGCCGACGAGGACCCGGACCGGGCGCTCCTCGTCCTCGCCCGCCCCACCGCCCGCCGCGGCCGGGGCGGCCTGGGCGCCGGGCTCCTCCAGGGCGTCCTGGAACGCCAGGGCCTCGCCCTCGGCCAGCGTGTCCTGCACGGCCGCGTCCGGGTCGGGAACCCCCTGCCGGGCGAGCGCGGCCGTCAGCGCCGGCAGCTCCAGCGCCGTGTGCCCGGCGATCGCGGCCTGTTCCAGCAGCCATCCGGTGACCGCGCGGCCGCGTCGCTCGTCGTCCGGTGCGCACTCGGCGCCGAGCAGCGCCCGCGCGAACCCGTCCGCCTGCTCGGGCCGTACGCCGGCGACCCGCAGGAGCTGCCACGGGTCCTCCCGCAGTGCCTGCGCGGCGGTCTCGCCGAGGACCGCCGCCACCTGCGGGGCGAGCCCTTCCGGGGCGCCGCCCTCGGTCAGCACGCCCCGCACCGCCTCGACGCTCTCCGCTGCCGGCGCCGCGGGGGCGCCCGGCTCGGCCACGGGCTCGAGGCGGCGCACCGGCTCGGGCGCGGGGCGGCGCGGCGGCTCCGGCTCGCTGAAGACGGTGGCGGCGGGCTTGGCGCCGCTCTCCACGGCCCGCACCGCGGCCAGCAGGTCCGCGGCCTTGCCGCTGAGCTTGGCCCCGGCGGCCACGGGCGCCTGCTTCTCGGCCTTGCGCCGCTCGATCCGCTCCCGCTCCAGGCGCTGGGCGGCGAGCTCGGCCTCGGCCTCCGACAACTGCTTCGCCGCGTCGCCTTCGGCCGCGGGGGCCGTGCCCTCCGGCCCCTCGGTGCCGGCCGGCTCGTCCGCCGGCGTCCCCGGCTCGGCGTCCTCCGTGCTCTCGGGCGGCTCCGTGCTCACAGCGTGCTCCAGTCGTGATCGGGGTAGTGGTGCACGGGCGCGGAGACGTCGTCGAGCGCCCGGCAGATCTCGTCAGGAAGACTAAGGTCCTCCACTGACAACGCGGCCGTGAGCTGCTGCGAGGTGCGCGCGCCTACGACGGGGGCGGTCACGCCGGGCCGGTCCCGGACCCAGGCGAGGGCGACCTGGAGCGGGGAGACGGCCAGCCCGTCGGCGGCCGTCTGCACGGCGTCCACGATGCGGCTCGCCGTGTCGTCGAGGTAGGGGGCGACGAACGGGGCCAGGTGCTCCGAGCCGCCGCGCGAGTCCGGTGGCGTCCCGTTGCGGTACTTGCCGGTCAGCACGCCTCGGCCCAGCGGCGACGACGGCAGCAGGCCGACCCCCAGGTCCAGCGCGGCGGGCAGCACCTCACGCTCCACGCCCCGCTGGAGCAGCGAGTACTCCAGCTGCGTGCTCGCCAGCCTGGTCCGGGTGCCCGGCGCCGCGAGCTGCCAGGTGGCCGCCTTGGCGAGCTGCCAGCCGCAGAAGTTGGAGACGCCGACGTAGCGGGCGCGGCCGCTGGACACCGCCAGGTCGAGGGCGTGCAGCGTCTCGTCGAGCGGGGTGTGCGGGTCGTAGGCGTGGATGTGCCAGATGTCGACGTACTCCGTGCCGAGGCGGGCCAGCGAGGCGTCCAGCGCGGAGAGCAGATGGCCGCGCGAGCCGTCGACCCTGCGGTCGGGGTCGGGGACGCTGCCCGCCTTCGTCGAGATGACCAGGTCCCGGCGCGGGACGAGCCCTTCCATGAGCCGGCCCAGCAGGTACTCCGCCTCCCCGTCGCCGTACACGTCGGCCGTGTCCACGAGGGTGCCGCCCGCCTCCCAGAACGTCTTCAGGAGGTCCGCCGCGTCGTGCTCGTCGGTGTCCCTTCCCCAGGTGAGGGTGCCGAGCCCGATCCGGGACACGCGCAGGCCGGTGCGGCCGAGATGCCTCTGCTCCATGGACGCCGAGATTACTGGCCAGAACCTGACCTGTGGGGGCCTGTGGATGACCAGTTTCGGCGCGGTGGACGGCCCCGGCCGGGCGACGCCCGCCACACCGCCCTCCCCGTGACCGGCCCCCCGCGCTAAGGTCTGGCGCACCAGGACGTTACTGATCGGTAAGAGGAGTCGGCCATGCAGCTCGGGATCAACCTCGGCTACTGGGGTGCCGGAATGGACGCGGACAATCTCGCCGTCGCGCAGGAGGCCGACCGGCTCGGGTACGCCGTGTGCTGGGCCGCCGAGGCGTACGGCTCGGACGCGGCCACCGTGCTCAGCTGGGTCGCCGCCCAGACCGAACGCATCGACGTCGGCTCCGCGATCTTCCAGATCCCGGCCCGCCAGCCCGCGATGACCGCGATGACCGCCGCGACCCTGGACTCCCTGTCCGGCGGCCGCTTCCGGCTCGGCCTCGGCGTCTCCGGACCGCAGGTCTCCGAGGGCTGGTACGGCGTCAAGTTCGACAAGCCGCTCGCCCGCACCCGCGAGTACGTCGAGATCGTCCGCCGGGCCATGACCCGCGAGCGCCTCAGCTACGAGGGCCGGCACTGGACGCTGCCGCTGCCCGGCGGCCCCGGCAAGCCGATCAAGCTGACCGTGCACCCGCAGCGCGAGCACATCCCGCTCTACATCGCCGCGATCGGCCCGAAGAACCTGGAGCAGACCGGGGAGATCGCCGACGGCGCCCTGCTCATCTTCCCCTCCGCGGACCACCTGGAGGACACCACCATCCGGCACCTGCGCGCGGGCCGCGAGAAGGCCGGCAAGACCCTCGACGGCTTCGACGTCTGCCCGACGCTGCCGCTGGCCGTGGGCGACGACAAGGACGTCGCCGCGCTCGCGGACACCTTCCGCCCCTACACCGCGCTGTACGTCGGCGGCATGGGCAGCGCCAAGCAGAACTTCTACAACCAGCTCGCGCAGCGCATGGGCTACGAGAAGGAAGCCGCCGACATCCAGGCCAAGTACCTCTCCGGCGACAAGCAGGGCGCCGCGGCCGCCGTACCGCAGGAGCTGATCGACCGGACCACGCTGCTCGGCTCCGTCGACCGCATCGCCGACCGGATGAAGGCCTACGCCGCCGCCGGTGTCACCACGCTGTCCCTCGCCCCGGCCGGCTTCACCCTCGACGAGCGGCTGCGCTCGCTGCGCGCCGGCGTCGAGGCCCTGGAGCGCGCCGGCCTGGCCTGACCCCGGGGGCCGGTCCCGGACATTCCTACGGCCGTGGTGGGGGCTCGGGGGTCTTCCCCGCCACGGCCGTCACGGAGAACAACGCCCGCGTGCCCCAAGTGGTTACGCTCCCGTCGTGCCCCGCACGTCATCCGTTCGGCCCAGTTGTCCGACACAGCTGTTGCAGCACCACTCTCACCGCATTTGACTCGTTCTTCGCGGTAATCCTGCGGCGTCCTGAGAGAGGTGGCCCACGATGCTTTCGGCCAAGAGTCTGTTCCAGGAGATCCTCGACAACGACGAGTCGTTCCGGCTGTTCTGCTCCATCGCGGCCAGCGGCGAGTCCCAGGGCGGCTGGGAGAACGCGCGCATCGCCGCGCTCGTCCCCCCGAGCGAACGCGCCCTCGCCCCCAAGATCTCCAGGCACGGCGCCGACGAAGACAAGCACGGGCGGATCTTCAACGCCCTGCTGAAGAAGCGCGGCCTCGAACCGGTGCCCGTCCCGCCCGAGACGGACTACACGATGCTCCTCGAGCGGCAGGGCATCGGCCTCGCCCACGACAAGCTCAAGAGCGACCAGCCGCTCACCCTGCAGGACATCGTCACCTACCTCGCGCACAGCCGGGTCACCGAGCAGCGGGCCTCCGAGCAGATGGAACTGCTGCGCAGGCACTTCGCCGACCACCCCGACATCGGCCGCGCGGTGCGGATGATCTCCGGCGACGAGGACAACCACCTCGCCTACTGCCACGAGGAACTCCTGCGCTACGCCGCCCAGGGCCACGGCCGGGCCATCCAGCGGACCCTGCGCGAGAGCGCGCTCGCCGAGATCCGTATCTACCGCGACGTCAGCCTCGCCGTCATGGACCACATGGGCCGCATCCTGGGCTGGTCCCGGCCCAGGGCCGCGGTACTCGCCGCGGGCATCCACGCGGTGTACGCATGGGAGCGGATCGCGGGCTGGCGGCGCATGGTGTCCCTGTCGATGCCGGAGCGCCGCGACGCCCTCGGCGGACCGGCCACCTCGGCACCCGAGTTCGCCTGACCTCTACATCCAGCCCCGGTGCTTGAAGGTCCGGTACAGCAGGATCTCCAGGGCGGCCATGATCGCGAGCAGCGCCGGGTACGACCACACCCAGGTCAGCTCGGGCATGTGCTCGAAGTTCATGCCGTAGATCCCCGCGAGCAACGTGGGGAGGGCGGCCATGGCCGCCCATGCGGAGATCTTGCGCATGTCGTCGTTCTGCTGCACGCCCGTCTGCGCCAGATGGGCCGACAGGACGTCCGAGACCAGCCGGTCCAGGCCCTCCACCGACTCGTTCACGCGCGTGAGGTGGTCGCTCACGTCCCGGAAGAACGGCTGCGCCTCGTCGCGCACGAACGGCACCCGTGTACCGGTCGGCCCGGTCTGGGCGAGCCGGACCAGCGGGTGCGCCAGCGGGCCCGTCGCCCTGCGGAACTCCAGGACCTGCCGCTTGAAGGCGTAGATGCGCGAGGCCGTGTTCCGCGAGCCGCTCGCCGTCGGCGAGAACACCTCCGCCTCCAGCTCCTCCAGGTCGATGCCCAGCTCCTCGGCCACCTCGAGATAGTGGTCGACCACGGAGTCGGCGACGGCGTACAGCACCGCCGTCGGGCCGTGCCGCAGCATGTCCGGATCCCCCTCCAGACGCTGGCGGACCGCCCCGAGGGTGGTCTCCTCGCCGTGCCGGACCGTCACCACGAAGGAGTCGCCGATGAACAGCATCACCTCGCCCGCGGTGACCACATCGCTGTCCGGCTCGTAGGCGACCGGCTTGAGGACCACGAACAGCGAGTCGTCGTACACCTCCATCTTGGGCCGCTGGTGCGCCTTCAAGGCGTCCTCCACGGCCAGCGGATGCAGCCCGAACTCCTCCGAGACCTTGTCGAACTCGTCCTCGGTCGGCTCGTGCAGGCCGATCCACACGAAGGCGTCGTCCCGCAGACGGCACAGGTCGAGGGCGTCGGAGAAGTCCCGAGGGGGCTCCTCCGAGCGACGCCCGTCACGGTAGATGGCGCAGTCGACGATCACAGGGTGTGTTCTCCCGTCATCCGGTCCCGAGTGTGTCCGCCCGTATGCCTACGCTGGACGGCATGCCCACGCTGATCCTGGTCCGCCACGGACGTTCCACCGCCAACACCGAAGGGGTGCTCGCCGGCTGGACGCCCGGCGTCGCCCTCGACGAACGCGGGACCCGGCAGGCCGCCGCGCTGCCCGCCCGGCTCGCCGCCCTGCCGATCGCCGAGGTCGTCAGCAGCCCCCTGCAGCGCTGTCAGGAGACGATCCGCCCCCTGCTGGACGCCCGCCCCGGCCTCACCGCGCACTCCGAGGAGCGCATCGGCGAGTGCCACTACGGCGACTGGTCCGGCCGTAAGCTCGCCGACCTCAAGGACGAGCCGCTGATGGACGTCGTCCAGGCCCACCCCTCCGCGGCCGCGTTCCCCGGCGGCGAGTCGATGCGGGCCATGCAGACCCGCGCCGCCGAGGCCGTCCGCGAGTGGAACGCGCGCGTGGAGCGCGACCACGGCGCCGACGCCGTCTATCTCATGTGCTCGCACGGCGACATCATCAAGTCGCTCGTCGCGGACGCACTCGGTCTTCATCTCGACCTCTTCCAGAGGATCTCCGTTGAACCGTGTTCCATCACCGCGATCCGTTACACCCGTCTGAGGCCGTTCCTCGTACGCCTCGGGGACACCGGCGACTTCGCGTCCCTCGCCCCCCGCGAGGAGCCCGCCGCCGGTGACGCCGCCGTCGGGGGCGGCGCGGGCGCACCGTGATCGTCCGGCGCAGTAGGGTGAAGCGGTCGAAGCAGCGCCGCCCGCACCACCCGTGATTCCCACGAACCGCCGTACTCACGACCCCCATGGAGACAGGACGTGTCCCGTCAGGTGTTCCTCTACGACCCCCCGGACCGTTTCGTGGCCGGCACGGTCGGACTGCCCGGACGCCGTACGTTCTTCCTCCAGGCCACCGCCGGCCCCCGGGTGACCAGCGTGGCCCTGGAGAAGACACAGGTCGCCGCCCTCGCGGAGCGCATGGACGAACTGCTGGACGAGGTCGTACGGCGCAGCGGGGGCAGCGCCGCCGTCCCCGTCGTGGCCCCCAGCGAGATCGCCGACACCGGCCCGCTGGAGACCCCCGTCGAGGAGGAGTTCCGCGTCGGCACCATGGCGCTGGCCTGGGACGGCGAGGAACAGCGCATGATCGTCGAGGCGCAGGCCCTGGTGGAGCTCGACGCCGAGACCGAGGAGGACCTCGCCGAGGCCGAGGAGCGGCTCCTCCAGGACGAGGAGAACGGCCCCCCGATGCTGCGGGTCCGGCTCACCGGCGCCCAGGCGAGGGCCTTCGCCAAACGCGCCCTCGACGTCGTCAACGCCGGGCGGCCGCCGTGCCCGCTGTGCAGCCTCCCGCTCGACCCGGAAGGACACGTATGTCCGCGCCAGAACGGATACCGCCGCGGAGCGTGACCCCCGTGGACCTGCTCACCGAGGGTGAGCTGACGGTGCGCGGCCGCATCCGCGAGGCGTCCAACGCCGCGTTCCTGTGCACCGTCGCCCACGGCGGGCGTGAGGCGTCCTGCGTCTACAAGCCGGTCGCCGGCGAGCAGCCGCTGTGGGACTTCCCCGACGGCACCCTCGCCGAGCGGGAGGTCGCCGCGTACGAGGTCTCCGAGGCGACCGGCTGGGGGCTCGTCCCGCCCACCGTGCTGCGTGACGGGCCGTACGGCGAGGGCATGGTCCAGTTCTGGGTCGACGTGACCCCCGAGGCGGAACTGCTCGCCCTCGTGGACGGGGAGGAGCCGGAGCCCGGATGGAAGGCGATCGGCTTCGCCGACGTCGGCGAGGGCCGCACCGCGCTGCTCGTGCACGCCGACGACGAACGGCTGCGGCGGCTCGCCGTCCTGGACGCCGTGATCAACAACGCCGACCGCAAGGGCGGGCATCTGCTGCCCACCGCGGACGGCCGGCTCCACGGCATCGACCACGGCGTGACCTTCCACGTCGACGACAAGCTGCGGACCCTGCTGTGGGGCTGGGCGGGGGAGCCGCTGACGGACGACGCCCTGCGGGTCCTGCATATCCTGGACGAAGGGCTGAAGGACGGCGGGGCCCTCGCGGCGCGCCTCGGGCAGCTCATCACCCCCGCCGAGGTGGACGCCACCCGCGCGCGGGTCGCCGCCCTGCTGGCCATCGGCGTCCACCCGCAGCCCGGCGGTGATTGGCCGGCCATCCCCTGGCCGCCCGTGTAGGACCGCGCGGCGGCCGGCAGCACACCGGCCGCCGACACACAAGAGCGCCTTACCGGCCATCCGGCCCGGTCCGGTTCGTATACGGAACTCCAGTCCGGTTAGGCTCATGACATGCATGCCTGGCCCGCTTCTGAGGTCCCCGCCCTGCCTGGTCAGGGCCGCGACCTGAGGATCCACGACACCGCGACCGGCGGCCCGGTCACCCTGGACCCCGGTCCCGTCGCCCGTATCTACGTCTGCGGCATCACTCCGTACGACGCCACCCACCTGGGGCACGCGGCGACCTACAACGCGTTCGACCTCGTGCAGCGCGTGTGGCTCGACACCAAGCGCCAGGTCCACTACGTCCAGAACGTCACCGACGTCGACGACCCGCTCCTGGAGCGGGCCGAGCGCGACTCCGTCGACTGGGTGGCCCTCGCCGAGAAGGAGACCGCACTCTTCCGTGAGGACATGACGGCCCTGCGGATGCTGCCGCCGCGGCACTACATCGGCGCCGTGGAGGCCATACCCGGGATCGTCCCGCTGGTCGAACGGCTCCGGGAGGCAGGCGCCGCCTACGAACTCGGGGGCGACATCTACTTCTCCGTCGAGTCCGACCCGCACTTCGGCCAGGTCTCGCACCTGGACGCCGCCGCCATGCGGCTGCTGTCCGCCGAGCGCGGCGGCGACCCGGACCGGCCGGGCAAGAAGAACCCCCTCGACCCGATGCTGTGGATGGCCGCCCGACCCGGCGAGCCCAGCTGGGACGGCGGCTCCCTCGGCCGGGGCCGCCCCGGCTGGCACATCGAGTGCGTCGCCATCGCCCTCGACCACCTCGGCATGGGCTTCGACGTCCAGGGCGGCGGCTCCGATCTCGCCTTCCCGCACCACGAGATGGGCGCCTCCCACGCCCAGGTGCTGACCGGCGAGTTCCCCATGGCCAAGGCGTACGTCCACGCCGGCATGGTCGCCCTGCACGGCGAGAAGATGTCCAAGTCCAAGGGCAACCTCGTCTTCGTCTCCCAGCTGCGCCGCGACGGCGTCGACCCGGCCGCGATCCGGCTCGCCCTGCTCGCCCACCACTACCGGGCCGACTGGGAGTGGACCGACGACGTGCTCCGGGAGGCCGTCGCCCGTCTCGACCGCTGGCGCGCCGCCGTCTCCCGGCCCGACGGACCCTCGGCCGAGGCGCTCGTCGAGGAGATCCGCGACGCCCTCGCCGACGACCTGGACGCGCCCACCGCGCTCGCCGCGGTCGACCGCTGGGCCGCCGCCCAGGAGGAGCACGGCGGCACGGACACCGCCGCCCCCGGCGTCGTCTCCCGCGCCGTGGACGCGCTCATGGGCGTGGCCCTGTAGCCGGTGCGGGGCTGAGGACGACCGAGGGCGGTGCGCGTGAAGCGCACCGCCCTCGGTCCTTCTCGTCGTCCGTGCCGGCGACCCTCAGTCCTCCGACGACTCGTCGCCCTCGCCCGGGTCCTTGCCGCCGGACCGCGGAGGCTTCGGCGGACGTGTACGGCCACCGGGGCCCTCCCGCCGGTACGGCGGCCCTGAGGGACCGTCCGGGCCGTCGGTGGGGTGCCCGCCGGCCGTCGGCCCGCCCCCGTCCCGCCGGCGCAGATACCGCTCGAACTCGCGGGCGATCGCCTCGCCCGACGCCTCCGGGAGCTCCGCGGTGTCCCGGGCCTCCTCCAGCGACTGCACGTACTCGGCGACCTCGCTGTCCTCCGCCGCCAGCTGGTCCACGCCGACCTGCCAGGCGCGCGCGTCCTCGGGCAGCTCGCCCAGCGGGATCCGCACGTCGATCAGGTCCTCCAGGCGGTTCAGCAGCGCCAGCGTCGCCTTCGGGTTCGGCGGCTGCGACACGTAGTGCGGCACCGCCGCCCACAGCGACACCGCCGGCACACCGGCGTGCGTGCAGGCCTCCTGGAGGATGCCGACGATGCCCGTCGGGCCCTCGTACTTGGTCTCCTCCAGATCCATCCGGCGGGCCAGGTCCGGGTCGGAGGTGGTCCCGCTGATCGGGACCGGACGCGTGTGCGGGGTGTCCCCGAGCAGGGCGCCCAGGATGACCACCAGCTCCACACCCAGCTCGTGCGCGAAGCCGAGGAGCTCGTTGCAGAACGAGCGCCAGCGCATGGACGGTTCGATACCGCGGACCAGCACGAGGTCGCGCGGCTTGTCACCACCGACCCGGACCACGGACAGCCGGGTCGTCGGCCACGTGATCTTGCGCACTCCGGCGTCCATCCACACCGTGGGCCGGTTCACCTGGAAGTCGTAGTAGTCCTCGGCGTCCAGCGCCGCGAACACCTCGCCCTTCCACTCCCTGTCCAGATGCGCGACCGCGGTGGAAGCGGCGTCGCCGGCATCGTTCCAGCCCTCGAACGCGGCCACCATGACCGGGTCGATCAGCTCGGGAACCCCCTCGAGCTCGATCACCCAGCGCCTCCTTCCGACGTGCCCTCGCCTGACGAACCAACCTTACGGCGTGCGGCGGGGGCGCCCGCAGCCCCCTCGCAGGGGGGATGCGGGATCACTGCCCCGATCCCCACCCGGGAACACCCCCAGCAGAGATCCGACGTCCACACCGCACGGCACAACGCGGGTCCCCGGCCGCCGTGTTCCGGCACGGCCGGGCGCCGGTCACAGGGTCGAGCGCAGCCACTGCTCCACGCTCGCGATGTGCACGGTCGCCCAGGACCGCGCCGCCTCCGCGTCCCGGTCCCGCAGCGCCGCCAGGATCGCCCGGTGCTCGTACAGGGTCCGGCCCACCGCGTCCTCCTGGGTCAGCCCCCGCCAGATCCGGGCCCGCGTCGTCGGCCCCGACAGACCGTCGAGCAGCGAACACAGCACCGAGTTGCCCGCGCTGTTGACGATGCCCCGGTGGAACTCCAGGTCGCTCGCCACGAGTTCCTCCACCGACGGGGCGTCACCGAGCCGGTCCAGCCGGCCGGCCAGCGTGTCGAGCTGCCGCTCGCTGATCCGGGTCGCCGCCATCGCCGTGGCCGCCGGCTCCAGGATGCGGCGCACCGCCAGGAACTCCAGGACCGTGTCGTCGCGGTGGAAGTCGACGACGAAGCTCAGCGCCTCCAGCAGCAGTTGCGGGTCCAGGCTGGTCACATACGTCCCGTCGCCCTGCCGGACGTCCAGGACGCGGATCAGCGACAGGGCCCTTACCGCCTCCCGCAGCGAGTTGCGGGACAGCCCGAGGACGGCGGCGAGCTCGCTCTCCTTGGGGAGCCGGTCGCCGGGGCGCAGCGCGCCGGAGACGATCATCCCCTTGATCTTCTCGATCGCCTCGTCGGTGACCGCCATGGCCGCCCTCCCCGTCGTCCACCCCGCCCCGCGAGACCTCCGATGTCTCGGCACATTATGTACGGCCGCCCAGGCGGGCGTACGCGGTCCGGGCAGCGCGAAGGGGCGGCTCCGTCGGCGAGGAGCCGCCCCTCCGGTGGTGGCCGGCCCCGGTGCGGAAGGGGCCGCCCTCGTACGGTCCGGCGCGGTCAGGGGAGTGGCCGGACCCCGCGCGGCGGACGGCTCATCCGGCGAAAACCGCCCGCCGCGCGCGAGGTCACTTCTTGTCGAGCACGTCCTGCACCTTCGCCCGGACGTCGTCCGTGGCCAGACCCCGGATCGTCAGGGTCGTCCGGCGGCGCAGCACGTCGTCCGCGGTCTCCGCCCACTCGTTGTCCCGGGCGTAGACGACCTGCGCCCAGATCTCCGGGGCGTCCGGGTGGACGCGCTCGCCCAGCTCCGGGTTCTCGTTGGCGAGGCGGGCGATGTCGAAGGCCAGCGAACCGTAGTGCGTGGCCAGGTGCCGGGCGGTGTCCGCCGCCATGCGCGGGCCCGGCGCCGGACGGTCGGTCAGCAGCCGGTGGGCGACCGCGCGCGGGTTCGCGATACCCGGCAGCGGCAGCTTCTTCGGCAGCGCGGAGATGGGCTCGAAGTCGTCGCCCAGCGGGGCGCCCGGCAGCGCCTCCAGCTTCTTCATGACGGTCCGGCCGATGTGCCGGAACGTCGTCCACTTGCCGCCCGCCACGGACAGCATCCCGCCGCGTCCCTCGGTCACGACCGTCTCGCGCTTGGCCTTCGCCGTGTCGCCGGGGCCGCCCGGCAGCACCCGCAGGCCCGCGAAGGCGTATGTGATCAGGTCGCGGCCCAGTTGCTGGTCGCGGATGGAGAACGCGGCCTCGTCCAGGATCTGGGCTATGTCCTTGTCGTTGACGGCGACGTCCGCGGGGTCGCCCTCGTACGCCTCGTCCGTGGTGCCCAGCAGCAGCATGTCCTCCCACGGCAGGGCGAACGTGATGCGGTACTTGTCGATCGGGGTCGCCAGCGCCGCCTTCCAGGGCGCGGTCCGCTTCAGGACCAGGTGCGCGCCCTTGGACAGACGGATCGACGGCGCCGCGTTCGGGTCCTCCATCTTGCGCAGGTGGTCGACCCAGGGACCGGTGGCGTTCAGCACGAGCCGGGCGTTCACCCCGAACTCGTCACCGGACAGGCGGTCCCGCAGGTCGGCGCCCGTCACCCGGCCCTGCGTGAAGCGCAGCCCGGTGACCTCGGCGTGGTTGAGCACGGCCGCGCCGGACTCGACGGCCGCGCGGACCGTCATCAGCGCCATGCGCGCGTCGTTCATCTGGTCGTCGCCGTACACGGCCACGGCCTTGAGGTTCTCGGTGCGCAGCTCCGGCACGTCCTGCGCCGCCTTGGCGGGCGACAGGAGGTGGCCGACGCCGTCACCGAACGCCGAGAGCGCGGAGTAGGCGAAGACGCCCGCCCCGAGCTTCGCGGCGCCGTGCGGCCCGCCCTTGTACACAGGGAGGTAGAAGGTGAGCGGGTTCGCCAGGTGGGGGGCCACCTGGCGGGAGACCGCACGGCGCTCGAAGTGGTTCTCCGCCACCAGCTTCACCGCGCCGGTCTGCAGGTAGCGCAGACCGCCGTGGAGGAGCTTGGAGGAGGCGGAGGAGGTGGCGCCGGCGAAGTCACCGGCGTCGACCAGGGCCACCCTGAGGCCGGACTGCGCGGCGTGCCAGGCGGTGGAGATGCCCAGGATGCCGCCGCCGATCACGAGGAGGTCGTACGACGCCTTGGAGAGCTGCTCCCGGGTCTCGGCGCGGCTCGGCTGGGAGCCGGAGGCCGGGTGCGTACCGAGGGCAGGCACGGACTGCAGGGTGGTCTGATTGGTCATGTCGGATTCTTACTCCTCATCAGAGTTCGAGGGCCGGCGAGGAGCGGGTCAGCTCTCGTCGTCCTCGAGCCAGCCCATGGTCCGCTCGACGGCCTTGAGCCAGCTCTTGTACTCACGGTCGCGGGTCTCCGCGTCCATGCGGGGGGTCCACTCGGCGGCCCGGCGCCAGTTGGCGCGCAGGTCGTCGGTGCTGTTCCAGAAGCCGACGGCGAGACCGGCGGCGTAGGCGGCACCGAGGCAGGTCGTCTCGGCGACCATCGGGCGCACCACGGGCGCGTCCAGGACGTCCGAGAGGGTCTGCATGAGCAGGTTGTTCGCGGTCATGCCGCCGTCGACCTTGAGGGTGATGAGCTCGACGCCGGAGTCCTTGACCATGGCGTCGGCGATCTCCCGCGTCTGCCAGGCGGTGGCCTCCAGGACGGCACGGGCGAGGTGCGCCTTCGTGACGTACCGGGTCAGGCCGGCGATCACACCGCGGGCGTCGGAGCGCCAGTGCGGGGCGAACAGGCCGGAGAAGGCCGGCACGAAGTAGGCGCCGCCGTTGTCCTCGACGGAGAGCGCGAGCGTCTCGATCTCGGCGGCGGTGGAGATCAGGCCCATCTGGTCGCGCATCCACTGCACCAGCGAACCGGTGACGGCGATCGAGCCCTCCAGGGCGTACACCGTGTCCTGGTCGCCGATCTTGTAGCCGACGGTGGTCAGCAGACCGGCGTAGGAGTTGATGATCTTGTCGCCGGTGTTCATCACCATGAAGGTGCCGGTGCCGTACGTCGACTTGGTCTCGCCCTCGGCGAAGCAGGTCTGGCCGAACAGGGCCGCCTGCTGGTCGCCGAGCGCGGAGGCCACCGGGATGCCGCCGAGCAGCTCGCCCAGCTTGCCGCCGGTGATCTCGCCGTAGACCTCGGCGGAGGAGCGGATCTCGGGCAGGATCTGCAGCGGGACGCCGATGGACTCGGCGATCTTCGCGTCCCACTCCATGGTGTGCAGGTTCATCAGCATGGTGCGGGAGGCGTTGGTGACGTCGGTGACGTGCCTGCCGCCGTCGACACCGCCGGTCAGGTTCCAGATGACCCAGGTGTCCATGGTGCCGAAGAGGATGTCGCCGGCCTCGGCGCGCTCCTTGAGGCCCTCGACGTTGTCCAGCAGCCAGCGGGCCTTCGGACCGGCGAAGTAGGAGGCGAGGGGCAGGCCGGTCTCGCGGCGGAAGCGGTCCTGCCCGACGTTGCGGCCGAGCTCGCGGCACAGGGAGTCGGTGCGGGTGTCCTGCCAGACGATGGCGTTGTGGACGGGCTCACCGGTGTTCTTGTCCCACAGGACGGTGGTCTCGCGCTGGTTGGTGATGCCGATGGCCTTGATGTCGTCGCGGGTGATGCCGGCCTTCTCGATGGCTCCGGCGACGACTTCCTGGACGTTGGTCCAGATCTCGGTGGCGTTGTGCTCGACCCAGCCCGGCTTCGGGAAGATCTGCTCGTGCTCCTTCTGGTCGACGGAGACGATCCGGCCGTCGCGGTCGAAGACGATGCAGCGGGACGAGGTCGTGCCCTGGTCGATCGCGGCGATGAAGGGGCCGGCGGTGTGGGCGTCGGTCACTGTTAGCTCCTGGAAGTCCGTGGTTATGGGGCTTTACGTACGGCGTGCGCCGAGAGTTTCGGTGCTTCTCACCCGGACGGGTGAAGCGCTGTTCCTAGGCAAACGCGACGTTGTAGATGCCTGCCGCGACGGCGCCGCCGATGAGCGGTCCCACCACCGGGATCCAGGCGTAGCCCCAGTCGGAGCCCCCCTTGTTGGGCAGGGGCAGAAGGGCGTGGACGATTCTCGGACCGAGGTCACGGGCGGGGTTGATCGCGTACCCGGTCGGGCCGCCGAGCGACAGGCCGATGGACACGACCACGAGCGCGGTGACCAGGGCGCCCAGGGTGCCGAGACCCTTGCCGCTGTCGTTGAGGCCCTGGGTGAGGACCGCGAGCACCAGCACCACGGTGCCGATGATCTCCGTGATCAGGTTCTGCACGACGTTGCGGATCTCGGGACCGGTGGAGAAGATGCCCAGGACGGGACCGGCGCCCTTCTCCTGTGCCTCGACGGCCTTGGTGGTCGTGGCCTGCGCGCCCGGGCCGCCGACGATCTCCTTGTCGGTGAGGTGGGCGTGGAACTGGCCGGCGTAGGCGGCCCACACCAGCGCCGCGCCGATCATGGCGCCGAGGAGCTGTCCGGCGAAGTACGTCGGGACGTCGCTCCAGGCGTTGTCCTTGATCGCGATGGCGACGGTCACGGCCGGGTTGAGGTGGGCGCCGGAGAGCGGTGCCGAGGTGTAGACCGCCGTGAGTACTGCGAAGCCCCACCCGAAGGTGATGGCGAGCCAGCCGGCGTTGCGGGCCTTGGAGGCCTTCAGCGTGACCGCGGCGCAGACGCCGCCGCCGAGCAGGATGAGTATGGCGGTACCGATGGTCTCGCCGATGAAGATGTCGGAGCTGGACACCCGCGACTCCTTTGTCCTTCGTCCAGGGGAAGCCGAACCCCGGGTCCCACCGGTGGTTCGTGTTGCTCTCGGGATGAGAGCGATACCGGCCTCTGGCGTTGTCCCACTCTAGCGCGTATTGCCGGTAGGTGTTCGACAATGCCGACCGATGGACGGGAGTCTTGCCCCGGCGTCAGGGGTGCGTCAAGAGTCCTGTTCCTGAATGCTCGATCGTTATCGGCTGTGTTGATTTGTCGATACGACGTCACGTGTGCGTACGGGTGCGTAAGGGACACGCTGTGTGCGCACCGCCCGCATCGGCACGCCCCGCGGGCGCACGTGGGAAGACCCGGAGCGCCGTCCGGCGTCCGGGTCGTCAAATGTCGTGGTCCTGCCCCGTCGAGGGGCGGGCGGACGGCTCAGAAGCGCCCGGCGCCCAGATCCCGCGACACCGCGCGGGCGCAGTCCCGCACCGCCGCGATCAGCTCCGCGCGCAACTCGCCCTCGCGGCACAGGCGCTCCACCGCGCCGGTGATGCCGACCGCGCCCACCGGCATGCGGCGCCGGTCGTGGATGGGGGCGGCGACCGACGCGACGCCCTCCCAGGTCTCCTCGACGTCGGCCGCGTACCCCCGCGCGCGGGTCAGGTCGAGGAGCTGCTCGAAGTCGTCCAGCTCGCACACCGTGCGCTCGGTGAACGCCTTGCGGCCGGCCTCGACGGCCTCGCTGTGCGCCACGGGGTCGTACGCCGACAGCACCTTGCCCAGCGCGGTGGAGTGCAGCGGCTGCATGGCACCGATCTCCAGCACCTGACGGCTGTCGTCCGGGCGGAAGACGTGGTGCACGATCAGGACGCCCTGCTGGTGCAGCACCCCCAGATAGACGCTCTCGCCGCTGGAGCGGGCCAGGTCGTCCGTCCACACCAGCGCGCGGGCGCGCAGCTCGTGCACATCCAGATAGGTCGTGCCCAGGCGCAGCAGCTCGGCCCCCAGCTGGTACCGTCCGGACGCCTCGTCCTGCTCGACGAACCCCTCCTGCTGGAGGGTGCGCAGGATCCCGTGGGCGGTGCCCTTCGCGAGGCCCAGCGAGGAGGCGATGTCCGACAGGCCGAGGCGCCGCTCACCACCTGCGAGCAGCCGCAGCATCGCGGCCGCCCGTTCGAGCGACTGGATGTTCCGTGCCATCGCCGTACTGCCTCCGTCCCCTTCGACCGTCGACCTACACGACGTCGCTGCCGTCGTTCGGCAATGTCGAACACTACCGGTCGATGTCGACCCTCCGCTAATGGTCCGTCGGACTTCATCCGTCCGGACCGTGTCACACGTATACCGGGTGCCGTCCCGGGGCCGTCCGCGTCCCGGCCCGTGGACGTCGCGACCATCGCGCGGCGCTCCCGGCTACGCTGACGAGGTGCGCCCGCCGTGGAACCTGCCCTGCGGGCGCAAAGCCGACAGCCGTCGCACTCCAGGGAGCCCTTTCATGGCCTCGTTGCCACCGACCCCTTCCGCCGACAGCCGGACCCGTGTGTCCGCCCTCCGTCAGGCCCTCGCCACCCGTGTGGTCGTCGCCGACGGAGCGATGGGCACCATGTTGCAGGCCCAGGACCCCACGCTGGACGACTTCCAGAATCTCGAGGGCTGCAACGAGATCCTGAACGTGACCCGGCCGGACATCGTCCGCTCCGTCCACGAGGCGTACTTCGACGCGGGCGTGGACTGCGTGGAGACCAACACCTTCGGGGCGAACCACGCCGCGATGGCCGAGTACGACATCCCCGAGCGCGTCTTCGAACTGTCCGAGGCCGGCGCCCGCATCGCCCGGGAGACCGCCGACGCCTACGCCGCCCGTGACGGGCGCGACCGCTGGGTGCTGGGCTCCATCGGCCCCGGCACCAAGCTCCCCACACTCGGCCACATCGGCTACACCACCATCCGCGACGCCTTCCAGCAGAACGCCGAGGGCCTGATCTCCGGCGGCGCCGACGCGCTGATCGTGGAGACCACACAGGACCTGCTGCAGACCAAGGCCGCCGTCATCGGCGCCCAGCGCGCCCGGGAGCTCTCCGGCCTGGACCTGCCGATCATCGTCTCCGTCACCGTCGAGACGACCGGCACCATGCTCCTCGGCTCCGAGATCGGCGCCGCCCTGACGGCCCTGGAGCCGCTCGGCATCGACATGATCGGCATGAACTGCGCCACGGGACCCGCCGAGATGAGCGAGCACCTGCGCTACCTCTCCCGGCACTCCCGCATCCCGCTGTCCTGCATGCCGAACGCGGGCCTGCCCGTCCTCGGCAAGGACGGCGCCACCTATCCGCTGACCGCCCCGGAGCTGGCGGACGCCCACGAGACCTTCGTCCGCGACTACGGGCTGTCCCTGGTCGGCGGCTGTTGCGGCACCACGCCCGAGCACCTGCGGCAGCTCGTCGAGCGGGTCCGGGACCTGGCGCCGACCGAGCGCGACCCGCGCCCCGAGCCCGGCGCCGCCTCGCTCTACCAGACCGTGCCCTTCCGTCAGGACACCTCCTACCTGGCCATCGGCGAGCGCACCAACGCCAACGGCTCCAAGAAGTTCCGCGAGGCCATGCTGGACGGCCGCTGGGACGACTGCGTGGAGATGGCGCGCGAGCAGATCCGCGAGGGCGCGCACATGCTCGACCTGTGCGTGGACTACGTCGGCCGGGACGGCGTCGCCGACATGCGCGAGCTCGCCGGGCGCTTCGCCACCGCCTCCACGCTGCCGATCGTGCTGGACTCCACCGAGGTCGACGTCCTCCAGGCCGGCCTGGAGAAGCTCGGCGGACGCGCGGTCATCAACTCCGTGAACTACGAGGACGGCGACGGCCCCGAGTCGAGGTTCGCGCGCGTCACGAAGCTGGCCCGGGAGCACGGTGCGGCCCTGATCGCGCTGACCATCGACGAGGAGGGGCAGGCCCGCACCCCCGAGAAGAAGGTCGAGATCGCCGAACGGCTGATCGAGGACCTGACGGGGAACTGGGGCATCCACGAGTCCGACATCCTCATCGACACCCTGACCTTCACCATCTGCACCGGTCAGGAGGAGTCCCGCAAGGACGGCATCGCCACCATCGAGGCGATCCGCGAGCTCAAGCGGCGCCACCCCGACGTGCAGACCACGCTCGGCCTGTCGAACATCTCCTTCGGCCTCAACCCGGCCGCCCGCATCCTCCTGAACTCCGTGTTCCTGGACGAGTGCGTGAAGGCCGGCCTGGACTCGGCGATCGTGCACGCCAGCAAGATCCTGCCGATCGCCCGCTTCAACGAGGAAGAGGTGCGCACGGCCCTCGACCTCATCTACGACCGCCGCGCCGAGGGCTACGACCCGCTGCAGAAGCTCATGGCCCTGTTCGAGGGCGCCACCGCCAAGTCCCTGAAGGCCGGCAGGGCCGAGGAACTGGCCGCCCTGCCGCTGGAGGAACGCCTCAAGCGGCGCATCATCGACGGCGAGCGCAACGGCCTGGAGGCCGACCTCGACGCGGCCCTGCGGGACCGGCCCGCCCTGGACATCGTCAACGCCACCCTCCTGGACGGCATGAAGGTCGTCGGCGAACTGTTCGGCTCCGGGCAGATGCAGCTGCCGTTCGTGCTGCAGTCCGCCGAGGTCATGAAGGCCGCCGTCGCCTACCTCGAACCGCACATGGAGAAGTCCGACGCCGAGGGCAAGGGCACGATCGTGCTGGCCACCGTGCGCGGCGACGTCCACGACATCGGCAAGAACCTCGTGGACATCATCCTGTCCAACAACGGCTACACCGTGGTCAACCTGGGCATCAAGCAGCCTGTCTCCGCGATCCTGGAAGCCGCCGAGGAGCACCGCGCCGACGTCATCGGCATGTCCGGGCTCCTGGTGAAGTCCACCGTGATCATGAAGGAGAACCTCGAGGAGCTGAACCAGCGCGGCCTCGCCGCCGACTACCCGGTCATCCTCGGCGGTGCCGCCCTGACCCGCGCCTACGTCGAACAGGACCTGCACGAGGTCTACGAGGGCGAGGTCCGCTACGCCCGCGACGCCTTCGAGGGACTGCGCCTGATGGACGCCCTCATCGGCGTCAAGCGCGGCGTGCCCGGCGCCAAGCTGCCCGAGCTCAGGCAGCGCCGGGTGCGGGCGACCGCGCAGGCCGTGGTCGAGGAGCGCCCCGAGGACGGTCACGTGCGCTCCGACGTCGCCACCGACAACCCCGTCCCCGAACCGCCGTTCTGGGGCACCCGCGTCAGCAAGGGCATCCAGCTCAAGGAGTACGCCTCCTGGCTGGACGAGGGCGCCCTGTTCAAGGGGCAGTGGGGCCTGAAGGAGTCCCGGTCCGGGGGCGGGCCGTCGTACCAGGAGCTCGTCGAGACCGAGGGCCGCCCGCGGCTGCGCGGCCTGCTGGACCGGCTCCAGACCGACAACCTGCTCGAGGCGGCCGTCGTCCACGGCTACTTCCCGTGCGTCTCCAAGGACGACGACCTGATCGTCCTCGACGAGCACGGCAACGAACGGACCCGGTTCACCTTCCCGCGCCAGCGCCGCGGCCGCCGTCTGTGCCTCGCGGACTTCTTCCGCCCCCAGGAGTCCGGCGAGACCGACGTCGTCGGCTTCCAGGTCGTCACCGTCGGCTCCCGCATCGGCGAGGAGACCGCCCGGCTCTTCGAGGCCAACGCCTACCGCGACTACCTCGAACTGCACGGCCTGTCCGTCCAGCTCGCCGAGGCCCTCGCCGAGTACTGGCACGCCCGCGTGCGCGCCGAGCTCGGCTTCGCCGGCGAGGACCCGGCCGCCATGGAGGACATGTTCTCCCTGAAGTACCGCGGCGCCCGCTTCTCGCTCGGCTACGGCGCCTGCCCCGACCTGGAGGACCGCGCCAAGATCGCCGACCTGCTCCGTCCCGAGCGCATCGGCGTCCACCTGTCCGAGGAGTTCCAGCTCCACCCCGAGCAGTCCACGGACGCCATCGTGATCCACCACCCGGAGGCGAAGTACTTCAACGCACGCTGACGCCCGCTCCCGGGGGCCCGACGCCGGTGTGCCGAAGGCACAGCGGGTCGCTCAGGCGACACCGCGGGGAGCGTCGTACACTGGACGGTCCACCGCAGGCCGGTTCCCTCCGTGGGAACCGGCCTGGTCGTCCCTTGAAGGAGGTACGTGGATGACCAGCACCGTCCCCGCCCCGTCGACCCGTACGGCCGACGGATCGGCCCTGCAGGCCGTACTCCTCGACATGGACGGCACCCTGGTGGACTCCGAGGGCTTCTGGTGGGATGTCGAGGTCGAGGTCTTCGCCTCCCTCGGCCACACCCTTGACGACACCTGGCGCCATGTCGTGGTCGGCGGGCCCATGACCCGCAGTGCCGGCTTCCTGATCGAGGCCACCGGCGCCGACATCGGCCTGGACGAGCTCACGGTGCTGCTCAACCAGGGCTTCGAGGACCGCATCGACCACTCCCTGCCTCTGATGCCGGGAGCCGCCCGGCTGCTGGCCGAGCTGGCCGAGCACCGGATCCCGACGGCCCTCGTCTCCGCCTCGCACCGCCGCATCATCGACCGGGTGCTCACCACGCTCGGCCCGCAGCACTTCGCCCTGACCGTCGCCGGTGACGAGGTGGCGCGCACCAAGCCCCACCCCGACCCGTATCTGCTCGCCGCCGTCGGCCTCGGGGCCGACCCCGCCCGGTGCGCCGTCGTCGAGGACACGGCGACCGGGGTCGCCGCCGCGGAGGCCGCCGGCTGCCATGTGGTGGCCGTGCCCTCGATCGCGCCCATCGCGCCGGCCGCCCGGCGCACGGTGGTGCCCTCGCTGGAACACGTCGATCTGGCATTTCTGCGCGGCCTGATGACGGTCTGACCACGACTCGTCACAGTCATGACAACTTGAATCCGCCAGTTGTTCACCGAGCGTGCTGCTTTGATGGCCCTTTGACGGCGGAGAAATTCCGCATGGAAATTCGATCGCGCCGGACGGCTGAATTCCGGCGCCCCCTCAAGATCGTCCAATCTGTGACGTTCGCCACTCCAAGGGGTCGCGCGGGGGTGCCCTCCGCATGCTTCCCACCCCCGGACAGCGGTTTCGAGCGCACCCTTGTGTCCTGATTCATGGATCGGTGCGCCAATCCTTCCCGCCTTGGCCTTCCGGTGCGTCCACATCCGATTCCGCTGAGTGAGGAAGGCTCAACTCCGGTCCCCTCCAACCCTCCTGTGGGCGCGGACTAATCTCGTCGCGAGAACATCGCCCTTACCCCCGTGATCCGCCGCACCACCCTCTGCATGGCGGATACACGGAGAAGACAGCTGGAGAAACCCGAGCATGAACCGCAAGACTTTGGTGCTGCCGGTCGTCATCGGCCTGCTCGCGCCGGTTCTCGCCGCCTGTGGCGGAGCCGACAGCGGCAGCGGCGGCGGCGACGGGATCGTCGTGGGCACCACGGATGTGTTCACTGCCTCGGAGGAGAGCCCCGCACCGCTCGATCCGGCCTGGGCCTACGACGTCGGCCTGTGGAACATCCTGCGCCAGACCGTGCAGACCCTGATGATCCAGCCGCGCGGCGAGGGCGAACCCGTCCCCGAGGCCGCCGAGAGCTGCAGCTTCACGGACAGCGGCAACGAACGCTACGCCTGCACCCTGCGCAAGGACCTCAAGTTCGCCGACGGCGACGCCGTCACCGCGGACGACGTGAAGTACTCCATCGACCGCGCCCTCTCCCTGAAGGCCGACAGCGGCGTCTTCGCCCTGCTGTCCACCATCGACACCGTCGAGGCGCGCGGCGACCGCGAGGTCGTCTTCCACCTGAAGACCGCCGACGCCACCTTCCCGTACAAGCTGTCCACCCCGGTCGCGGGCATCATCGACCCGGACGTGTACGACAAGAAGAAGCTGCGCAGCGGCTTCGAGGTCGACGGCTCCGGCCCGTACACCTTCAAGGCGAAGGTCGACGGCGACAAGCTCGTCTCCGCCGAGTTCACCAAGAACCCCGAGTACAAGGGGAGCCTGAAGGTGAACAACGACAAGGTCGAGATGCGCAGCTACGACAGCGCCGACGCGATGGGCGCCGCCCTCGACAGCGGTGACATCGACGTCATGACCCGCGCCATGTCGCCGGGGCAGATCGACAAGCTGTCCGCCGACTCCGACGACGACGTCGACCTCATCGACATGGCGGGCCTCGAGATCCGCTACCTCGCCTTCAACACCAACGACTCCAGCGTGCGCAGCAAGGCCGTCCGCCAGGCCATGGCCCAGCTGATCGACCGCGGCGAACTCGTCTCCAAGGTGTACGGCTCCCAGGCCGAGCCCCTGTACTCCCTGGTCCCCGCCAGCATCACGGGCCACTCCAACTCGTTCTTCAACAAGTACGGCGAGCCCAGCAACGGCAAGGCCAAGGCGATCCTGGAGCGGGCCGGCGTCACCACCCCGGTCCGGCTGACGCTGCACTACACCACCGACCACTACGGCCCGGCCACGAAGAACGAGTTCGAGCTGCTGAAGCAACAGCTCAACGGCAGCGGCCTGTTCGACGTCGACATCAAGGGCACCGCCTGGGACGTGTTCCGCCCCGCCGAGAAGAAGGGCAAGTACGAGGTCTACGGCATGGGCTGGTTCCCTGACTTCCCCGACGCCGACAACTACGTCGCCCCGTTCCTCGACAAGGACAACTTCCTCGGCTCGCCGTACGCCAACGGCCGCATCCGCAACAGCCTCATCCCCGAGTCCCGGCGCGCCGCCGACCGCATCGCCGCGACCGGCAGCCTCACCGAGATCCAGGACATCGTCGCCAACGACGTGCCGGTCCTCCCGCTGTGGCAGGGCAAGCAGTACGTCGCCGCCGGTGACGACATCACGGGCACGGCCTACGCGCTCAACTCCTCCTCCACCCTCCAGCTCTGGGAGCTCGGCCGCGGCGTGAGCGGCTGACGCACCCGTCCGGCGCCCCTCGCCCGGGGCGCCGGACCGCCCGGATCCCGCGCGGGCCCGGGTTCCTCACAACCGACGACAAGGCACTCGTAAGTGAACATGCGCACCCACTGGCCGGTGCTGCCCCTTGTGGCAGGGCTGGCCTCCGGCCTGTTGACCGGCTGCGGAACGGAATCCGGGGAAAGCGGCGCGGACGGGAACTCCGTGGTCGTGGGGATGTCGGACGACGTCCTGGCCACCGACCCCGCCTCCGGCTACGACCCAGGATCCTGGCTGCTGTTCAACAACGTCTTCCAGTCGTTGCTCAGCTTCCCCAAGGGCGCCACGGAACCCCAGCCCGAAGCCGCCGAGGAGTGCTCCTTCTCCGACGCCGGGGCCACCGTCTACAAGTGCACGCTGAAGGCCGGCCTCAAGTTCAGCAACGGTGACGAACTCACCGCCGCGGACGTCAAGTTCTCCTTCGACCGCATGCTGAAGATCGACGACCCCGACGGCCCCGCCGTCATGTTCTCCACCCTGGACAAGGTCGAGACCCCCGACGAGCGCACCGTCGTCTTCCGGCTCAACACCCCGGACGCCACCTTCCCGAGCAAGATCGCCTCCGGCGCCGGCTCCATCGTCGACGAGGACGCGTACGACGCCGACGGCCTGCGCGAGGACGGCGAAGCCGTCGGCTCCGGCCCCTACAAGCTCGACGCGTTCAACGACGACGAGGCCGTCTTCACCGTCAACGAGAACTACAAGGGCACCGCCGAGGTGGAGAACAGCGGCGTCACCCTGAAGTTCTTCCGCGGCGACCAGCAGCGCCTCAAGCGGGCCCTGCTCGCCGACGACGTCGACATCGCCTACCGCGGCCTCAGCGCCGGCGACATCGCCGACATCGAGAAGGCCGGCACCGACTCCTCCGGCGTCGAGATCGTCGAAGGCAGCAGCGCCGAGGTCCAGCACCTCGTCTTCAACATGGACGACCCGGTCGCCGGACAGCTCGGCGTGCGCAAGGCCATCGCCTACCTGCTCGACCGCGACGCCCTCATCCGGGACGTCCACGAGGGCACCGCCACCCCGCTGTACTCGATCATCCCGGCCGGCATCGGCGGCCACAACACCGCCTTCTTCGACACCTACGGCGCCCGCCCCTCCCGCGCCAAGGCCGCCGCCGCCCTGCAGAGCGAAGGCATCACCGGCAAGGTCCGGCTGACCCTGTGGTCCACCCCGTCCCGCTACGGCCCGGCCACCGACCAGCAGTTGAAGGCCATCGCCAAGCAGCTCAACGACAGCGGCCTCTTCCAGGCCGACGTCCGCTCCGTCGCCTTCGACCAGTACGAGAAGGACATCGCCAAGGGCAGGTACGGCGTCTACGTCAAGGGCTGGGTGCCGGACTACCCGGACGCCGACAACTTCACGGCGCCCTTCTTCGGCAAGGGCAACGTCCTCGGCAACAACTACGAGAACAGGCGCATCACCAACACGCTCATCCCCAGCACCGCCGCCGAGAGCGACCGCGCCGCCACCGACGACGCCTTCGGCCAGCTCCAGGACATCGTCGCCGAGGAACTGCCCATCCTCCCGGTCTGGCAGGGCAAGCAGTACGCCGTCGTCCACGAGAACGTGTACGGCCTGGAGTACTGCCTCGACGCCTCCACCGTCTTCCGCTTCTGGGAGCTCAAGAAGGGCTGACCTCCGGCCCCCGACCACGGCAGAGGGCGCCCCTTCCACCGAAGGAGCGCCCTCTGCCCATGCCCGGCCCTACTGCGCGCCCGGACGCACCAGCCCGCTCTCGTACGCGTACACCGCGGCCTGCACCCGGTCCCGCAGCCCCAGCTTCGTCAGCACATGCCCCACATGCGTCTTCACCGTGGTCTCGCTGACGAACAGGTCCGCCGCGATCTCCGCGTTCGACAACCCGCGCGCCACCAGCTTCAGCACCTCCACCTCACGCTCGGTCAGCGTGTGCAGGGTGTCCGGCACCGGCTCGTCCCCCGACGGCAGATGCGTGGCGTACTTGTCCAGCAGCCGGCGTGTGATGCTCGGCGCGAGCATCGCCTCACCGGCCGCGACCACCCGGATCGCCTGCACCAGCTCATGGGCGGGAGCGTCCTTCAGCAGAAAGCCGCTGGCCCCCGCCCTCAGCGCCTCCACCACGTACTCGTCCAGATCGAACGTGGTCAGCACCAGAACCTTCGCCGGACCGTCCCGCCCCGGCCCGGTGATCTGCCGCGTCGCCTCCACCCCGTCCATCCGGGGCATACGGATGTCCATCAGGACCACGTCGGGCTGCAGGGCCCGCACCTGATCGAGGGCCTGCAGACCGTCACCGGCCTCACCGACGACCGCGAGATCCTGCTCGGCCTCCAGAATCATCCGGAACCCGGTGCGCAGCAGGGGCTGGTCGTCGACCAGTAGGACGCGGATGGCCACGTAAGTCTCCTTCGCTAGTCCGGCCCCATTCTGCCCTGCGCGCCTTGCCCGGACTCGCCCGCCCCGGCCACCGGCGCCAGCGGGTAGGGCGGGGGAGTGCCGCCGAACTCCGGGCAGTGCTCCCGGTGATCGCACCAGCCGCACAGCTTCGTCGGCCGCGGCCGCCAGTCACCCGTCTCCGTCGCCAGCCGGATCGCCTCCCATAGCGCGAGCAGCTTGCGCTCCACCCGCTCCAGGTCCGCCATCACCGGGTCGTACGTCAGCACGTCACCACTGCCCAGATACACCAGCTGCAGCCGGCGCGGCACCACGCCCTTCAGCCGCCACACCACCAGGGCGTAGAACTTCATCTGGAACAGCGCGCCCTCCGCGTACTCCGGGCGGGGCGCCTTGCCCGTCTTGTAGTCGACGATCCGCACCTCACCCGTGGGCGCCACGTCGACCCGGTCGATGATCCCGCGCAGCCGGAGCCCCGACTCCAGCTCCGCCTCCACGAACAACTCCCGCTCGGCCGGCTCCAGCCGTGTCGGATCCTCCAGCCCGAACCAGCGCTCCACCAACTGCTCCGCCTCGGCAAGCCAGGCCGCCAGCCGCTCACCCTCCGGATCGTCCGCGAACAGCTCCGCGACCTCCGGGCGGCTCTCCCGCAGCCGGTCCCACTGCCCCGGGATCAGCGACTTCGCGCGCGGCGCCGTCCGCTCCGCCGCGGGCGCGTCGAAGAGACGCTCCAGCACCGCGTGCACCAGCGTCCCCTTCGTCGCCGCCGGGCTCGGCTTCTCCGGCAGCCGGTCGATGACCCGGAACCGGTACAGCAACGGGCACTGCATGAAGTCACCGGCCCGCGACGGAGACAGCGACGAAGGAGCCCGGACGGGCAGCACACCGGCGGCCCCCTCCGCCGGCACCGCCCCGATCGTCTCCGGGGCCCCCGCATGAACGGGCGCCCCCGCGGGGTACTCGTCCCTCATCGGCGGCGTCGTCCGCGTGGCCTCGCCGCCGCCGTCCGCCGCGGTGCCCTCCGTGCTCGTCTCCATGACCACAGACCTTACGGCCCACCACTGACAGTGACCCAGCCGCGGGCACCGGCGGCCGCCGGGGGAGCGGCCACTGTGGGGTGCCGGGGCGGACCCCGTCAGGACGGCCGCATACCATCGACCCGAGACCTTCCGCACGGCAGGCGCGGACGACGCATCCATCGAGGGGACACCGTGGACGAGAGCGGCGGGAGCGGGAAGCCGCGCTCCGGGACCGACGAGCCGACCGAGCACCGCACGGACCGGCCGGCCCCCGACCCCGGACGGCCCGACGCACCCACCGGCCCCGGCCGACAGGAGACGCCGCCCGCCCCCGAGGACCCGCAGCACCGGGACGCCGGCGACGAGAGCACCGCGCAGCCACCGCAGGAGCCGCACCCCGACGGCCCCCACCCCCAGCACGACGACCGCGCCTTCGCCCACTCCGCCGACACCAAGCCGCGCCCGCCGAGGCGCCCCCGCGACCCCAGAGGCGGACTGCTCATGGGCCGGCCCTTCGGCGTGCCCGTCTACGTCGCCCCCAGCTGGTTCCTCGTCGCCGCCCTGATCACCTGGGTATTCGGCGGCCAGCTCGAGCGCGTCCTGCCCGAGCTCGGCGCCGCCCGCTACCTCGTCTCCCTCTTCTTCGCCGTCGCCTTCTACGCCTCCGTCCTCGTCCACGAGCTCGCCCACACCGTCGCCGCCCTGCGCTTCGGCCTGCCCGTGCGCCGCATCCAGCTCCAGTTCTTCGGCGGCGTCTCCGAGATCGAGAAGGAAGCCGAGACTCCTGGCCGCGAATTCGTCCTCGCCTTCGTCGGCCCCCTGCTCTCCCTCGTCCTCTCCGGCGTCTTCTACGGAGCCCTGCGTCTCGTCGAACCCGGCACCGTCCCCGGCGTCCTGCTCGCCGGCCTGATGGTCTCCAACCTCATCGTGGCCGTGTTCAACCTGCTGCCCGGCCTCCCCCTGGACGGCGGCCGTATGCTCCGCGCCGTCGTCTGGAAGATCACGGGCAGACCCATGAGCGGCACCGTCGCCGCCGCCTGGGTCGGCCGCGCCCTCGCCGTCTCCGTCCTCATCGGCCTGCCCTGGCTCACCCAGTCCGGCGCCCTCGGCTCCGAGGCCGTCGACAACGTCGGCATGGACACCGTCCTGGACGCCCTGCTCGCCGCCATCCTCGCCGCGATCATCTGGACCGGAGCCGGCAACAGCCTGCGCATGGCCCGGCTGCGCGAACACCTCCCCGAACTGCGCGCCCGCGCCCTCACCCGCCGCGCCGTCCCCGTCGAGGCCGACACCCCCCTCTCCGAGGCCCTGCGCCGCGCCAACGCCGCCGGCGCCCGCGCCCTCGTCGTCGTGGAGACCGACGGCACCCCTCTCTCCCTCGTCCGCGAAGCGGCCATCGTCGGCGTCCCCGAACACCGCCGCCCCTGGGTCGCCGTCGGCGGCCTCGCCCAGGACATCACCGAAGGCATGCGCGTCTCCGCCGAACTCTCCGGCGAGGAACTCCTCGACGCCCTGCGCGCCACCCCCGCCACCGAATACCTCGTCGTCGAGGAGACCGGCGAGATCTACGGAGTCCTGTCCGCCGCCGACGTGGAACGCGCCTTCGTCAAGGCCATGGCCCGCCCCAGTTGACCACCGGCCGTCCGTGGTCGGCGGCCTCCCGAAACGCCGGTAGGCTGTTCACATGTCCGAACCGACCGGTGCCGCCCGCAGGCGCGGGCCCTTCAAGGTCGGGGACCAGGTTCAGCTGACCGACCCCAAGGGCCGCCACTACACGTTCACGCTCGAAGAGGGAAAGAACTTCCACACCCACAAGGGTTCCTTCCCCCACGACGAGCTGATCGGCGCTCCCGAGGGCAGCGTTGTCCGCACCACCGGTAACGTCGCCTACCTCGCGCTGCGCCCCCTGCTCCCCGACTACGTCCTGTCCATGCCCCGCGGGGCGGCCGTCGTCTATCCCAAGGACGCGGGGCAGATCCTCGCCTTCGCCGACATCTTCCCCGGCGCCCGCGTGGTCGAGGCCGGCGTCGGCTCCGGCTCGCTCAGCAGCTTCCTCCTGCGCGCCATCGGCGACCACGGCATGCTGCACTCCTACGAGCGGCGCGAGGACTTCGCCGACATCGCCCGGCAGAACGTCGAGCGCTACTTCGGCGGCCCCCACCCCGCCTGGCAGCTCACCGTCGGCGACCTCCAGGACAACCTCAGCGACACCGACGTCGACCGCGTCATCCTCGACATGCTCGCCCCCTGGGAATGCCTGGAGGCCGTCTCCAAGGCGCTCGTCCCCGGCGGCATCGTCTGCTGCTACGTCGCCACCACCACCCAGCTCGCCCGGACCGTCGAGTCCATCCGCGAGATCGGCTGCTTCAACGAGCCGACCGCCTGGGAGACGATGATCCGCAACTGGCACATCGAGGGCCTCGCCGTCCGCCCCGACCACCGGATGATCGGGCACACCGGCTTCCTGCTCACCGCCCGCCGCCTCGCCGACGGCGTCGAGCCGCCCATGCGGCGCCGCCGCCCCGCCAAGGGCGCCTACGGCGAGGACTACGAGGGCCCCAACGCCGACCGCGGCGCCGGCCGCTGACCCACGGCCCGCACCACCGACAACGCGAAGGCGCTGGGGTGGAGTTCCCGGCACCGCCCGGGAACTCCACCCCAGCGCCCTTTCGTTCGCGGCCCCGCCCACTCGGCCCGACCGCAACCGCACCAAGTACCCACCCCGCCGTTCCCTCGCACTGTGACGTGTGGCACGATGCTGGCCACCCCCACCGGCACAGCCCTCACAGGAGACGCTCCTAGTGCAGCAAACCGCCGTCCCGGAACTGGCACACACCCACACCCGGCCCATCCACTGGGTCGCCACCGCCACGGCGCTCGCCGGCGTCGTGGCGCTCTCCAGCGTCCTCCAGCCCGACTCGGCGACCGCGGCCCAGCCGACCGCCACCGACGCCAAGAACGCCCCGGCGGCCGTCGCACCCCCCGACCCCGCCAAGGCCGACTTCCCGCTCACCTGCGGACCGGTCAAGGCGATCGTCGTCAAGAAGGCCACCGGAGACCTCGACGGCGACCACCGCCCGGAGACCGTCGCCGTCGTCCACTGCGACTCGCCCATGGGCACCCCGCCCGACGGCGTCTACGTCCTGACCCAGGCCGCCGGCGCCACCGCGCCCCGCATCGTCGCCACGCTCATCGACCCCAAGGACAGCATCACCGTCCGTGACATCGCGGTGCGTGACGGAGCGGTCGCCGCCCACCTCTACGGCTACTCGTCACCGGACGTGCCCCGCTGCTGCCCCGACGTGAACGACAGCGCGAAATGGCAGTGGAAGAACGGCTCGTTCGTGCGCTCGACACCCGCCGGAGCACAGAGCGTCTGACCCCCGCCACCCAGCGTGTGAGAAATCAGACAGGCGTAACGAGCCGTGCGGACACGGTCACTCGGCGTCCGGGCCGAACACCTCGACCTTGTCCAGAACACGGCGTACATGGATGCACTCGCCCGGGCACTCCCGCGCCGAGTCCACCACATCCGTGAGAAGCGGCAGCGGCACGGGCGTTGCCGCCCCCTCCGTCTGCAACAGCTCGTCGTCGGCGCTCTTCACGTAGGCCAGACCGTCGATGTCCAGCTCGAACACCTCAGGCGCATACTGGGCACAAATACCGTCACCGGTGCACAACGCCTGATCGATCCAGACCTCCAGCGCCTCACCCTCGACCCCGGCCGCCTGCTCCACGCTCATCTCTCCCACCGCTTCCCCCGCCCAGCCGCACGGGAATCCGGCCAGCTCCGACGGGTGTTGAACACCTCGACACTACCCCTGCCTGGGTTCCAATCATGTTCGGTGGGTATTCCCCTGGCGTGAGGGAGAGCGCAAGGGTGAAGATCGGACACACCCCGACCGTCTTTGTGATCTAGGGGTTTCAATCGACACCCACCCAGGTAGGGTCTGGAAGCGTCCAGCTCCCCTTGGAGGAGGTGAGGACCGTGGCAGCCCACGACGACGACATGAACCGCGGCATCCGCCCGGGACGAGGGTCCGACGACCCGGCCGGGCAGATCGCCTACCTTGAGCAGGAGATCGCCGTCCTGCGACGCAAGCTCGCCGACTCTCCGCGGCACACGAGGATTCTCGAAGAGCGGATCGTCGAACTGCAGACCAACCTGGCCGGCGTGTCCGCCCAGAACGAGCGACTCGCGAACACGCTCCGTGAGGCCCGCGACCAGATCGTGGCCCTCAAGGAGGAAGTGGACCGGCTCGCACAGCCACCGGCCGGCTTCGGTGTCTTCCTGCAGGCCAACGAGGACGGCACCGCCGACATCTTCACCGGAGGCCGCAAACTCCGCGTGAACGTCAGCCCGAGCGTCGAACTCGACGACCTCCGGCGCGGCCAGGAGGTCATGCTCAACGAAGCCCTCAACGTGGTCGAGGCCATGGAGTTCGAGAGCGTCGGCGACATCGTCACCCTCAAGGAGATCCTCGAGGACGGCGAACGCGCACTCGTCCTCGGGCACACCGACGAAGAGCGCGTCGTACGCCTCGCCGAACCCCTGCGCGGCGTCAACATCCGCCCCGGCGACGCCCTCCTGCTCGAACCCCGATCCGGCTACGTCTACGAGATCGTCCCCAAGAGCGAGGTCGAAGAACTCGTCCTCGAAGAAGTCCCCGACATCGGCTACGAACAGATCGGCGGCCTGGGCGGCCAGATCGAGGCCATCCGCGACGCCGTGGAACTGCCCTACCTCTACCCGGACCTGTTCAAGGAGCACGAACTGCGCCCGCCCAAGGGCGTCCTGCTCTACGGGCCCCCCGGATGCGGAAAGACGCTCATCGCCAAGGCCGTCGCCAACTCGCTGGCCAAGAAGGTCGCCGAAGTCACCGGCCAGGCCGCCGGCAAGAGCTTCTTCCTCAACATCAAGGGACCCGAGCTCCTCAACAAGTACGTCGGCGAGACCGAGCGGCAGATCCGCCTCGTCTTCCAGCGCGCCCGGGAGAAGGCTTCCGAGGGCACACCCGTCATCGTCTTCTTCGACGAGATGGAGTCCCTCTTCCGCACCCGCGGATCCGGCGTCAGCTCGGACGTGGAGAACACCATCGTCCCGCAGCTCCTCGCCGAGATCGACGGCGTGGAGGGCCTGCAGAACGTGGTCGTCATCGGCGCCTCCAACCGCGAGGACATGATCGACCCCGCCATCCTGCGCCCCGGCCGGCTCGACGTGAAGATCAAGATCGAGCGTCCCGACGCCGAAGCCGCCAAGGACATCTTCGGCAAGTACCTCACCGAGCGCCTCCCGCTCCACTCCGAAGACCTCGGGGAACACAGCGGCGACAAGTCGATGACGGTCCAGAGCATGATCCAGACCGCCGTCGAGCAGATGTACGCCGAATCCGAGGAGAACCGCTTCCTGGAAGTCACCTACGCCAACGGAGACAAGGAAGTCCTCTACTTCAAGGACTTCAACTCCGGCGCCATGATCGAGAACATCGTCGGCCGCGCCAAGAAGATGGCGATCAAGGACTTCCTCGAGCACAACCAGAAGGGTCTGCGCGTCTCCCACCTCCTCCAGGCGTGCGTGGACGAGTTCAAGGAGAACGAGGACCTGCCCAACACCACCAACCCGGACGACTGGGCCCGCATCTCCGGAAAGAAGGGCGAACGGATCGTCTACATCCGCACCCTCATCACCGGAAAGCAGGGCGCGGACACCGGACGCTCCATCGACACGGTGGCGAACACCGGTCAGTACCTGTAAAAGGCAGGGCGGCTGCGGGCTCCCCACCGGGAACCCGCAGCCGACTGTTTTTCCGGCCATGCCGGACCGAAGGCGACCAACGCAATGACGCAAATGATCTCCCCACCAGCGCAAAGGCGTTCTAGGCTCTTCCATACCGCAGAGTCGCGCAGTGCGGGGACGGGCACCGCACACGCCACCGAGCGCCAGCGGTATCTGCGCGGCGCCCACGACCGAGGGCGCCGCCGGGCAAGGAGGGCCGCATGACCGTACGGCGAGTAATGGGCATCGAGACCGAGTACGGAATCTCCGTCCCCGGCCACCCCAACGCCAATGCCATGCTCACCTCATCCCAGATCGTCAACGCCTACGCGGCGGCGATGCACCGGGCCCGCCGGGCCCGCTGGGACTTCGAGGAGGAGAACCCGCTGCGCGACGCGCGAGGCTTCGACCTCGCCCGCGAGGCCGCCGACTCCAGCCAGCTCACCGACGAGGACATCGGCCTCGCCAACGTGATCCTCACCAACGGCGCACGGCTCTACGTCGACCACGCGCACCCCGAGTACAGCGCCCCCGAGGTGACCAACCCCCGGGACGCCGTCCTCTGGGACAAGGCCGGCGAGCGCATCATGGCCGAAGCCGCCGAACGAGCCGCTCAGCTGCCCGGCGCGCAGCCCATCCACCTCTACAAGAACAACACCGACAACAAGGGCGCCTCCTACGGCACGCACGAGAACTACCTGATGAAGCGGGAGACCCCCTTCTCGGACATCGTGCGCCACCTCACGCCCTTCTTCGTCTCCCGCCAGGTCATCACCGGGGCCGGCCGCGTCGGCATCGGCCAGGACGGCCACGAACACGGCTTCCAGATCAGTCAGCGCGCCGACTACTTCGAGGTCGAGGTCGGCCTCGAGACGACACTCAAACGGCCCATCATCAACACCCGGGACGAGCCCCACGCCGACGCCGAGAAATACCGCCGCCTCCATGTGATCATCGGCGACGCCAACCTCTCCGAGATCTCGACGTACCTCAAGCTCGGCACCACCGCGCTCGTCCTGTCCATGATCGAGGACGGCTTCATCGCCGTCGACCTCGCCGTGGACCAGCCCGTCCGCACCCTCCACCAGGTCTCCCACGACCCGACGCTGCAGCGCCTCATCACCCTGCGCAGCGGCCGCACGCTCACCGCGGTGCAGCTCCAGATGGAGTACTACGAGCTGTCCCGCAAGTACATCGAGGAACGTTTCGGAGCCGACGCCGACGAGCAGACCAAGGACGTCCTCACCCGCTGGGAGGACACCCTCAACCGGCTCGAGCACGACCCCATGAGCCTCGCCGGCGAACTCGACTGGGTCGCCAAGCGCGAACTCATGGAGGGCTACCGGCGCCGCGACGGCCTCGACTGGGACGCCGCCAAGCTCCACCTCCTCGACCTCCAGTACGCCGACGTACGGCCGGACAAGGGCCTCTACAACCGCCTCGCCGAGCGGGGCCGCATCAAGCGCCTCCTGGACGAGGAGACCGTCCAGCGGGCCAAGACCAAGCCGCCGGAGGACACCCGCGCCTATTTCCGAGGCCGCTGCCTGGAGCAGTACGCCGACGACGTCGCCGCGGCCTCCTGGGACTCGGTCATCTTCGACCTCCCCGGACGCGACTCGCTCCAGCGCGTCCCAACCCTCGAACCACTTCGCGGAACGCGAAATCACGTCAAGGAGCTCCTGGACCGCTGCCGCAGCGCGGAAGACCTGGTCAGGGTCCTGTCGGGTCACTGAGGGGTACTCGTGCCGGGCCGGCCGAGGACCGGCCCGGCAGGGTGGAAAACCCGGCGGCCGGGAATCATCGAGATGGCCCCCGTACGTTGGACAAACTGCGGGGCCGATGTCGGACCCGGCTTGTAGGGTCTGATCATCACCGATCGGCAGGAAAGCCGACCTGTCGACCATGTCGGGCGAACTGAGCGGGGTGAGGGATATGGCAACCAAGGACACCGGCGGCGGACAGCAGAAGGCCACGCGTTCCACCGAGGAGGTCGAGGAGCAGGCCGCGGAGACACAGGCCTCGGAAGACCTCAAGGAGCGCCAGGAGAAGCTGAGCGACGACGTCGACTCGGTCCTGGACGAGATCGACGACGTGCTCGAGGAGAACGCCGAGGACTTCGTTCGATCGTTCGTTCAAAAGGGCGGGGAGTAGCCTTCACATCGAAGGATGCGGGGGGCTCTCAGTTTGTTAACGAAGGCGAGGTGGCGCGCTGTTCGCGGTGCCGGGAGGTCGAGCCGCGAGCAGCGTTCGCCACGAGCTGCTCGATGCCTGACGGCTTGCATGCCTGGTGCCCGGCTCCGGCCCTTCATGTGGATCATTGCCATGAGACGGGTAGGGTCCGTGGCGTAGTGTGCTTCAACTGCAATTCGGCCATCGGCAAGTTGGGGGCGACCCTGACGCCGTCCGCCGGGCCGCCGCTTACTTGGAAGGAATCGCGTGGAAGCCAACACTCGTAGCACCGGGCGTCTACCAGCTGCCTTCCTGACGCCTGGGTCGTCCTCGTTCATGGACTTCCTCGCCGAGCAACAGCCCGAGCTGCTGCCCGGCAAGCGTCAACTGCCGCCCACCCAGGGTGTGATCGAGGCGCCGCACGGCACCACGATCGTCGCCGTGACGTTCCCGGGCGGTGTGGTGCTCGCCGGTGACCGGCGGGCCACGATGGGCAACATCATCGCGCAGCGGGACATCGAGAAGGTTTTCCCGGCCGACGAGTACTCGGCGGTGGGGATCGCCGGCACGGCGGGTCTGGCCGTGGAGATGGTGAAGCTGTTCCAGCTGGAGCTGGAGCACTTCGAGAAGGTCGAGGGTGCGCAGCTGTCGCTGGAGGGCAAGGCGAACCGGCTGTCCACGATGATCCGGTCGAACCTGGGCATGGCGATGCAGGGTCTGGCCGTGGTGCCGCTGTTCGCGGGGTACGACGTGGACCGTGAGCGGGGGAGGATCTTCTCCTACGACGTCACGGGCGGGCGTTCGGAGGAGCACGGGTACGCGGCCACGGGTTCGGGTTCGGTCTTCGCGCGCGGCGCGATGAAGAAGCTGTTCCGTGAGGATCTGAGCGAGGCCGAAGCCACGACGCTGGTGGTGCAGGCCCTGTACGACGCGGCTGACGACGACTCGGCGACCGGTGGTCCCGATGTCGCGCGCCGGATCTACCCGATCGTCACGGTGATCACCGAGGACGGTTTCCGTCGGCTCGGCGACGAGGAGTCCTCCGAGATCGCGCGTTCCGTCCTGGAGCGGCGTCTGGAGCAGCCCGACGGTCCGCGGGCTCCGCTGCTGTAGCGGCTGGTCCGGTTTTTCCAGGTGATCGTGTGACTTCGACAGAAAGGGACGGATAACCGGTGTCGACGCCGTTCTATGTGTCACCCCAGCAGGCGATGGCCGACCGGGCGGAGTATGCCCGGAAGGGCATCGCGCGTGGTCGCAGCCTCGTCGTGCTGCAGTATGCCGACGGCATTGTGTTCGTCGGTGAGAATCCGTCCCGTGCGCTGCACAAGTTCAGTGAGATCTACGACCGGATCGGTTTCGCGGCCGCCGGTAAGTACAACGAGTACGAGAATCTGCGGATCGGTGGAGTGCGGTATGCCGATCTGCGGGGTTACACCTATGACCGTGACGATGTGACGGCCCGGGGTCTGGCGAACGTGTACGCGCAGACGCTGGGCACGATCTTCTCGTCCGCGGCGGAAAAGCCGTACGAGGTGGAGCTGGTCGTCGCGGAGGTCGGTGAGACTCCGGAGGGCGACCAGATCTATCGGTTGCCGCATGACGGTTCGATCGTGGACGAGCACGGTTCGGTCGCGGTCGGTGGCAACGCGGAGTTGATCAGCAACTATCTGGATCAGCGGCATCAGGACGGGATGAGTCTGGCGGAGGCGCTGCAGCTGGCCGTGCAGGCGTTGTCGCGGGAGTCGAACGGTTCGCAGCGGGAGATTCCGGCGGAGCGGCTGGAGGTGGCGGTGCTCGACCGTACGCGTCCGCAGTCGCGGAAGTTCAAGCGGATCGTGGGCCGTCAGCTGGGCCGGCTGCTGGAGGCCGGTGGCGCGGCCACGGAGGCGGAGAGCGCGGACGAGCCGGACGAGTCGGAGGGGTCGTCCGGCGGTTCGGAGAAGTAGCCGGCCCTTTCACCCCGCTTGTGTGCCCCGGTCGCCCGCGCGGTCGGGGCACCGGCGTGTCCGGGGACGCTCAGGAGGCCTTGGGAGGTGCCGTGGAGCCGCGGACGACGAGCTGGACGGGGATGTCCCCCTGTTCCGGTGTACGCCCGTCGAGGACGGCGAGGAGGGCCTGCATGCCGCGCTCGCCGAAGAGCTCGGCGTCGAGGCGGACCGTGGTGAGTTCGGGGTCGATGGCGGTGGCGAGGGCGAGGTCGTCGAGGCCGGTGACGGAGATGTCGTCGGGGACGCGCAGCCCGAGGCGGCGGACGGCCTTGTAGGCGCCGGCGGCCAGTTTGTCGTCGTCGCAGACGATGGCGGTGGGGTGGGGGTCTGCTGCGGCGAGGGCGCCGGCGGTGGCGGTGCGGGCCGCGTCGATGGAGATGGGGGCGTGTGCGACGCGCAGGGTGGTGCCGGGCGCGGCGGCGAGCCGGGTGGTGAGTTCGCGGGCGCGTACGTCGAAGGTCCAGGAGGGGATGTCGGCGGCGAGGTGCAGGAAGCGGCGGTGGCCGAGGCCGAGCAGGTGGTCGGTGATCTGGCGGACGCCGTCGGCGATGTCGAGGTTGACGGTGGCGGCGCCGAGGCTGCCTGCGGGGTCGCTGTCGAGCATGACGAGGGGAAGCTGGTCGCCGCGGATCGTGGTCAGGGCGTCGGCGGCCATGGAGGAGGCGATGACGCCGTCCAGGGCGGTCTGGGCGGAGGCGAAGGGGTCGCGGGCGGGACCGATGCCCTCGGGGGAGGGGTAGAGGACGACGCCGAAGCCGTGCCGGGCGGCGACGCGGGCGGCCCCGGTGTAGACGCCCGCGAAGAATTCGGTGGTCAGGGCGGGCACCACCAGGAGCACGGTGCGGGTGTGGCCGAGGCGGAGGTTGCGGGCGGCGAGGTTGGGCCGGTAGCCGAGGCGGCGGGCGGCCTCGCGGACGCGTTCGGCGGTGGCGGGGGACACGCGGCCGCGCCATTTGTCGCCGAGGACGAGTGAGACGGCCGCCTGGGAGACTCCCGCGGCCCGGGCGACGTCCCGGCTGGTGGGGCGGGTCCTGCCTGCTGCCACGGTGGGCCTGCTCCTTCGTCTGGACTGCGAACAGCGCACATGGTACGTATGACGAGCGACGTTATACGTAAAACTTCGGAGGGTGGTGCGGCCGATGACCGGGGCCTACCTGGAGGTCCTCAGGGCGAGGCACGCCGCCCGGCTGCTGGTGGGCACGCTGGTGGGCCGGCTGCCGAACGCGGTGGCGGCCCTCGCCATCGTGCTGTTCGTGCGGGCGGAGGGCGGCTCGTACAGCCTGGCCGGCGGACTGGCGGCGGCGTACGGCGTGGCCAACGCGGTGGGCCAGCCGGTGCTGGGGCGGCTGGTGGACATGTTCGGGCAGCCGCGGGTGCAGCTGCCGGCCGCCGTCGCGTCGGCCGTCGCGACGGCCGTCTTCGCCGTCGTGGGCATCGGCGCCCTGGGGGCGGCGTACGCGGCCGTGGTGGCGGCGGGGCTGTTCACCCCGCCGCTGGAGGGCGGTCTGCGGGCCCTGTGGTCGTCGGTGCTGCCGGGGGAGGGGCAGGTGCACACGGCGTACGCGATGGACGCCGTGGCGCAGGAGGTGATGTTCACGGTCGGCCCGCTGCTGCTGACGCTGGGGGCGTCGCTGTGGTCGGCACAGGCCGCCCTGGTGCTGCTGAACGTGATCGGCGTGCTGGGGGCGCTGTCGGTGGTGGTCTCGCCGCCGTCGCGTGCCTGGCGTTCGGAGCCGCGTGAGGCGCACTGGCTGGGGGCGCTGCGGTCGCCGGGGCTGCTCGCGCTGCTGGGGGCGTTCCTGTTCGTCGGCATGGCGATGGGGTCGATAGCGGTCGCGGCGGTGTCGTACGCGGACGACCACGGCGGGGACGTGGTGTACGGCTGGCTGATGGCCGGCCTCGGGCTGGGCGCGCTCATGGGCGGTGTGGTGTACGGGGCGCGGCAGTGGGGCGGTGAGCCCGCGCGACGGCTGCGGACGCTGGTGGCGTTCCTGGCGGTGTGTTACCTGCCGCTGACGCTGATGCCGGGCGTGGTGGCGATGACGGCCCTCGCGGTGCTGGCGGGGGTGTTCCTGGCGCCGTCGATCGCGTGCGCGTTCGTGCTGGTGGACCGGCACGCCCCGCGGGGCACGGTGACGGAGGCGTTCTCGTGGCTGGTGACGACGTTCACGGTGGGCGCGTCGGTGGGGACGGGTGTGGCCGGGCCGGTGGTGCAGGCGGGCGGGGCGCTGTGGGGGTTCGCGGTGCCGGGGGCGGCGGGGGCCGTGTCGTTGCTGGTTCTGGTGGCCACGGGGCGGGTCCTCGCAGCTCCCGGACGGGGGGCGGTCGTTGCGGCTTCATCGGAAAATGATCCGAACCGTGCTGTCGAACCCCGTTTCAGCTCAGGGGATCGGGCGTAATGTTCAGTCATGGACCGCCGCATTTTCGGGCTGGAGAACGAGTACGGCGTCACGTGTACGTTCAGGGGACAGCGCCGCCTGTCTCCCGACGAGGTGGCGCGGTACCTCTTCCGCCGTGTCGTGTCATGGGGCCGCAGCAGCAATGTCTTTCTGCGAAACGGCGCCCGCCTCTATCTTGACGTGGGCTCACATCCGGAATACGCGACACCCGAATGTGACAACGTGACCGAGCTGGTCACCCACGACAAGGCCGGCGAGCGCATTCTCGAAGGACTCCTGGTGGACGCCGAACGACGCCTGCACGAGGAGGGAATCGCGGGCGACGTCTACCTCTTCAAGAACAACACGGACTCGGCCGGAAACTCCTACGGCTGCCATGAGAACTATCTGGTGGCACGCCATGGCGAGTTCTCCAGGCTCGCGGACATCCTCATCCCGTTCCTGGTGACCCGGCAGCTGCTGTGCGGCGCCGGGAAGGTGCTGCAGACGCCGCGCGGTGCGGTGTACTGCGTGAGCCAGCGGGCGGAGCACATCTGGGAGGGCGTCTCCTCGGCGACGACGCGTTCCCGGCCGATCATCAACACGCGGGACGAGCCGCACGCGGACGCGGAGCGCTACCGGCGTCTGCACGTCATCGTGGGCGACTCGAACATGTCCGAGACGACGATGCTGCTGAAGGTCGGCGCCACCGACCTGGTGCTGCGCATGATCGAGGCGGGCACGGTGATGCGGGACCTGACCCTGGAGAACCCGATCCGGGCGATCCGCGAGGTCAGCCATGACATCACGGGCCGGCGCAAGGTGCGTCTGGCCAGCGGCCGGGAGGCCTCGGCGCTGGAGGTGCAGCGCGAGTACTACGAGAAGGCCGTGGACTTCTGCGAGCGCCGCGGTATCCGTACCGGGACGGTCGAGCAGGTCCTGGAGCTGTGGGGCCGGACGCTGGACGCGATCGAGACGGAGGACCTCGACCGCATCGGTACCGAGATCGACTGGGTCATGAAGTACAAGCTCATCGAGCGGTACCGGGCCAAGCACAACATGACGATGTCGCATCCGCGGGTCGCGCAGATAGACCTCGCGTACCACGACATCCACCGGCGCCGTGGGCTGTACTACCTGCTGGAGAAGAAGGGGCAGGCCACCCGGATCTGCAACGACCTGAAGATCTTCGAGGGCAAGTCGGTGCCCCCGCAGACCACTCGGGCCCGGCTGCGCGGCGACTTCATCCGCCGGGCGCAGGAGCAGCGCCGGGACTTCACGGTCGACTGGGTGCATCTGAAGCTGAACTACCAGGCACAGCGCACGGTGTTGTGCAAGGACCCGTTCCGTTCGGTGGACGACCGGGTGGAGAAGCTGATCGCCGGAATGTGAGGCGGGCGCGGTCCGGGCCGGACTGCCGGAACGCAACACGGGCGCCGTACGTTTCCCGTACGGCGCCCTCCCCACGCCGTAGAGTTGCGCGCACGCCTGTCCGCAAGATCGACTGATTACGAGGCCCCCACCGTGCGCCGACGCTCCCTTCTCATCGCCGTACCCGCAGGAATGGTCACGCTCGCCGCTTGCGGTGACGACAAGGACTCGGGGGGCGAGGCGAGTGACAGCGTGTCGCCGTCGGCGCCGGAGCAGTCGGCCGCGCCGTCGCCGAAGATCGTGGACGGTCCGCTGCCGGCGATCACGGCGGGCACGAAGTTCGGTCAGAAGCCCAAGGTCGCCAAGGGCGAGGGGAAGCCCTCGAAGGACCTGGCGGTGCGCACGGTCATCGCGGGCAGCGGCAAGACGGTCGCCGAGAACGACTACCTCCAGGCGAACTACCTGGGGCAGATCTGGGCGACGGGCAAGGTCTTCGACAACTCCTACGACCGCAAGACACCGCTGCTGATCCAGCTGTCGCAGGGCCGCATCATCGACGGCTGGCGGTACGCGCTGACCGGCAAGAAGGTCGGCAGCCGGGTCGAGATGGCCGTCCCGCCGACCTGGGGCTACGGCAAGGAGGGCAACGAGCAGGCGGGGATCAAGGGCACCGACACCCTGGTGTTCGTGGTCGACATCGAGGACTCGTTCAACGCGTCGAGCTCCGCGAAGGGCAAGAAGGTCGCCCAGGACGACCCGGACCTGCCGAAGGTCGGCACCAACACCGACGGCAAGGCGCCCTCCATCGAGGTCCCGAAGACCGACCCGCCGAAGAAGCTGGTGTCGAGGTACATCCTGGAGGGTGACGGCGACGAGGTCGCCGCGGAGAACACCGTCCTGGTGCAGTACAAGGGCGTGCAGTGGGCCACCGGCAAGGAGTTCGACTCGTCGTACGCGGCGAAGCAGCTGGTGTCGTTCCCGCTGGCGCAGGTCGTCAAGGGCTGGTCGCAGGGGCTGGCCGGCAAGAAGGTCGGCAGCCGCGTGCTCATCGTCATCCCGCCGGAGCTGGGGTACGGCGACCAGCCGCCGCAGGGCAGCGGCATCGCGAAGAACGCCACGCTGGTGTTCAGCGTGGACATCCTCGCCAAGATGTGACCCCACCCCGGGTGATGAAAGACTGACCGCGTTGTCTTTCCACGACAAGCATGGAGCGTAAGACGTGAGCATCGACAAGCCCGAGATCGACTTCCCGGGCGGCGAGCCCCCGGCGGACCTCGAGATCAAGGACATCTGGGAGGGCGACGGTCCGGTCGCGGAGGCGGGTCAGACCGTCACCGTCCACTACGTGGGTGTGGCCTTCAGCACGGGCGAGGAGTTCGACGCCAGCTGGAACCGCGGCACGCCGTTCCGCTTCCCGCTGGGTGGCGGCCGGGTCATCAAGGGCTGGGACCAGGGCGTGCAGGGCATGAAGGTCGGTGGCCGCCGTCAGCTGACGATCCCGGCGCACCTGGCCTACGGCAACCAGAGCCCGACCCCGGCGATCAAGCCCGGCGAGACGCTGATCTTCGTGGTCGACCTGCTCGGCGTCTGACCGTCGCGTCCGGTCGCCGCCTGTGATCGGGGGGCGACCGAAGCCGACTACCTGGGGTCCATGCCTGTCCGGGCATGGGCCCTCGGCTTTTGCCGCGCCCCCGCGGGGCGGTACGGTCATCGGTCGTAAGCACCATAAGGAAGGCGAAGGGCGTCGATGGCCATTGCCAAGGCAGAGCGGCTCATGAATCTGGCGCTGTGTCTGCTCGGGACGCGGCGGCCGCTGAGCAAGCGCGAGCTGCGTGAGTCCATCGAGGCCTACCTGGAGGCGGGCTCCGACGACTCCTTCAACCGGATGTTCGAGCGCGACAAGGACGATCTGCGCGAGCTCGGCCTGGTCATCGAGACGGTGGAGAACCTGGACGGCGAGGTCGGCTATCTCGCCCGCCGCGACAGCAACCGGCTGCCGCCGATCACCCTGGACGCCGAGGAGGCGGCCGCCCTCGGGCTGGCCGCGAAGGTGTGGCAGCAGGCCCGGCTCGCCGGCGCGGCCAGCGGCGCCCTGCAGAAGCTGCGCGCGGCCGGCCTGCCGGAGGACGTCGACCCGTACGAGCCGCACAGCGCGCTGGAGCCCCGTATCCCGGTGCACGAGGCGGCGTTCGAACCGCTGATGCTGGCGTGCCGGGACCGGCGGCCGGTCATGTTCGACTACCGCAAGGCCACCGCGGCCCGCCCCGAGCCCCGGCATGTGGAGCCGTGGGCGCTGGAGTGCTGGCGCGGCCACTGGTACCTGGCGGGCTGGGACCGCGACCGGGGCGCCGAGCGGGTGTTCCGGCTGTCCCGGATCACCGGCAAGGTGCGCAGCCGCGGCGGCCGCTTCACCGCCGAGGTGCCGGACGTCGTGACCGTGCGCGAGACCGTGGCGAGCTGGGCGGGGGAGATCGCCGACCGGTCCGCGCTGATCCGGCTGCGCACGGGCGCCGGTTACCCCCTTCGGGCGAAGGCCACCTCGGTCCGGGAACTCGGGGACGGCTGGGACGAGTTGGAGATTCCGTACGGCCACGGACTGGACGCCTGGCTGGTGGAGTTCGGACCGGACGTGGTGGTGCTCGAGCCCGCCGAGCTGCGGGCCGACGTGGTGGACCGGCTGCGTGCCGTGGCCAAGGGCTGAGGGGGAGCGGAGCAAGACAGTGGCAGGCAAACCGGTCAGGCCCACGAGCGCCATCGACCAGACCCGGCGGATGCTCTCCCTGGTGACCTATCTGAAGGAGCGGCCCGGCGCGCGCGTCGAGGACGTCGCGCGTGCCTTCGGCATCTCCGAGGACGAGCTGGTCTCCGACCTCGACGTGCTGCCCATGTGCGGCACCAGCTTCCGCGGCGGTGATCTGCTCGACATCGACACCGACGGCGAGCGCATCTGGTGGCACAACCCGGACGACGTCGCCGAGCCGCTGCGGATCGCCGCCGACGAGGCGACCGCGCTGCTCGTGGCGGCCCGCGCGGTGGCCACGCTGCCGGGGCTGCGCGAGAGCGACCGGCAGGCGCTGCTGCGGGCCACCGCGAAAGTGGAGACGGCGGCCGGTGAGGCGGCCGGGGCGAGCGCCCGGCTGTCGGTGACGTTCGAGTCCGAGGGCGGGGTCTTCGCCGACGTCGACCGGGCGATCTCCGAGCGGCGCCGGCTGTGGATCCGCTACTACTCGCCGGCCCGTGACGAGGTGACCGAGCGGGAGATCGACCCCATCCGGCTGGTCAGCGTCGGCCACACCTATGTGGAGGCCTGGTGCCGGCGCTCGGAGGCGCGGCGCACCTTCCGGCTGGACCGGGTCGCCGAGATCAAGATCCTCGACGAGCCGTCCGCGCCGCCGGAGGTGGAGCTGCGGGACCTTTCCGAGGGCCTGGTGCAGCCCGCCGCGGAGGACCCGGAGGTCGTGGCCGAGGTCGGCCCGGGCGGACGCTGGGTCGCCGAGTACTACCCGCACGACAACGCCGATGAGCTTCCGGACGGCGGGCTGCGTATCACCTTGCGTACGCCCGACCCGGCGTCCCTGCGGCGTCTGGCGCTGCGGCTCGGCCGGGACGGCCGGATCGTGTCGCCGTCCGATCTGGCCGACAGCGCCCGGCAGGCGGCCCGCGAGGCGCTGGCGGCGTACGACGGGATGGAGATGCGGGGCGCCGGCGCGGCGCACGCGGTGCGGGACGGGCAGTAGGGGCGAAGCGGTCCGGCGGCCGGCCGGGCCGGCGGCACGGCAGCAGGCGACAGGCGGGAGCAGGACTTTGAACGAGTCGGCGACGTCCGGGGTGCGGGCAGTGACGGTGGCATCCGCTTTCGCCGGGATGAGAAGCGTGACCCCGGTGGTGTTCCGGGCGGGCTGCCCGGACTGCCGGGGCCGGTTCGAACTCGCCGCGCAGGCCCTCAGACTCGTCGTCGGCGCCAGCAGCCGCACGACGTTCTACTCGTTCACGTGTCCCGCGTGCGGGGCCGGGGTCCGCAAGCCGGCGGGGGAGCGGGTCGTGGAGCTGCTGACCGGCGGCGGCGTCAGCACCCTGCGGCTGCACTCGACGGTCTAGGGGTCGTCTCGCCGATCGTGCCGGGCTCCCGGTGATCCGGCCTGATCGACAGGACACTCCGAGGACCGTCTAGGCTCGGCTCATGTTCTGGCCGATGTTCGCGGTAGCTGTGGGTTTCGTGGGTCTCGCCGTCCTCGGTGTGCTCGCCGTGCGGGTGTTCGTGGAGGCGCAGCGCCTCGGCCGTCAGGTGACGGAGTCGGCCCGCCGCATCAACAGGGCGGCGGAGGACCTGGAGCGGGCGTCGGTCGGTGTGGCCCGCGCCGCGGACTCCCTGTAGGGCGTTCAAGGAATCGGTGTGAGTGCCGGGCCGTGTGCGTTTTGGACCGCTTCGCCCTGTCGACGGGCAGTGGGTGACAGGTACGCTGCTCACTTGCGGCCCGGGAGCGAGGCGCGGGCACGCGACTGGGAGTATGCACAGGGATTGTCCTGCGTTCACCCCCGAGCGTTACGATCGCTGGCAGCACGGTGGTCGGACGTATGTCCGACCGGCCGGGTATTCGGACCATGTCGCCTCGGTGAAGAAGGTATACAGCTATGGGTAGGCTCGGCCCCACCGAGATCATCCTGATCCTCGTCGTCATCATCCTGCTGTTCGGTGCGAAGAAGCTCCCGGACATGGCCCGATCCCTCGGCAAGTCGGCCCGCATCCTCAAGAGCGAGGCCAAGGCGATGAAGGACGACGACAAGTCCGCCGCCCCCGCCGACCCGCCGAACACCACCGGCGACCAGCAGCCCCCCGCCCAGCGCGTCATCCAGGCTTCCCCCGGCGACGTGAACAGCTCGCGCCCGGTCAACGAGTCGACGGACACCACGCAGCGCTGACGCAGGGCCGGTGACCTCCGGCCCGCCGCACGAGATGGGAACGTGGGTTGCTGAAGTCTGCCCGCAAACAGGAGAAGGACCCCGAGGGGCGGATGCCGCTCGCGGAGCACCTTCGTGAGCTCCGCAACCGGCTCGCGAAGGGCATGCTGGCCATCACGCTCGTCACCATCGTGGCCGCCTTCTACAACCAGCAGTTGATGGAGTTCCTCTCCGACCCCGTGCCCAAGTGCGCGAAGGGTCTCGGTGAGACCACGGGCGGCGCCTGCGCGGTCGTCGCGTACACCGATCTCCTCTCTCCCTTCACCACCACGGTGAAGGTGAGCCTCATGGCGGGCATCGTCCTGGCGAGCCCGTTCTGGCTGTACCAGCTGTGGGCGTTCGTCGCCCCGGGTCTGCACAGGCACGAGCGCAAGTACACGTACTACTTCGTGGCGGCCGCGGTCCCGCTGTTCCTCGGCGGCGCCTGGCTCGCCTACACGATCATGCCGGTGAGCATGCGCGTGCTGCTCGGCATCACGCCCGAGGGCTCGGCGAACATCCTGCCGATGGACAAGATCCTCGACTTCAGCGTCCGGATGGTCCTCGTCTTCGGCGCCGCCTTCGAACTGCCGCTGCTGCTGATCATGCTGAACCTCACCGGCGTGGTGACGGGCCGCCGCATGCTCGCCTGGTGGCGCGGCGTCGTCATGGGCGTCTTCATCTTCGGCGCGGTCGCCACGCCCACCACCGACCCGGTCGGCATGATCGCCCTCGCCGGGCCGATCGTCGTCCTGTACTTCATCGCCGTCGGCATCTCCCTGCTGAACGACCGCCGCCGCCACCGCAACGACCCCGACGCGGCCCTCGACGACGACGAGGCCTCCGACCTCGACCTGACCCCCGAGAGCATCGGCGAGGTCGAGCGCGTCTCCCCGAGCCGCGCCCTGCCGGAGCAGGCCACCACGGAACGCGTCAACGGCTACGACGACGTGACCTGACCGGCAGCCACCACGAGCACACGGCCGGGGCGCCCACGGCGTGTGCCCGGCTGCTCGCGCTCCGCAGTCCTGCGCCGGGCGGACGCCGGGGCGCCGGCCGCAGATCCGGATAATGATCGTCCTGTTGTCAGCGGCGCCCGGTACGCTCGAAAGCACGATGACAGAGGATCTCTCACCGGCCGAGCGGTACGCGGCAGCACGCAGGCGCGCTACCGAGCAGGCCACCGCGCTCGCCTCCTTCCGCGAGATGTACGACTTCGGCCTCGACCCCTTCCAGATCGAGGCGTGCCAGGCGCTCGAGGCGGGCAAGGGCGTCCTGGTGGCCGCGCCCACCGGCTCGGGCAAGACGATCGTCGGCGAGTTCGCCGTCCACCTCGCCCTGCTGCAGGGCAAGAAGTGCTTCTACACCACGCCCATCAAGGCGCTGTCCAACCAGAAGTACGCCGACCTGTGCCGCCGCTACGGGGACGACAAGGTCGGCCTGCTCACCGGTGACAACAGCATCAACTCCGACGCCCCCGTCGTCGTGATGACGACCGAGGTCCTGCGGAACATGCTGTACGCCGGATCGCAGACCCTCCTGGGCCTCGGCTACGTCGTCATGGACGAGGTGCACTACCTCTCCGACCGCTTCCGCGGCGCCGTCTGGGAGGAAGTGATCATCCACCTCCCCGAGTCGGTCACCCTCGTCTCGCTGTCGGCGACCGTCTCCAACGCCGAGGAGTTCGGCGACTGGCTCGACACCGTCCGCGGCGACACCGAGGTGATCGTCTCCGAGCACCGGCCCGTGCCGCTGTTCCAGCACGTGCTCGCCGGACGCCGGATGTACGACCTGTTCGAGGAGGGCGAGGGCCACCGCAAGGCGGTCAACCCCGACCTGACCCGGCTGGCGCGGATGGAGGCCACCCGGCCCTCCTACCAGGACCGCAGACGCGGCCGCGCCATGCGGGAGGCCGACCGCGAGCGCGAGCGCCGCCAGCGCTCCCGCGTGTGGACCCCGAGCCGTCCCGAAGTCATCGAGCGGCTCGACGCCGAGGGCCTGCTGCCCGCCATCACGTTCATCTTCAGCCGCGCCGCCTGCGAGGCCGCCGTCCAGCAGTGCCTGCACGCGGGGCTGCGGCTCAACGACGACGAGGCCCGGGAGCGGGTGCGCTCCCTGGTCGAGGAGCGCACCGCCGCCATCCCCACCGAGGACCTGCACGTCCTCGGGTACTACGAGTGGCTGGAGGGCCTGGAGCGCGGTATAGCCGCCCACCACGCCGGGATGCTGCCGACGTTCAAGGAGGTCGTCGAGGAGCTCTTCGTCCGCGGCCTCGTCAAGGCCGTCTTCGCCACCGAGACCCTCGCCCTCGGGATCAACATGCCCGCCCGCTCGGTGGTCCTGGAGAAGCTCGTCAAGTGGAACGGCGAGCAGCACGCCGACATCACCCCCGGCGAGTACACCCAGCTCACCGGCCGTGCGGGCCGCCGCGGCATCGACGTCGAGGGGCACGCCGTGGTGCTGTGGCAGCGCGGCATGAGCCCCGAGCACCTCGCGGGCCTCGCCGGCACCCGCACCTATCCGCTGCGCTCCAGCTTCAAGCCGTCGTACAACATGGCGGTCAACCTGGTGGAGCAGTTCGGCCGGCACCGCTCGCGCGAGCTGCTGGAGACGTCGTTCGCCCAGTTCCAGGCCGACAAGTCGGTCGTCGGCATCTCCCGCCAGGTGCAGCGCAACGAGGAGGGGCTCTCCGGCTACCAGGCGTCCATGACCTGCCACCTCGGCGACTTCGAGGAGTACGCGCGGCTGCGCCGCGAACTCAAGGACCGCGAGACCGAGCTGGCCCGGCAGGGCGCGGTGGAGCGCCGCGCGGAGGCCGCGGTCGCGCTGGAGCGGCTCAAGCCGGGAGACGTCATCCACGTGCCGACGGGCAAGTACGCGGGCCTCGCCCTCGTGCTGGACCCCGGTCTGCCGGCCGGCCGGTCCAACGGCCACCGGGGCTTCGAGCACCACGACGGTCCGCGCCCCCTGGTCCTCACCGCCGAACGGCAGGTCAAGCGGCTGGCGTCGATGGACTTCCCGGTGCCCGTGGAGGCGCTGGAGCGGATGCGCATCCCGAAGTCCTTCAACCCGCGCTCCCCGCAGTCGCGTCGCGACCTCGCCTCCGCGCTGCGCACCAAGGCCGGGCACATCGCGCCGGAGCGCCACCGCAAGCGGCGTGCGCAGGCCGCCGACGACCGGGAGATCGCCCGGCTGCGCAAGGCGATCCGGGCGCACCCCTGCCACGGCTGCGACGACCGCGAGGACCACGCCCGCTGGGCCGAGCGCTATCACCGGCTGCTGCGTGACACCTCGCAGCTGGAGCGCCGTATCGAGGGCCGCACGAACACCATCGCGCGCACCTTCGACCGGATCGTCGCCCTGCTCACCGAGATGGACTACCTGCGGGGCGACGAGGTCACCGAGCACGGCAAGCGGCTCGCCCGGCTCTACGGCGAACTCGACCTGCTGGCCAGCGAATGCCTGCGCGAGCGGGTGTGGGAGGGCCTGGACCCGGCCGAACTGGCCGCGTGCGTCTCGGCGCTGGTGTACGAGGCACGCGTCGGGGACGACGCCATGGCCCCCAAGCTGCCGTCCGGCAAGGCGAAGGCCGCCCTCGGCGAGATGGTCCGGATCTGGGGGCGCCTCGACGCCCTGGAGGAGGACTTCCGGATCACTCAGAGCGAGGGTGTCGGCCAGCGCGAACCCGACCTCGGCTTCGCCTGGGCCGCCTACATGTGGGCCAACGGCAAGGGCCTGGACGAGGTGCTGCGGGAGGCGGAGATGCCGGCCGGGGACTTCGTGCGCTGGTGCAAGCAGGTGATCGACGTGCTCGGGCAGATCGCGGCCGCCTCCCCGATGGAGGGCTCGACGGTGGCCAAGAGCGCGCGCAAGGCCGTGGACGGGCTGCTGCGCGGCGTCGTCGCCTACTCGTCGGTGGGCTGAGCGTACGGGGCCGGCGCCCGCACCGGTCCGGGGGGTGACCCCGGACCGGCCGGCCACCGGCCCTCACCGGAGGACGACCAGTTGCCGGGTGGCCCGGGTCATCGCCACGTAGTGGTCGACGGCGGCCTCGACGCCCTCGCCGAAACGCTCGGGCCGGACCAGCACGACCAGGTCGAACTCCAGTCCCTTCGTCAACTCCGGTGGAAGGGAACGCACCCGGTCCGTCGACGGGTGGCCGGGGGCGCCGATGACACAGGCGATCCCGTCGGCGTTCCCGGCCAGCCAGGCGTCCACGACCGCGTCCAGGTCCGCGACCGGGCCGTGAACGACGGGGAAGCCTCCGCTGCGGATGGACGTCGGCACGTTGGCGTCCGGCAGCACGGCCCGGATCACCGGCTCCGCCTCCGCCATGATCTCCCGCGGGGTGCGGTAGTTGACGGTCAGGGACGCCTCTTCGACCCGGTCCAGACCGACCCGCTCCAGGCGTTCCCGCCATGACTCGGTGAAGCCGTGCCGGGCCTGGGCCCGGTCGCCGACGATGGTGAAGCTCCGGGACGGGCACCGCTGCAGCAGCATCTGCCACTCGGCGTCGGTGAGCTCCTGTGCCTCGTCGACCACGATGTGCGCGAACGGGCCCGCCAGCAGATCCGGGTCGGGTTCGTCGAGCTCCGCCTCGTCGACCAGGCTGACCTGGGCGTCCTGACCGCGCAGCATCCGCACCAGGCCCTCGCCGTCGTCACCGTCCGCCCCCGAGTCCGCGACGGCGTCGATCAGGTTGTCCACGACCCGCGTCATCCGCTCCCGCTGCGCGGCGAGGGTCCGTGCGTGCCGCTGCCTGCGCCGGGCCGCCTCCGGATCGCCGAGCCGCTGGCGGGCCGCGTCCAGGAAGGGAAGGTCGGACACCGTCCAGGCGTCCGGCCGCTCACGCTGGAGCAGCCGTACCTCGTCCGGGCCGAGCCACGGGGCGCACAGACGCAGATACGCGGGGACCGTCCACAGGTCGCCGACCAGGTCGGCGGCCTCCAGAAGCGGCCACGCCCGGTCGAAGGCGGCGCGCAACTCCCTGTGCCGCTCCAGCGCTCTGCGCAGCAGCCGCGCCGGTACCTCCGCGTCGTCGCCCGAGGCGTCCTCCTCGTGCCGGTCGGCCAGGAGGGTGAGCAGTTCCTCCCAGACCTGGCCGCGGGCCTCGTTGTGCGGGGTGCCGGGCTCCGCCGCGTCGAACGCCGCCGCCCAGTCGCCGGCGGTCAGCCGGATCTCGGACCAGGGGGTCGACACCGTCATGCCCTCGTGGGGCGGTTCCTCGTAGAACCGCACCCCCTTCTCGATCGCCCGCACCAGGTCCGCGGACGACTTGAGCCGGGCCACCTCCGGGTCCGGCTCGGCGGTGGCCGTGGCGCCCTCGGCCACGAGATCCCGCAGTACGCAGGTCTGCACACCCTCCTCGCCGAGGCTGGGGAGCACGTCGGAGACGTACGCCAGATAGGGCCGGTGCGGGCCGACGAACAGCACCCCGCCCCTGCGGTGCCCGAGGCGCGGGTCGGCGTGCAGGAGGTAGGCCGAGCGGTGCAGGGCGACCACGGTCTTGCCGGTGCCCGGTCCGCCGTCCACGACGAGCGCGCCCCGGGACCCGGCGCGGATGATGGCGTCCTGGTCGGCCTGGATGGTGCCGAGCACGTCCCGCATCCGCGCCGAGCGGTTCCCGGCGAGGCTCGCGACGAACGCCGACTGGTCGTCGAGCGCGGCGTGCCCCGACAGGCCGTCCGGGGTGAACACCTCGTCCCAGTAGTCGCTGATCAGGCCGCCGGTCCACCGGTACCGGCGGCGGCTCGCCAGGCCCATCGGGCGGGCGTGGGTGGCCCCGAAGAACGGCTCGGCGGCGGGGGAGCGCCAGTCGACCAGCAGCCGGCGGCCCGTGCTGTCGGTCAGGCCGAGCCGTCCCACGTACACGGGCCGCGGGTCGTCCGCGAAGACCATCCGGCCCAGGCAGAGGTCCAGGCCGAAGCGGCGCAGGGTGCGCAGCCGGGCGGTGAGGCGGTGGATCTCGGTGTCCCGGTCCATGGCCTGCCGGCCCAGGCCGCCCTCCGCTCTGCGTTCGGCGGCGAGCCGCTCGGTGAGGTCGGCCGTCGTCTCCTCGAGGCAGCGGGCGATGGCGGCGAAGTGCCGGTCGTCGTCGGCGATCAGCTCGGGGCCGGCCTTGGCCCGTCGACGGTCGTCGAGGGCGAACGCGGTGGTGGGGAGAGGGTGCAAGCGGGGTCTCCGATCCGAGGTCGCCGAGGCGCCGGGAGTGTTTGCTGGTCAGACCGGAGATTGTGCGCCATCGAGGGGGCCTTGCCGCAAGGCCCCCTGTGCGCTATAAGTTGAAAGTGGCAAGGAGTGCCTGACTCCTTGCCTTTCGTGTTTCCCGGACCCCTTCGACGCGGATTCCCGGACCTCTTCGATCCGGTCGGGGCAGGGCGTGTGTTCGGTTCGTCTCGCGCGCCACATCCGCCAGGCGTGCCCCGCCCGTCCCGCCTGCCTCTCCCCGCTCTCGCCGCCCCGGAAACGGGGCCTTCACGTGAGTGGTATTCGCACACGCGTACGTCATGACATTCCGTGTTCGAATGTGTGCCCAGCGTGCAAAAGAGCCGAGCGTACTCCTGCCGCACGGGCCGTTTCAGGTGCTTGCTGAATATGACACGGCGATGATCCGGTCGGACTAAGCTCGCCCGCAGCGCACCGAGTTGAGGTGTATTCGTGCGCTTGTTCCCTAAACATCGGAGAAGTCCGACATACCCATGACATACCCCCCTGCAAACCCTCCCTACACCCACTCGATCCATTTCAGAGGGCCCACATGGTGAGCGTTCAATCCCCGACCCGTCGGCGTGAACTCCCTTATGCGCGCGTGCTTCTGCTGCCGGCCATAGCGATGGCCGCGGCCACCGGAGCCGCCGTCGCCGTCGTGGCGGAACCGGCCCGGACGGCCGTCGGTGTGTGCGGTGCCGTGGCCTTGGCGCTCGTGCTGGCCTGTGCGGCCGAGGCGGTCCGCCGTGGACGTGCCCTGCGGGACGCGCAGGCCGAGCACGCCCGTCACATCGCGTATCTGGAACGACGCGTCGCCGCCCACGAGGAGGAGATGGTCCGCCTCGCCACGGAGATCACGCCGGCCGCCATCCACCGGCTGCGGTGCGGCGCCTCGCCGTACGAGGTGATGCGGGACCTGGGGGAGATCGATCCGTCGTACGCGGAACTCCCCCCGGTGCAGGTGGAGTTCGTGCGCCAGATGATCGACCTCGTCGACCACGAGGAAGCCCTGCGCGACTCCGCGCAGCGCTCCTTCGTCAGCATCGCCCGCCGCGTCCAGTCGATCGTCCACCAGCAGGCCGTGGAACTGCGGGAGATGGAGGAGGACCACGGGCGCAACCCCGAGGTCTTCGACGACCTCCTGCGCATCGACCACGGCACCATGCTGATCGGCCGCCTCGCCGACTCCATCTCCGTCCTCGGCGGCGGCCGCCCCGGACGGCAGTGGCCCGACCCCGTCCCGCTGTACAGCGTGCTGCGCGGCGCCATGTCCCGCATCCTCGAGTACCGGCGCATCAGCCTGGACTCGATCGCCAAGGTCAACATCGCCGGCATCTCCGTCGAGCCGGTCATCCACGCCGCCGCCGAACTCCTCGACAACGCCACGCGGTACTCGCCGCCGCAGACCAAGGTGCACGTCACCGCCACCGAGGTGCAGACCGGCGTCGCCATCGAGATCGAGGACGCCGGGGTCAGCCTCAGCGAGGAGGCCCGCGCCCGGGTCGAGGGCATGCTCGAACGGGCCAAGCAGGGCACCGACCTCCAGGAGCTCGGCGAGTCCCCGCGCCTCGGCCTGGCCGTCGTGGGACGCCTGTGCACGGCGTACAACATGCAGGTCTCGCTGCGGTCGTCGGCGTACGGCGGTGTCCGCGCCGTCCTCGTCGTGCCGCGCGACATGATGACCACCGAGCCGGCTCCCGGTCTCGCCCACGGCATCGGCGCCGGCGCCGCCCCCAAGGCGGAGGGCCCCGACGTGCTCGAAGGACCCAAGCGCGCCCCCAAGAAGCGCCGCCCCACCAGCCCCAGGATCCCCGCGGCGGTCTCCATGGAGGACGACGTCCCCGTCGTCACGGAGTGGACCGCGAACGGACTGCCCCAGCGCCGCAGCCGGGTGAAGACCCCGCTCAGCAAGCGGATCGCCGAGCAGGCGGCCATCGAGCAGGCCGAGCGGGAGGGCCGTCCGACGATCTGGTCGACGCGCGCGGCCGAGCCCGAGCCCGCCGCACCGGCGGAGGACGAGCCCGTGCCCGGCGCCTGGGTGGAGGCGTTCTGGAACGGACTCAAGGACAAGCCGGACCCGCTCACACTCCAACCGCGAACCCAACCGGCCCGCCCCGAGGCCGATGACGAGGGGGACCTCAAGTGATCCAGCAGCGTGCCAACTTCGACTGGATGCTCAAGGAGCTCTACGACGGCGTACCAGGCATCCAGATGATCGTCGTGCTGTCCGCCGACGGTCTGCGCATCGCCCGCTACGGCGGCGAACCCGACACCGCCGACCGGGTCGCGGCGGCCTGCGCCGGCCTGCAGAGCCTGGCCAGCGCGGTCGCCCAGGAGATCCCGAAGAGCGACGGCAAGATGAAGATGGTCCTGATCGAGATCAACGGCGGCTACTTCTATCTGATGGCCGCCGGCGCCAACGCCTATCTCGCCGTCCTGTCCGACACGTTCGCCGAGCCCGGCCTGATGAGCAACCGCATGTCCGACCTCGTGGCCCGCATCGGCGCCCATCTCACCAGTCCGCCCCGGCGGAACGGGCAGACCGTATGACTCCTCCGAAACGCCGGCGGCGCGAACCCCAGGAACACTTACCTCCACCGCCCGCACCCGCCGGGAAGCAGAAGAACCCGGAACGGCTGTTCGTCGTGGCCGGCCCCGACGGCGGGGAGCGGGACGGGGACCTCGACCTCGTCACGCTGATCGTGGCGCGCGCCGACCCCCCGCCCTCGGCCACACCGGAGCAAGCGGCACTGCTCCGGCTGTGTACGGCCCCCCTGTCCGTGGCCGAACTCTCGGCCTATCTCAGCCTGCCGTTCAGCATGATGACGGTCGTTCTCACCGACATGCTCACGGCCGGGCTGGTGACCGCCCGCGCGCCGATCGTGCGCCAGGCAGTCGCCGACCGTTCAATCCTCGAAGCGGTGATGCATGGACTTCAAAGGCTCTGACGTCGTCCCTGGTCCACGGACCGAGGACCAACTGCCGCAGACGGCCGAGGCCGCGGTCAAGATCGTGATCGTGGGTGGCTTCGGCGTCGGCAAGACGACCATGGTCGGGTCGGTCAGCGAGATCAAACCGCTGACCACCGAGGAGACCATGACGCAGGCCGGTATCGGCGTCGACGACAACTACGGCTCGGACACCAAGACGGCCACCACGGTCGCCATGGACTTCGGCCGCATCAGCATCACGGAACAGCTCGTGCTGTACCTGTTCGGCACCCCGGGCCAGGAACGCTTCTGGTTCCTGTGGAACGGGCTGTTCGAAGGCGCGCTGGGCGCGGTCGTCCTGGCCGACACCCGCCGCCTGGAGGTCAGCTTCGACGTCATAGGGCGGCTCGAGGAACGCGGTGTGCCCTTCGTCGTGGCGGTCAACACCTTCCCGGACGCGCCCCGTTACGCCGTCTCCGAGCTGCGCACGGCCCTCGACCTGGCCGAGGAGATCCCCATCGTCGAGTGCGACGTCCGCCGCCGGGCCTCCAGCCGGGACGTCCTGATGACCCTGATGCACTTCCTGCACGCGCTGGCGACGGCGAAGACGCCTGTGTGAGCCACGCACCGGTCGAGCCGTCCCCCTGGTGCCGACCGGGTCCTCCCCCCGACCTCTTGCAACCGGACAACCTCGCTTCGGAGCGACCATCGTGACGTCTGAATCCCCTTTCCCGACCGGTATGGACGATCCCACGGCCACCCCGCCCCCGGGCTGCCCCGCACACGGCATCGGCCCCGGCGGGCTGCGGCGGCTGTACGGGCCCGAGGCGGAGGACCTGGGAGCCGTGTACGAGAAGCTCCGCGCCGAACACGGGCCCGTGGCCCCGGTGCTGCTCCACGACGACGTGCCCATCTGGGTGGTGCTCGGCCACGCGGAGAACCTCCACATGGTGCGCAGCCCCTCGCAGTTCTGCCGCGACACCCGGCTGTGGTCCGCCCTCCAGGACGGCACGGTCAAGCCCGACCACCCGATGATGCCGCACTTCGCCTGGCAGCCCATCTGCGTCCACGCCGAGGGCGACGAGCACCTGCGGCTGCGGGGCGCGGTCACCGGCGCCATCTCGAGCATCGACCACCGCGGGATCCGCCGGTACATCAACCGGGCCACGCAGCACCTGGTGAACCAGTTCTGCGAGGCCGGAAGCGCCGATCTGGTGAGCCGGTTCGCCGAGCACCTGCCGATGATGGTGATGTGCGAGATCCTCGGCATGCCCGACGAGTACAACGACCGGATCGTGCAGGCCGCCCGTGACATGCCCAAGGGCAGCGAGACCGCCATCGCCAGCAACGCGTATCTGATGGACGTCCTGATGCGGCTGACCGCCCGCCGGCGCGCCGAGCCGGCGGACGACTTCACCAGCCATCTGATCAGCCATCCGGCACGGCTCACCGACGACGAGGTCAGCCAGCACCTGCGGATCATCCTGGTCGCCGCCTACGAGGCGACCGCGAACCTGATCGCCAACGTGCTGCGGGTGGTGCTGACCGACCCGCGATTCCGGGCGCAGCTCAAGGGCGGGCAGATGACGGTCCCCGAGGCGGTCGAGCAGTCCCTCTGGGACGAGCCGCCGTTCAGCACCGTCCTGCCGTACGTCGCCAAACACGACACGGAGCTGGGCGGGGAGCACATCAGCAAGGGCGACGCCCTGATCATGGGGATCGCGCCGGGCAACGTCGACCCCCGGGTCCGGCCCGACCTCTCCGCCCATATGCAGGGCAACCGGTCCCATCTCGCCTTCGGCGGGGGCCCGCACGAATGCCCGGGGCAGGACATCGGCCGTGCGATCGCCGACGTCGGGGTGGACGCCCTGCTGACCCGGCTGCCGGATGTGCAGCTCGCCTGCCCCGAGGACGAGCTGCGCTGGTCGTCGTCCATCTCGAACCGGCATCTGGTGGAGCTGCCGGTGAAGTTCGCGCCCAAGCCGCAGCAGGACGTGATGGCCCGGCCCGCGCATCCGCTCGCCTCGCCGCGCGTCAGCACCTGGCAGGTCGGTACGCCGGAACGGCAGGCGAGGATCCCGGCGCCCGCCGCCACGGCACCCGCGGCGCCGCCCGAGCCGTCCGCCCGGCCCGGTCTGCTGCGGCGCTTCCTGCGCTGGTGGCGTGGCGAGTGACCCCCCGCGGGGCACCGGGTCAGGCGGCGGCCCAGGCGTCGTACGACGACCAGGACTCCAGGACACGCGAGCTGACGAACCGGTGCCGGCGCCCGGTGATCGGGTCGGTGAACTCCAGCGTCCGCGCGAGCAGTTGGAGCGGGCGCCGGAAGTCACCGGGCGCGACCGGGCCGGTCACCACCGGGTACAGCGGATCGCCCAGGATCGGCACCCCCAGGGCGTTCATGTGCACCCGCAGCTGATGCGTCTGGCCGGTGCGGGGGATGAGACGGTAGCGGGCGCGTGCGTCGCGGTGCTCCACCAGCTCGATGCGGCTGACCGCGTTGGGTTCGCCCGCCACCTCCCGGGCCGCCATCACCCCGCGCTCCTTCACGATGCGGCTGCGCACGGTGCGGGGCAGGTCCAGCCCGGGGCCGTACGGGGCCACCGCCTCGTACTCCTTCGCCACCTGCCGGTCGCGGAACAGCGACTGGTAGGCCCCGCGCTCCTCTGGCCGGACCGTGAACAGCACCAGTCCCGCCGTCAGACGGTCCAGCCGGTGCGCCGCGCCGAGCGTCGGTACGCCGAGGTCCCGCCGCAGCCGGGCGAGCGCCGTCTCGGCGACGTGGCTGCCGCGGGGTGTGGTGGCCAGGAAGTGCGGCTTGTCGGCGATCACCACGTGCTCGTCCCGGTGGACGACCTCGATCGGGAAGGGCACCTGCTCCTCGGCGGCGAGCTCCCGGTGGAACCAGACGTACATCCCGGGGGCGTACGCGGTGTCGCGTGCCACCGGGTGCCCGGCGGAGTCCACGATCCGTCCCGTGTCCAGCATGCCGTCGATGACGGCGGACCCGGCGGAGAGGCGCTCCACGAGATGGTCCCGAACGGTCGCCCAGCCGTCCGCGGCGGGCAGCCGCACGCGCATCGGATCCACCCCGTGGAGCTGCGGCAGGGGAGAGGGCGGGGGCGGCGTACGGCGTCTCATCGCCGCCCAGCCTACGAGAGGCTAGCGGGACACCGGAGCCAGGTTCGTGGGGTGGAGCTGACCCGACTCGTCCGGGCGCAGGGCGTTGGCCGTGAGGGGGGAGTAGCGGCCGTTGCTCCGGCTCCAGTCGTAGCTGCCGCGTATCCATGTGAGCATGGCCGTCGCATAACGGTGGAGCTTCTCGGACTGGGCGCCCGTGAGCCCGAGCCGGGAGGAGACCAACGGGATCGTCCGGGCCTGTTCGTGGAGCCGGGCGACCGAGGTCTGGACGAGGGCGACGGCCATCGGGATGGCCTCCTGCCGGGAGCAGTCGCGCTGCCGCATCAGGCAGTGCACGAGGTTCGGGTCCCCGCGCGCGTCGTCGTTCTCCAGGGACATGATCTCGTTGATGAGCTTGACGGCCTCGACGGCGGCCCGGCGCATCGCGTCCAGGTGGCTGCTGTGCCAGACGAGCGGCGGAATCTCGAAGTGCCCGAGCCGCTCGGCGAGGTCCAGCGAGGGAATCAGTCCCAGGGTGCGGTGTCCTATCCGCATCCGGGTGGCGAAGTCCTGGGGGACCCAGGTGCGCCGGTCGATCTCCTCGGTCAGGTTGCCGACCAGGTAGTCGACCCAGTTGTGGGCGGCCCGCAGCCGCCATTCCTCGGACATGCCCGCCCGGGTGCGGCGCCAGATGTCCGTGAAGGCGGTCACGAGGGGCGGCTCACTGTCGGGGCGCGGCCGCGTACCACCGCTGAGGAGCGCGATGAGCTGCTGGCAGACGTCGACGGCCTCGTCGGCCTCGCATCCCTCAGGTACGTCGAAGAGGTCGTCGAACAGGAAGAACCAGCCCATCGTGTCGAAGGCCAGGTCGAGGTCCTCGCCGACGGCATCCGGGTAGCTGTAGGCGGCCAGGTCCGCCACCGCCGAGAACAGGTAGCGGCGGGCGGCGATGTGGCCCACCACGAGTCCATGGCGGCGCATCCACTCCAGATGTCGGTCCCTGGCGGCTGTCAGACCGGGATTCATCCGGGACGGAATGGGTAAGTTTATGGCGACGTTCTGGGGCATGAGCCTCTCCCGGAATCAGAGGTCCGCGGACAAGGTCGGTTCCTCCGCGCGGGCGGCCGGCCCACGACCCCCGAGCACCGTCGCGGGACGGAGCCCAGGGCGACCAAGCGGGAACAGAGCCCTTCACGAAGCCCTCCGAGTGGCGGAGTCGACCAAGTCCAGGAACTACGCGCTGTGCTTCCCTATGCTGCTGCCGCGGTATGGCTGACTCGTGCACGGATGAGGCTCGCTGACGGAACCGGCCGAGTGGGGCATCGTCGATCGCGCGCCGTGTGGTGCCGTCAGTCAAGACCTCCGAGGCGACCGCCGGACGGTACAGGTGATCGGTGGTCACCACGCCACGACCGCGGCGTCGGCGACGCGGTCGTGGATCACCTACACCTTCCTTCGCCACCGTGCGTTTCGTCAACTGTTCAAACTGGTGGAGCTGTTCTCCGGATTCACGGGAACCCTGCTTCGCACCATGCGACGGTTTCCGGCCGCCGAACAGGGCGTGCGCTCCGGCGCATGGGACGTGTCCGCCGTCCGACGTGCGCGCTGCCGCCCGCCGGTGCCGTCGGCTCGTCCGGCACCGGGGAAGGAAGAGAGGGCCGCCGGGCTACGCCGCCGGCGTCGCCCCCTCCTGTTCGGCCTCGATCCGCGCGTTCCAGTCCCGCTTCGACGCCTGCCAGCCGTCCTCGTTGTGGCCGAGGCGCCAGTAGCCGGAGATCGACAGAGCCTCGCGCGGGACGCCCCGCTCCACGCGGAGCAGGTGGCGCAGTTCCTTGACGAAGTGGGCCTCGCCGTGGACGAAGGCGTGGAGGCGGCCCTCGGGGAAGGTGAAGGAGCGCACGGCGTCGAGCAGGGCCTCGCCGACCGGGCGGGAGCCGCGGTGCAGCCAGACGACGTCGATGTCCGAATCGATCTTCTGCTCCTCCTCGGGGCCGGCGACCTCCACGAAGGCGTACGCGGCGGCGCCGGCGGGCAGCGACTCCAGGGAGCGGGCGATGGCGGGCAGGGCGCTCTCGTCGCCGGCGAGCAGATGCCAGTCGGCCTCGGGGTCGGGGGCGTAGGCGCCGCCGGGGCCCAGGAACCGCACCGTCTCACCGGGCTGGGTGCGCATCGCCCAGGGGCCCGCCAGGCCCTCGTCGCCATGGATGACGAAGTCCAGCGTCAGCTCACGGTGTTCGGGGTCCCAGGCCCGCACGGTGTACGTCCGGGTGACCGGCCACTGCTCGCGCGGAAGCTCCTCGCGGATGCGCTCCAGGTCGAAGGGCTCGGGGTAGCTCACGTCCTCCGGGGAGAAGAGGATCTTCACATAGTGGTCCGTGCAGGTGTCCGCCGAGAAGTCGGCGAGGCCCTCGCCTCCGAGCACCACGCGCTGCATGTGCGGGGACAGCCGTTCGGTACGGACGACCTGCGCGGAGCGGACCTTCCGCGGCTTGCGGGCAGGGCGTTCAGCCATGACGGCCTCCCTCTCATGAGCTTAGGTTTACCTAAGTTAGCACCTCGATCGGGTCGTGCGGGGTACATGGGCCGTCTCGTACGGCCGTGCACGGCGTAGTGCGGGCCGACTGCCCCGTCGCGGCCGTCCCCATGCGTCCGGGGCGGCCGCGCCCGTCACTCGGCCAGCGTCGTGAGCAGCCGCTGCAGCGAGCCGCCGAGCCCCCAGCGCGCCGCCAGCGCCTCCAGCGCCTCCGCGTCGCGCGGGGCGCGCGGCAGGGCCACCTCGACGTCCGGCAACGGGACGTCGGCCGCGACCCGCACCACGGTCGGCGCGACCGCCACATAGGGCCGGGACTCGTCCAGCCGCCTGCGCTGCGAGGGCGTCAGCTTCGCCTTCGGGTCGTCGACCGCCGCCATGATCCCGGCCAGGTCGCCGAACTCCGCGAGCAGCTTCGCCGCCGTCTTCTCACCGATCCCCGGCACCCCCGGCAGGCCGTCGCTCGGGTCGCCCCGCAGCAGCGCCAGGTCCGCGTACCCCCGGCCGTCGACGCCGTACTTCTCGCGCAGCCACGCCTCGTCGGTGAGCTGCAGGGTGCCGACGCCCTTCAGCGGGTACAGCACGCGGACGCCGCGCGCGTCGTCCACCAGCTGGTACAGGTCGCGGTCGCCGGTGACGATGTCGACCGGGCCCTTCGCGCGCGCGGTGAACGTGCCGATCACGTCGTCCGCCTCGTACCCCTCGACGCCGACGCGGGCGATGCCGAGCGCGTCCAGGACCGCCTCGATCACCGGCACCTGCGGCGACAGCGTGTCGGGGACCTCCTCCTCGTCGGGGCCCGCCTCGTGCTCCTCGGCGACGCGGTGCGCCTTGTAGGAGGGGATCAGGTCGACCCGCCACTGCGGCCGCCAGTCGGCGTCCATGCAGGCCACCAGCTCGTCCGGGTGATGGTCCTTGACGAGGCGGTCGATGAAGTCGAGGAGCCCGCGCACGGCGTTCACCGGGGTGCCGTCGGGGGCCTTCACGGAGTCCGGGACGCCGAAGTAGGCGCGGAAGTACAGCGAGGCGGTGTCGAGGAGCATCAGTCGTCCGGTCACGCACGCATCATGCCGCACGGCACCGACAGCGGCCCGCGCGTGAGCGTCCGGGCACGCTGTGTGGCAATCCTGTGGGCTGGGCCACTTGTGCGTTTGTGGTCATGGAACCAGGGCAGGGGCGGCCTCGGGATGCTCCCTGCGCAACTGTTGCGCAGGCCGCTCCGTCCACCCGCCGTCGAGACAAGAGGTACCCGTGTCATCCAGGCTTGAGGCCGACCATCTGTTCAAGGTGTTCGGCAGACGACCGGACCAGGCCGTCGAACGGCTCCGCCAGGGATCCGACCGTGAGGAGCTGCGCGCCGACGGCACCACCGCCGCCGTGATCGACGCCTCCTTCACCGTCGAACCCGGCCAGATCTTCGTCGTCATGGGCCTGTCCGGCTCCGGCAAGTCCACCTTGCTGCGCATGCTGAACGGCCTGCTGGAGCCGACCGCGGGCCACGTCCGCTTCGACGGGCAGGACCTGACGGCGCTCGGCGACCGCGAGCTGCGCGACGTCCGCGCCCACAAGATCAGCATGGTCTTCCAGCACTTCGCTCTCTTCCCGCACCGCAGCGTCCTGGAGAACGCCGCCTACGGCCTGGCCGTGCAGGGGGTACCCCGCGCCGAGCGGGAGAAACGCGCCGCCGAGGCACTGCGGCTGTGCGGCCTGGGCGGCTGGGAGAAGTCCTGGCCCGACGAGCTGTCCGGCGGCATGCAGCAGCGCGTGGGCCTCGCCCGCGCCCTCGCCACCGACGCCGACCTGCTGCTCATGGACGAGTCGTTCAGCGCGCTCGACCCGCTGATCCGCCGTGACATGCAGGACCAGCTCCTCCAGCTCCAGAAGACCCTGAAGAAGACCATCGTCTTCATCACCCACGACCTCAACGAGGCCATGCGGCTCGGCGACCGCATCGCCGTCATGCGCGACGGGCGCATCGTGCAGACCGGCACCGCCGAGGACATCCTGCTGCGCCCCGCGAACGACTACGTCGCCTCCTTCATCCAGGACGTCGACCGCTCCCGCGTGCTCACCGCGAGCGCGCTCATGGACACCGCCGTCACCGCGGACACCCCGCTGTGCGCGTGCGAGACCGCGACCCCCGACACGACGTTCGCCGAGCTGTGCGCCATCAGCACCCGGCTCACGCACCGCGTCTCGGTCGTGGACGAGTCGGGCCGGGTCGTCGGCGTCGTACCGCGCCGCCGGCTCATCGGCTTCCTCGGCGACGAGAGCGCCGATCCCTCCCCCTGCGACCACCCCGAGGGGAAGGTGACCGCCCGTGCCTAGGCTGCGTCTCGGCGACTGGGTCGACTCCGGTGTCGACTGGCTCGTCGCCCACATGGGCTGGCTCTTCGACGCCGTCAAGGCCGTCGTGGAAGGCATGTACGACGGTGTGAACACCGTCCTGACCGCACCCGAACCCCTGCTCCTCGCGGGCATCCTCGCCGTGCTGGCCTGGTGGCTGCGCGGACTGGTCGCGGGCGTCCTCGCCTTCGCCGGATTCGCCCTGATCGACTCGCTCGACCTGTGGGACCGGGCGATGTCCACGCTGGCCCTGGTCCTGGTCGCGACCGTCATCGCCCTGGTGATCTCGGTCCCGCTGGGCATCTGGGCGGCCCGCTCCAGGACGGTCGGCGCGGTGCTGCGGCCCGTCATGGACCTGCTCCAGACGATGCCGTCGATGGTGCTGCTCATCCCGGCCATCCTGTTCTTCGGGCTGGGCACCGCCGCCGGTGTCATCGCCACCCTGATCTTCGCGCTCGCCCCCGGCGTCCGCATGACCGAGCTGGGCATCCGGCAGGTCGACGGCGAACTGGTGGAGGCCGCCGAGGCCTTCGGCACCACGCCCCGCGACACCCTGCTGCGCGTCCAGCTCCCGCTGGCCCTGCCGACGATCATGGCGGGCGTCAACCAGGTCATCATGCTGAGCCTGTCGATGGTCGTCATCGCCGGCATGGTCGGCACCGGCGGCCTGGGCGGCGCGGTCAACGAGGCCATCGGCCAGCTCGACATCGGGTTCGGCTTCGAGGCGGGCGTCGGCATCGTCGTCCTCGCCATCTACCTCGACCGCGTCACCGGCGCCCTCGGCACGCAGATCTCCCCGCTCGGCCGCCGCAGCGCCGCCAAGGCCCGCGTGACCGGCACCCGAATGGCCTGGAACCACCGGCCGCGCCCGGTCGTCGCGGTGGCCGGCGTCGCCGTGCTGGCCCTCGTCGCGGGCGGCATGGGCGTCTTCCGCCCCTCCTCCGGCACCACCGAGGCGTCCGCCACGAACATCGGTGAGGGCCGGCAGATCAAGCTCGGCTACATCCCCTGGGACGAGGGCATCGCCTCCACGTTCCTGTGGAAGGAGCTGCTGGAGCGGCGCGGCTTCGACGTCACGACCACCCAGTACGCCGCCGGGCCGCTCTACACCGGCCTCGCCACCGGGCAGATCGACTTCCAGACCGACTCCTGGCTGCCCGTCACGCACGAGGAGTACTGGAAGAAGTACGGCGACAAGCTCGACGACCTCGGCTCCTGGTACGGCCCCACCTCGCTGGAGCTCTCCGTCCCCTCGTACATGAAGGACGTGAACTCGCTCGAGGACCTGAAGGACAAGTCCGCCGACCTCAAGGGCAAGATCGTCGGCATCGAGCCGAGCGCCGGGATGATGGGCCTGCTCAAGGACAAGGTCCTCAAGGAGTACGGCCTGGAGGGCTCGTACGACGTCGTGGACGGCTCCACGCCCGCGATGCTCGCCGAGCTCAAGCGGGCGTACGCCAAGAAGGAGCCCATCGTCGTCACGCTCTGGTCGCCGCACTGGGCGTACAGCGACTACGACCTGAAGAAGCTCAAGGACCCCAAGGGCGCCTGGGGCACGGGCGACGAGGTGCACACCCTCTCCCGCGACGGCTTCGCCGAGGACAACCCCGAGGTCGGCGCGTGGCTGAAGGACTTCTCCATGACGGAGAAGCAGCTCACCGGTCTGGAGTCGGAGATCACCAGGGCCGGCAAGGGCAAGGAGCAGGACGCCGTGCGCGCCTGGCTGGACCGCGACCCCGGGCTGGTCGACAAGTGGGCCCCGGTCGCCGGATCGGAGCACAAGAGCCAGGCGGCCGGGTGACCTGACGGACCCGACCGCCGCCCCCGAGGGGCGGGTCACGCCGTACGTTCTTCCCCTTCGTACCGCGCGCCCGCCCCTCGGGGTTTTCCGTCTCCGGGGCGGCACCACCCCTACGAAAAGGATCCGGCCAACCACGCAGGGCGACCTTCCCCGCCCGACCGGGGTCCCCGAACGCCGCTGCCCCGGGCCGGTTTCACCGCTGGGCGCGCGGCTGCGCCCGGCCCCGGGAGCTGGGCCGTCGGTCCCCGGCGCCGAGGGAACACGGGGGGCGGCAGGCGCATTGAACAAGGCAGCGGGTCATGTCCGCCGGGGCGGTGGCCGGGGCGCGCGTCCCGGCCCGTGACGCGTCCGGCGGCCGGTGGTCCTGGCGCGATCCGGCGGGTCGCGCTCCCCCCGATGTGCCGTCGATGCGACGGGCGCATGAAACGGTTTGCCGAACATGCGTAGGGTGCAGAGAACCCAACGAAAGGTGCGCGCCGGACGGCCGGCGCGAGGTGGACGGACCGGCGAGCGAAGGAGGGAGCCGAAGCGATGGGCGACCACAAAGAGCAGCCCCTCCGGGTGGGCGCGGCGGTGCGCCGGCGCCGTCGTGCCCTGAACCTGACGCTCGCCGTCGTGGCCGGGCGCAGCGGCCTGTCCGTGCCCTTCCTGAGCCAGGTCGAGAACGACCGGGCGCGCCCCAGCCAGAGTTCCCTGGAGAAGGTCGCCGACGCGCTGCGCACGACCGCCGTGGAACTCCTCGCCGCCGCCGACCCGGCGTGCAGCGTCGACGTCGTCCGCGCCGACACCACCGACCCGGCACCGGAGCCGCGCACCCGGTCGCTGGTGCGCGGTCACCACCAGATGCACGCCTCCGAGTACACCGGCGACCACGATGCCGGGCGGGAACTGCAGCACCGCAACGACCAGTTGATGTACGTCGCCGACGGTGCCGTGGAGATCGAGGCCGAGGGCCGCGCCTACCGCCTGGGCCGCGGCGACACCCTGTATCTGACCGGCGGGGTGCGCCACCGGTGGCGGGCGACCGTGCCGGAGACCCGGATCGTCGTCGTCGCCGTGGCCGAGCACATCGAGGCGGTCCGGGACCGGCCGCGCCGCTGATGCGCGTCGTCTCCCTGGTGCCGTCGCTGACGGAGGCCGTCGACGTGTCGGCGCCCGGCCTCCTCGTCGGCGCCACCGACTGGTGCACCCACCCCCACGGCCTGGACGTCACCCGGGTCGGCGGCACCAAGAACCCCGCGCTCGACCGGATCACCGCCCTCGAGCCCGACCTGGTGGTCGCCAACGAGGAGGAGAACCGCGCCGCCGACCTCGACGCGCTGCGCGCCGCGGGCGTCGGTGTCCTGCTGACCGAGGTGCGGGACGTACCCGCGTCCTTCCGTGAGCTGGCGCGGGTGCTGGACGCGTGCGGGGTGCGGACGCGCCCGCGGTGGCTGGACGAGGCGGAGGCCGCCTGGGCGGCCCCGTGCGGGCTCCCGCGCCGGGTGACGGCCGTCGTGCCGGTGTGGCGGCGGCCCTGGATGGTGCTGGGCCGCGACACCTTCGCGGGGGACGTCCTCGCCCGCCTCGGCGTGGACCACCGGTACGCCGGCCATCCGGAGCGTTACCCGCGCGTCCCGCTGGACGACCTGCGCGCGGCGGCCCCCGACGTGGTCGTCCTCCCGGACGAGCCGTACCGCTTCACGGCCGGCGACGGGCCCGAGGCGTTCGCCCCGGTGCCCTGCGCACTCGTCAGCGGACGGCACCTGACGTGGTACGGACCGTCACTGGCCGAGGCGCCACGGGTGCTGGCCGGGGCGCTGCGAGGAGCGCTCCGCTGAGCAGCCCGCGCGCGGTGCGCACGGAGGCGACGGCCCAGGCGGCGACCAGCAGGCCGTACAGGCCCACGGCGAGCCCGTCGTAGACGAACAGCCCGGTGTGCCGGGCGAGCGCCGCCGCGCCGGTGACACAGGTGCCGACCGGGAAGGTGAACGCCCACCAGGTCATCGCGAAGCCCATGCCGTGCTGCCGGGCCCGGACGACGTGCGCGGCGGCCAGCCCCAGCCACAGCAGCGCGAAACCCGTCACGGGCACGCCGTAGAGCACGGCGAGCACACCGAAGCCGTCGGCGTACGGGGCGGGCAACGCGCCCGGGGCGGCGTCCGCGAACGCGCCGACGGCGGTCGTGGACTGCCCGAGCGGCCCCAGCACCAGGAACAGCGACGGCGTCGACGCGAGCGGCAGCGGACCCCCGGTGATCAGCCGGGCGAAGACGAGCGGCAGCATCAGCGCGGTGGCGAGCAGACTCAGTCCGAACAACGCCACGCAGCCCAGCAGCAGCGTCCGGCGCAGCTGACCCGGCGGCAGATGCGGCACGAGGAGCGGACCGGTCGCCGCGGCCACCATGGGCGCGACCAGCGGCAGCAGCCACACGGGCGTCGCCTGGGCCGCCTCGGCCCGGTGCCGTACCGCCATCAGGTACGGGACGGCGACGGCCGCCGCCAGCCCGGTCGCCGTACCGGCGGTGAACAGCACGGCGTCCAGGCCGAGCGCGGCCCGGTCGCCGATCCACACGCGGCCGGCGGTGAGGGCCCCGCCGCCGACGGCGAGCAGGGCCATCGACAGGCAGCCGTAGAACGGGGCCACCGCCGGGTCGAGGAGATGGGCACGGGCCTGGTCGCGGTGGTGGGCCCAGTGCAGGGCGCGGGCCGAAAGCAGGGCGAGGAGCAGCAGCAGCGACAGCGCCCAGACGGCCGCGCAGACGGTGCGCAGGCCCGGGACGCGGGGCACGGGCAGCGCCGCGCCCGCGGTGGCGACGGCGGCGGTGCCCATGACGGCGGCGTACCAGTGGGGTCCGAGGTGACGGACGGCGGTGACCATGGCCTCAGCGTCGGGGTGTTCCGCCCGGCCCACCAGGGAGCCTCTCCCTATGGCGACATAAACTGACCTTATGAGCGAGCAGCCGGGGGAGACGTACCGTGCCGGGTCCGTGGCGCACCGCGTCCCCGATCTGGGCGCGATGGAACTCCTGCTGGCGGTCGCGCGGCTGGGCAGTCTGGGCGGGGCGGCGCGGGAGCTGGGCATCACGCAGCCGGCGGCGAGCAGCCGGATCCGCTCCATGGAACGCCAGTTGGGGGTCGCGCTCGTGGACCGGTCGCCGCGCGGCTCACGGCTGACCGACGCCGGGGCGCTGGTGACGGACTGGGCGCGGCGGGTCGTGGAGGCGGCGGAGGCGTTCGACGCCGGGGCACAGGCCCTGCGCGTACGGCGGGACTCGCGGCTGCGGGTCGCGGCGAGCATGACCATCGCCGAGTACCTGCTGCCGGGGTGGCTGCTCGCCCTGCGCGCCCAGCGGCCGGACACCGCGGTGTCCCTGCACGCCGGGAACTCGGCGGCCGTGGCGGAGCGGCTCCTGGCCGACGAGGCGGACCTCGGGTTCGTCGAGGGGCTGACCGTGCCGACCGGGCTGGACTCGGTCGTCATCGCCCACGACAACCTGATCGTGGTCACCGCGCCGGGACACGCCTGGTCGCGGCGGCGCAGGCCGCTGGACGCGGCGGAGCTCGGGGCGACCCCGCTGATCCTGCGGGAGAAGGGCTCGGGCACCCGGCAGGTCCTGGACGCGGCACTGGGCGGACTGGCCCGGCCGCTGATCGAACTGTCCTCGACGACGGCGGTCAAGGCGGCCGCCGTCAGCGGAGCCGGCCCCGCGGTCCTCAGCGAACTCGCGGTGGGGGAGGAACTGGCCATGCGCCGTCTGGTCGGCATCCCCCTGTCCGGCGTCTCCCTGGCCCGTGACCTGCGAGCGGTCTGGCCGACGGGCCACCGTCCGGTCGGCCCGGCACGGGACCTGCTGTCGCTGACGCGGGGGTGAGGGGGCTCCGTCCAGGGGCGGTGCTGTCGTTGACGCGGGGGTGGAGGGGCTTCGTCCAGGGGACGTGCTGTCGTTGACGCGGGGGTGGAGGGGCTTCGTCCAGGGGACGTGCTGTCGTTGACGCGGGGGTGGAGGGGCTTCGTCCAGGGGCGGTGCTGTCGTTGACGCGGGGGTGGAGGGGCTTCGTCCAGGGGACGTGCTGTCGCTGACGCGGGGGTGGAGGGGCTTCGTCCAGGGGACGTGCTGTCGCTGACGCGGGGGTGGAGGGGGTTCCGCCCGCGGGACCGGCCGCTCGCGGCTTGCGGCCGGCGCGGGGCGCGGCCCCCGGATCCGCCGGATCGATCATCCGCCGCCCGCACCCGCGGGAGCCTTCGGCCCGTGGCCGGCGGCGCCCGAGTACGCCGGAGAACGCCTTCCGTCGGCGGGACGGGCGGCTGCCGTCGGCTCGGCGGGGACGGCCCGCCGCGACCGGCGCGGCGCCGAGGAGGTCGACCACGCCCTGCCGGGCGGCCGAAGGGCGCCGGTGCCGCCGCCCGGGACCGGGCGCGCAGGTGGGGCAGGCGCCGGATCGCCGGCCCGCGACCCGCGCATCAGCCGCCCGCCGCCTCCACCAGCGCCCGCATGACCCGCACGTCGTCGCCCATCTCCGGGTGCCACTGCACGCCCAGGACCCAGCCGGCGGTGGGGAGTTCCACCGCCTCCACCGTGCCGTCGGCCGCGTGGGCCGAGGGGACCAGGCCCTCGCCGAGGCGGTCGACGGCCTGGTGGTGGTAGGTCGGTACGGTCGTCTCCTCCGGGACGGCGGCGGCGTACAGGGTGCCCGGCACCGGCTTGACGGGGTGGCCGCCGAAGACGCCCACGACCTCCGCGTGCCCGTCCAGGTGCTGGACGAGCGTCCCGCCGAGGGCGACGTTCAGCAGCTGCATGCCCCGGCAGATCCCGAGCAGCGGGATCCCCGCCGCCAGCGCCGCGTCGATCAGGGCCAGCTCCCAGACGTCGCGGTCCGGCGCCGGCGGGCCCGTGCGGGGGTCGCGCTCGGCGCCGTAGCGGACCGGATCGACGTCCGGGCCGCCCGCGACGACCAGCCCGTCCAGCCGGGCCACGGCGGCCGCCGCGTGCTCGGGGTCGTCCGGCGGCAGCATCGCGGCCAGGCCGCCCGCCCGCTGCACCAGCCGCGGGTAGCCCACCGGCAGCAGGGCCGCCTCCAGCTCCCACACGCCCCAGCGCGCCCCGACCTCCATATAGGTGCTGACCCCGATCAACGGCCTGCTCACGACCGCTCCTTCCCGCTGTGCTCAGTCCCGTGTCAACTCTGCCTCGGCCGCCGCCAGCGCCGCGAACTCCTCCTCCGGTGCCTTCGCCACCAGGTGCTTGCGGCTGTACAGCCCGAAGTAGGCCACGGCCACGGCGTACACCGCGACCGCGATGAGCGCGGCCGTCACGTCCACCAGGAACGTCGCCACCAGCGCCGCGCACGCCAGCACCAGCGCGACGGAAGAGGTCACCACCCCGCCCGGCGTCCGGTACGGCCGCGGCAGCCCGGGCTCGCGGCGGCGCAGCACGATGTGCGACAGGGACATCAGCGCGTAGGAGATCGTCGCGCCGAAGACGGCGATGTTCAGCATCCTGGCGCCGTTGCCGGACGCCGCCGCCAGCAGGAAGCCGATGCTGCCGGGCACGAGCAGGCCCAGGTAGGGCGCCTTGCGGCGGCTGGTGAGGGACAGGAAGCGGGGCAGGTAGCCGGCGCGGGACAGCGCGAACAGCTGCCGGGAGCCCGCGTAGATCAGGGAGAAGAAGGAGGCCACCAGCCCGGCCAGGCCCGCGTAGTTGACGATCCGGCTCAGCGTGGTCGCCTCGCCGTCCGGCTGGAGGGCCTCGACGAGCGGGTTGCCCGCGCCCTGGATCGCGGACGAGCCGCGCGCCCCCGCCGCCGCGAAGAAGGTCACCACGGCCAGGACCACCAGCACGCCCATCGACCAGCGGATGGCCCGCGGCAGCGTCCGGGCCGGCTCCTTGGTCTCCTCCGCGGCCAGCGGCACGCCCTCGACGCCCAGGAAGAACCACATGCCGAAGGGGAACGCCGCCCAGATCCCGAGCAGACCGAACGGCAGCCACGAACTCGACCCGGCGGCCGACGGGTCCACCGGGATGTCGTCCAGCGCGCCGAACGAGAACTCGGGCAGCGCCGACAGGGCGAACACGACCAGGGCCGCGACCGCGATGCCGGTGACGACGAAGCTGAACCGCAGCGCCTCGCCCACGCCCCACAGATGGATGCCGAGGAAGATCGCGAAGCACACCAGGTACAGCGGCCAGCCCGACTCCAGACCGAACAGGCCGAGCGACTCGACGTAGTCGCCGATGAAGATGACGATGGCGGCGGGCGCGAGCACGTACTCGATGAGGATGGCCGTACCGGTGAGGAAGCCGCCCCAGGGGCCGAGCGCCCGGCGGGCGAAGCCGTAGCCGCCGCCGGCCGTCGGCAGGATCGAGGACAGCTCGGCGAGCGCGAAGACCATGCATGCGTACATCGCGCCCATGAGCACCATGGCGATCGCCAGGCCGCCGAAGCCGCCCTCGGCCAGGCCGAAGTTCCAGCCGGAGTAGTCGCCGGAGACCACGTAGGCGACGCCGAGACCGGTCAGCAGCACCCAGCCGGCGCTGCCGCGGCGCAGCGCTCTGCGGCTGAGATAGTCGTCCGCCTCCGCGGCGGACGGGGTGTCGGTGGATTCCTGGGACATGTGCGGACTCCCCACGGGGCGACGGGCACGGACTGTTCCGGGCACGGTGGGGTCGACGACCGGGCTCCGGCGCAATGGAATGGATGCATACCTTTGCGGTCGCCGTCCGGGGAAGGCAAGCCCCGTGCGTTAATCGCCCGTAAAACCTTCCCCGGCCGTCCCCGGTCACGCCTCGGTCCCCGGTCGCGCCTCGGTCCCCGGTCAACTCGCGCAGCGATCAGCTTCGCCGAGGAAGCCCGCGCCGTCGCTCAGCCGAGGAAGCCCCGCAGTAGCGCCGCCGTGCCCGCGCAGTGCTCGCGCATGATCTCCCGCGCCTCCTCGGCGTCGCCGTCGATCACGGCCTCCACCAGCGCGCTGTGCTGCCGCTGCGAGTGCTCCAGGTTGCGCACCAGCAGTGGGATGCAGTCCAGCAGGTCGTTGACGCTCGCGCGGACGGCCGCGTACTGCGCGGTCAGCGTGGGGGAGCCGGACAGCTCGGCCAGGGTCAGGTGCAGCAGCGTGTCCCGCCGCCGGTACTCGCTCAGCGGCGCGTCGTGCGTGCGGGCCAGCGCCTCACGCAGCCGGTCCGCCTGCTTCTCGTCCAGCCCGTGCGCCGCGCACAGCCCGGCCGCGCCCACCTCCAGGACCTCACGGAAGCGCAGCGCGTCCTCCACGTCGACGTCCTTCAGCCGGCGCCGCAGCTCCTCCTCGCCGGGCGTCTCGGTGCGCGGCAGCACGAAGGTGCCGCCGTAGCGCCCGCGCCGCGACTCGACCAGCCCCTGGTCCTGGAGGACCTTCAGCACCTCGCGCAGCGTCACCCGGCTGATCCCCAGCCGCTCGGCCAGCTCCCGCTCCGCCGGCAGCCGCTCCCCGCCCGGCACCAGGCCCAGCCTGACCACCTGGAGGATCTGCTCCAGGGCCTCCTCGAAGCCGTTGCCGGCCCGCACCGGCCGCAGGACCGACGTCAGCCGGTCGGCGGCCCCGGGCGCCCCGTGCCCCGTGTCCGTCCGCGACATGTCACCGGACCCCCTTCCCAATCAATGGTCCTGCGCAATACCTTATGGCTCCCGGCTGACCGAAGTAGCCGAATGGAGGCTCTCCCGTGGCAGACCGCACACCCCCGCTGAGCGTCGAGGAGCTGCGCGCCCTCGTCGCCGGCGGTGAGATCGACACTGTCGTCCTGGCCTTCCCCGACATGCAAGGCCGGCTCCAGGGCAAGCGGTTCGCCGCCCGGTTCTTCCTCGACGAGGTCCTGCACCACGGCACCGAGGGCTGCAACTACCTGCTCGCCGTCGACACCGAGATGAACACCGTCGACGGCTACGCCATGTCGTCCTGGGACCGCGGCTACGGCGACTTCGCCATGCACCCGGACCTCACCACCCTGCGCCGCGTCCCCTGGAACGCCGGCACCGCGATGCTGATCGCCGACCTCGCGTGGGAGGACGGCTCACCCGTGGCCGCCGCGCCCCGCCAGATCCTGCGCCGCCAGCTGGAGCGCCTCGCCGAGCACGGCTACACGGCGAACGTCGGCACCGAGCTGGAGTTCATCGTCTTCAAGGACACCTACGAGCAGGCGTGGGACGCCGGCTACCGGGGTCTCACCCCTGCCAACCAGTACAACATCGACTACTCGGTGCTGGGCACCGGCCGCATCGAGCCCCTGCTGCGCCGCATCCGCAACGAGATGGCGGCCGCGGGGCTCACCGTGGAGTCCGCCAAGGGCGAGTGCAACCCCGGCCAGCACGAGATCGTCTTCCGGTACGACGCGGCCCTGGTCACCTGCGACCAGCACGCCGTCTACAAGACCGGCGCCAAGGAGATCGCCGCCCAGGAGGGCGTCTCGATCACCTTCATGGCCAAGTACAACGAGCGCGAGGGCAACTCCTGCCACATCCACCTCTCGCTCGCCGACGCCGACGGCGACAGCGTCATGGCCGGGCCCGACGGCATGTCCGAGGTCATGCGGCACTTCCTGGCCGGCCAGCTCGCCGCCCTGCGCGACTTCTCCCTGCTGTACGCACCCAACATCAACTCCTACAAGCGGTTCGCGCCGGGTTCCTTCGCGCCGACCGCCGTCGCCTGGGGCCGCGACAACCGCACCTGCGCCCTGCGCGTCGTCGGCCACGGCCGCTCCCTGCGCTTCGAGAACCGGCTCCCCGGTGGCGACGTCAACCCGCACCTCGCCGTCGCCGGGCTCGTCGCCGCCGGTCTGTACGGCATCGAGCAGAAGCTGGAACTGCCCGAGCCCTGCGCCGGCAACGCCTACACCGCCGACTTCGAGCACGTCCCCACCACGCTGCGCGAGGCCGCCGAACTCTGGGAGAACAGCCCCATCGCCAAGGCCGCCTTCGGCGACGAGGTCGTCGCCCACTACCGCAACATGGCGCGCGTCGAACTCGACGCCTTCGACGCCGCGGTGACCGACTGGGAGCTGCGCCGCTCCTTCGAACGCATGTGAGGCCCTTCTTGTCCGACCAGCTCCAGGCATCCGACCGGCTCCAGGTCCTGAACCCGGCCACCGAAGAGGTCGTCGCCACCGTCCCGGCCGCCGGCGCCGCCGACGTGGACGCGGCCGTCGTACGCGCCACGAGGACGCAGGCCGTATGGTCCGCCCTCGCGCCCGGCGAACGCGCCCGCCTGCTGCGCCGGTTCGCCGCCACCGTCGACGACCACCTCGAGGAACTGGCCCGCCTCGAGGTCCGCGAGGCCGGGCACACCCTCGGCAACGCCCGCTGGGAGGCGGGCAACGTCCGCGACCTGCTCGACTACGCGGCCGGGGGAGTGGAGCGGCTCACCGGCCGGCAGATCCCGGTCGCCGGCGGCCTGAACGTGACGATCCCCGAACCCCTCGGCGTCGTCGCCGTCATCGCCCCCTGGAACTTCCCCATGCCGATCGCCGCCTGGGGCACCGCCCCCGCGCTCGCGGCCGGCAACGCCGTCCTGCTCAAGCCCGCCGAGACGACCCCGCTGACGGCCCTGCGGCTGGCGGAACTCGCCCTGGAGGCCGGGCTGCCCGAAGGGCTGTTCCAGGTCCTGCCCGGCCACGGCCCGGTCACGGGCGACGCCCTGGTCACCCACCCGGGCGTCGCGAAGATCGTGTTCACCGGCTCCACCACCGTGGGCAAGCAGGTCCTGGCGAAGGGCTCCGCCCTGCTCAAGCGCGTCACCCTCGAACTCGGCGGCAAGAGCCCCAACGTCGTCTTCGCCGACGCCGACCTCGAAGCCGCCGCGGCCGCCGCGCCCCTGTCCTTCCTCGACAACTCCGGCCAGGACTGCTGCGCCCGCACCCGCATCCTCGTCCAGCGCTCCGTCCACGACCGCTTCCTGGAACTGCTGGCCCCGGCGATCGAGGCCGTGCGGGTCGGCGACCCGGCCGACGAGCAGACCCAGATGGGCCCGCTGATCTCCCGCGCCCAGCTCGACCGGGTCCGCTCCTACGTCGACCCGCGGGCGCCCGGCATCCGCGGCAAGGCGCCCGAGGGGCCCGGCTTCTGGTTCCCGCCGACCGTCCTCACCGGTGTCGACCCGCGGGCGCGCGTGGCCGTCGAGGAGGTCTTCGGCCCCGTCGCCGTGGTCCTCCCCTTCGAGGACGAGGCGGACGCCGTACGACTGGCCAACGCCACCGACTACGGCCTGTCCGGCTCCATCTGGACCCGCGACGTCGGCCGCGCCCTGCGCGTCTCGCAGGCCGTCCGCGCCGGCAACCTGTCCGTCAACTCCCACTCCAGCGTCCGCTACTGGACCCCGTTCGGCGGGTTCAAGCAGTCCGGCATCGGCCGTGAACTGGGACCGGACGCCCTGACCGCCTTCACCGAGACCAAGAACGTCTTCATCAGCACGGAGGGCCCCGCACAGTGACCGAAGCAATCGTGTGCCGTCGCCTCGTCGGCCGTACGGCCGTCATCACCGGAGCCGGCAGCGGCATCGGCCTCGCCACCGCCCGCCGGCTCGCCTCCGAAGGGGCGCACGTCGTCTGCGGCGACGTCGACGAGCAGCGCGGCAAGGCCGTCGCCGAGGAGGTCGGCGGGACGTTCGTGAAGGTCGACGTCACCGACGCCGAGCAGGTCGAGGCGCTGTTCAGGACCGCGAACGACACCTACGGCAGCGTCGACATCGCCTTCAACAACGCCGGCATCTCACCGCCCGACGACGACTCCATCCTGGAGACCGGCCTGGAGGCGTGGAAGCGGGTCCAGGAGGTCAATCTCACCTCCGTCTACCTGTGCTGCAAGGCCGCCATCCCCTACATGCGGCGGCAGGGCAAGGGCTCCATCATCAACACGGCGTCCTTCGTGGCCCGGATGGGCGCCGCCACCTCCCAGATCTCCTACACGGCATCCAAGGGCGGCGTGCTCGCCATGTCCCGTGAGCTGGGAGTGCAGTTCGCCCGCGACGGCATCCGGGTCAACGCCCTGTGCCCCGGGCCGGTCAACACCCCGCTGCTGCAGGAGCTGTTCGCCAAGGACCCCGAGCGGGCCGCCCGGCGCCTCGTCCACATCCCCGTCGGCCGGTTCGCCGAGGCCGACGAGATCGCCGCCGCCGTCGCGTTCCTGGCCAGCGACGACTCGTCCTTCGTGAACGCCACCGACTTCCTGGTCGACGGCGGGATCTCCGGGGCGTACGTCACCCCGCTGTAGCCCGGCGCCCCGTCCGGCCGGAAGGGAGTGCCCCCGTCCGGCCGGCCCGGCTACAGGAACGTGTGACCCTCGCCCCGGTACGTCGGCACCGTCTCCGTCACCGTGTCGCCCTGCACGAGATGCAGCGCGTCGAACCGCTCGCACAGCTCCCCGGCCTTGGCGTGCCGGAACCACACCTTGTCCCCGATCAGCAGATCGTCGGCCGGGGAGCCGAGCAGCGGGGTCTGCACCTCGCCGGGCCCCTCCTGCGGGTCGTACCGCAGGCCCTCGGGCAGGTACGGCACCGGCAGCCGGTCCGTGCCCGCGACACCGGACGCGGGATAGCCGCCGCCGAGCACGGTCACCACACCGACCCCCGGCCGGCGCACCACCGGCTGCGCGAACAGCGCGGCCGGACGCCCCGTGAAGGACGTGTAGTTGTCGAACAGACGCGGCACGTACAGCCCCGAACCGGCCCCGATCTCGGTGACGCACTCCTCGGCGGCCGTGAACTGCACGCTGCCCGTCCCGCCGCCGTTGACGAACTCCAGCCCCGGCACCACGTCCCGGACGGCCCGCACCACCGCGGCCCGCCGCTCCGCCAGCTCCCGGCGGGCCCTGGCCTGCATCAGCCGGACGGCACGTGAGCGCAGCGGCCGCCCCGGCACGGAGTCGCCCACACCCGCGACGTGCCCCTCGTACGCCATGATCCCGACCACCTCGAAGCCCGGCCGGCGGGCCACCGCCCGGGCCATGTCGGCGACCTGGGCGGGGGAGTGCAGCGGCGACCTGCGGGCACCGACCCGCACCCGGCCGCCGAACAGCCTCAGCGAGGTGTCCAACTCCAGGCACACCCGCACCACTTCACGGCCACCCGAGCGGGACTCGTCGATCAGCCGCAGCTGCGCCGGGTCGTCGATCATCACGGTGACCGCGGCCGCGAGCTTGGGATCACTCGTCAGCTCGGCGAAGCGGGCCCGGTCCGCGGACGGATAGGCCAGCAGGACGTCGTCGAAACCGGACCGCGCCAGCCACAGGGACTCGGCGAGGGTGAACGACATGACACCCGTGAAGCCGTCCTTCGCGAGGACGCGTTCGAGCAGCGCCCGGCAGCGCACGGACTTGCTCGCGACCCGGATCGGCTTACCGCCGGCCCGGCGGAGCATGTCGTCCGCGTTGGCGTCGAAGGCGTCCAGGTCCACGATCGCGAGAGGGGCGTCGAGATGGGCGGTGGCCCGGTCGTAACGGGCCCGGTCGGCGGCGCGCGCAGTCATGAACGAAGCCTGCCAGAACGGATTACCGCAGGGTAGGGGGACGTTCCGGGCAGATGCACACGGGGACGCGGACTGGTTCCCTCTCGCCCGGCATCAACCCGTAGAGTGACGCGCACGCAAGGGGAACGCCACCGGCCGCGCACCGCGCCGGGATGACGCTTCCCGGGTGCGGGTATGCGTGCCTGGTCGGGGAAGTCCACGGGGCGGACCGGCACCGGGGACGACGGCCCGTGGACGAGGACGGGCCCGGACACGAGGAAACGGGGGGTGCATGAGCACGGAAGCGCGCCGCGCCCCCATCCCGCCGCGTCCCGCCACGCCGCCGCCCCCGGCCGCCCCGCCCCCTCCGACGGCACCGCCCCGCCCCACGGAGCCCCCGGCCCCGTCGGACGACTCCTCGGTCCCTTCCCCGCCGCCCGGCGACAGCACCCCGCCTCCGCCCCGCGCCTCGGCCCGCTTCCCGGACACCCCTCCGACGGCGGGCCGCGAGTCCGCACCTCCGACGACGGCCCCTCGGTCCGCCCGGCACGAGAGCGTCCCCCAGCAGCCCCCGGCCACCTCCCGGCCGGGCACGGGTACTCCGATGCCTGCCGAGGGCGAGCGCCGGGACGGCGCTGCGGTGGGCGGGTACCCGGGCACGGTCGCCGGCCGGGATGCCTCGTCGGCCGCCGGGTACGAGGGCGTGCCCCCGCAGTCCTCGGTCCACCCGGCCGCCTCCCGGCCGGGCACGGGTACGCCGATGCCTGCCGAGGCCGCCGGCCGGGGCGCCTCGTCGGCCGCCGGGTACGAGGGCGTGGCCCCGCAGTCCTCGGCCCACCCGGCCGCCTCCCGCCCTGGCACCGGTACGCCGATGCCCGCCGAGGCCGCCCGTCGGGATGCCTCGTCGGCCGCCGGGTACCAGGGGGTGCCTCCGCAGTCCTCGGCCCACTCGGCCGCCTCCCGCTCCGGCACGGGTACTCCGATGCCCGCCGACAGCGAGCGCCGGGACGGCACTGCGGCAGGCGGATACCCGGGCACGGCAGCCCGCCGCGACGCCTCGTCGGCCGCCGGGTATGAGGGCGTGCCTCCGCAGTCCTCGGCCCATCCGGCCGCCTCCGGGCCGGGCACCGGTACGCCGATGCCTGCCGAGGCCGCCCGTCGGGATGCCTCGTCGGCCGCCGGGTATGAGGGGGTGCCTCCGCAGTCCTCGGCCCACTCGGCCGCCTCCCGCTCCGGCACGGGTACTCCGATGCCTGCCGAGAGCGAGCGCCGGGACGGCGCTGCGGCGGGCGGATACCCGGGCACGGCCGCCCGTCCGGCCAGCCGCGCGCCCGGGGAAGCCCCCGAACGGGCCGCCCCCCGCCCTCCGGCGCCACGGCAGCCCGAGCGGGCCCCGCAGCCGCGCCGGGGCGGTGCCCCCGCCGAGACGTCCGCCGAGACCACGTTCCGGCTCCGGCCCGTCCCCAGCGAGCCGTCGGCGGCCGCCGGAGGCACCGGCACGCCCACCCGGCCGGCGCCCGGCGTGTTCGGCGCGCCCCCCGTGCCGCCGCGGAACCCGTCCACCGGGCACGCCCCCGGAGTCTCCGCGCCCGACCCCTCCCTCTCCTGGACCGCGCCGACGCCTCCGCCCCCCGGACGGCCCGTCGTGTCGTTCGGGGAGCCCGAGGGGTACGACGAGCGGGCCCGGCCGCGCCCCCTCGGCCTGCGGATCCGGCCCCGGACCGCCCTGGCCGCCGCCTGCGTCGTCCTGGGCCTCGGGCTCATCGGCGGCGCCCTGACGGGAAGCTGGCTGGTCGGCGAGCCCGGCGACGACGGAGCCCAGGGCACCTTCGCCGCGGCCGGGAGCCTGTGGCACAGCATCCCCGTCGACCGGCTGTTCCCGCCGACCGTGGACGGCAAGGGCGCCGGTCCCGGCGGCGCGGACCGGACCTGGACGCGGATCGCCGTAGCCCCCGACACCGGCTGCGCGAACGCCTTCGACCCGCTGCTGCGCAAGGCCCTCGCCCCGGCCGGCTGCCGGCGCCTGCTGCGCGCCACCTACATCGACGCCACCCAGAGCCACGTCACCACCGTCGGCCTGCTGTTCACCAACGCCGACCCGGCGACCATGCGCTCGCTCGACACCCGCTTCACCCGGGACGGCCTCGACCGGCGCGCCGACCTGGTCCCGCGGCCCTACGCCCCCCAGGGCACCCTGGCCGCCGGCTTCGGCGACGCGCAGCGGGCCGCCTGGACCGTCTCCGTCCTCACCGACGCGCCCGTGGTCGTCTACGCCGTCTCCGGCTGGGCCGACGACCGCGTCGTCGCCCGGCCCGAGCCCGCCGAGGAGGCCATGCGCGCCGGCGCCACCTCCGCCGTGGCCCAGGCCGGACTCGGCCACGAGGCGCGGGGCCTCGCCGACCGCGTCGAGCGCACCCTGCGCAGGGACGTCGGCCCCTCCGCGGAGCCGTCGTCGTGACCGCCCCCCTGAACGAACCGGCGCCCACCGCCGTGACCAGAGCTGTGAAGACCTTCCTGACCCGGCGCACCGCCCCCCTCGCGACCCTGCTCGGCGCCTGCCTGGCCGTCCTGCCCGCCACCACCGCGCACGCCGACTCCATACGGGCCCAGCAGTGGGCCCTGGAGGCCATGCACACCCAGGAGGCCTGGCGCACCACCAAGGGCGCCGGCGTCACCGTCGCCGTCCTCGACACCGGCGTCGAGAACGACCACCCCGACCTCGCGGGCAACGTCCTCACCGGCAAGGACATGGTCGGCTTCGGTGCCGAGCGCGGCGACCGCGCCTGGGCCCGGCACGGCACCGCGATGGCCGGCATCATCGCCGGTCACGGACACGGCGAGGGCAACGGCGACGGCGTCATGGGCCTCGCCCCCGAAGCCAAGATCCTCCCCGTGCGGGTCATCCTCGAGGACGGCGACCCCTCCCGCGCCGAGGCCCGCAACACCCGTGGCAACGCCCTCGCCGAGGGCATCCGCTGGGCCGCCGACCACGGCGCCGACGTCATCAACCTCTCGCTCGGCGACGACTCCAAGTCCGCTCACCCCGAGGCCGGCGAGGACGAGGCCGTCCAGTACGCGCTCGGCAAGGGCGCCGTCGTCGTCGCCTCGGCGGGCAACGGCGGCGAGAAGGGCGACCACATCTCCTACCCGGCCGCCTACCCGGGCGTCATCGCCGCGACCGCCGTCGACCGCTACGGCACCCGCGCCTCCTTCTCCACCCGCCGCTGGTACGCCACCGTCAGCGCACCCGGCGACAAGGTCGTCATCGCCGACCCCGACCGCAAGTACTACGAGGGCTGGGGCACGAGCGCGGCGGCCGCCTTCGTCTCCGGGGCGGTCGCCCTGATCAAGGCCGCCCACCCTTCACTGACCCCGGCCCAGGTCAAGAAGCTCCTGGAGGACACGGCCCGCAACGCCCCCGCCTCGGGCCGCGACGACTCCCGCGGCTACGGCTTCGTCGACCCGGCCGCGGCCCTCGCGAAGGCGGCCCGGATGAAGCCGCGGCAGTTGAAGCCGGTGGCGCACAGCGAGGAGTACTTCGGCGCCGGCCCCGACGCCGCCACCTCCGACGACGGGCCGGCGGGTTGGACGGCCTGGCTCGCGGGCGGCACCGGAGTCGTCCTCCTCGGCGCGGCCGTCGCGGTCTGGCGCGGGCGGCGCGGCCGCTTCGGCCTGCGGCCGTAGCGCTCAGTCCGCGGACCCGTCATCCCCGGAGAACACCGACACCGCGGCCACCGCCGCCTCCACCACGGAGATCCCCCGCGCCAGAGTCGTATGACGGTCCGACAGCACGGCCACCAGCCGCTCACGGCCCCCGGCCGCCACCCGCCCGACGCTGTTGACGTCCCACAGCCCGGTGGCCGTACGCGGCAGCCAGCCGTTCTTCAGCGCCCACCCGGAGCCGTCGGCCGCCGCCGACACACCCCAGCGCTGCCCCTCGGCGATCCGGCCCATCAGCGTGCGCACATACGCCCGCGACGCCGCGCCCAGCTCCGAGTCCTCCCCGAACACCTGCCGCAGCAGCCGGAGCCGGTCGGCGGCCGTGGTGCGGGTCAGCCCCCACAGCATGCCGTCGCCGCCGTCGGTCCCCGTGAGGCCGAACCGCTCGTTCGCGGCGTCGAGCCCGGCAGCCCCGCCGATCGCCCGCCACAGCCGGGACGCGGAGGCGTTGTCGCTGTGCCCGATCATCGCGGCAGCGTCCGCCCGCTCCGCCGCCGTCAGCCCCCGGCCCTCGTCCTGGGCGCGCAGCAGCAGCGCGCACAGGATGTCCACCTTGACGACGCTCGCCGTGTCGAAGGCGCCCGTCCCGTACGTGGCGCTCTCCCCGGACGCCAGGTCCAGCACCCCGACCGACAGCCGGGCCCCGTCCGGGACGGCGACCGCCCGCAGGGCGCGCGCGAGCAGCGCGTCGCGGTCCACCGTCGGCCGTGCCACACGCTCCACCGCAGCCTCCTCACCCGCCGGCGGCGAGGCGGACCCGGACGCCGCCGCGGACGACGACGATACGGTCCCGGCCGCCCGGTGCGCCCGGGACGACCCGTGGACCGTGCCGGCGAGGACGACGACGGCGGCGAGGGCGCCGCACAGCAGCGGGCGGGCACGGCGGGGTGGGGAGGACTCCATGGCCGCGATCGTGGGCGCCCCAGCTGAGCGCGCCGTTAGCCGCAGGTTAGAGCCGTGTCAGAAAAACGGGCACCGCCGCCCCCTGCGTCACGCCTGGGTTTCCGGACCCGCACAAGCGCAGCAGGATCCCCCCGATAGGGTCGGTGACCGTGGCGAACAAGAACATTCCCGACTCCCCCTTCTCCGACGACGACGGCTCCGCCGACCCCGCGCTGAGCGCCGCGCTCGCCGCCTGGGCCGAGGACCGCTCCGCCGAGGGCCCCGTCCTGCGGGCGCTCGGAAAGGCCCGGCTGCTCGTCCCGGTCGTGGCCGTGCTCGGCGAGGTCGAGGAGGACGAGAACGGTCTGCGCCGGGAGAAGACCAGCGACATGGCCGTCCCGACCCTGAAGGCCGGGAACCGCACCGCGCTGCCCGCGTTCACCTCCACGGAGTCCCTCGCCCGCTGGGACCCGGCCGCCCGCCCGGTCGCGGTCCCGCTGAGCTCGGCCCTGGAGGCCGCCGCGCACGAGAAGGCGGACACGATCGTCCTGGACCTGGCCGGACCGGTGCCCTACGAGCTGACCGGGCGCTCCCTGCTGGCGCTGGCCGAGGGACGGACGAGCACGGACCCGCTCGCCGACCCGGCCGTGCGGGACGCCGTACGGGCCGTCGTCGCCGCGGAGCCCACCGTCCTGCGCGCCCACCTCGGGCCGGGCCGCGCCGACGGCACCCTGGCCCTCGTGATCGACGCGGCCGAGCCCGCGGAGGCGGCCCGCTCGGTCGCCGAGCGGCTGGCCGCCGACGAGACACTGAGGGCCCGCCTGGTGCGCGGCCTCGACCTGGCACTGCTGCCGGCCGGGACCACGCCGCCGGGCGAGCCCCTGTACGTACGCGGATGAACAGAAACGGTACGGCTCAGCCGTAGACCGGACCGGTGTACTTCTCGCCCGGTCCCTGGCCCGGCTCGTCGGGGACGACGGAGGCCTCGCGGAAGGCGAGCTGCAGCGACTTCAGGCCGTCGCGCAGCGGGGCGGCGTGGAAGGAGCTGATCTCGGTGGTGCTCGCGTCCAGCAGGCCGGCGAGGGCGTGGATCAGCTTGCGGGCCTCGTCGAGGTCCTTGTACTTGTCGCCCTCCTCGGTCAGACCGAGCTTCACGGCGGCCGCGCTCATCAGGTTGACCGCGACCGTCACGATCACCTCGACCGCCGGCACCTCGGCGATGTCGCGGGTCATGGCGTCGAAGTCGGTGGGGCCGGAGGTCTCGGGGCGGTCCGAGGGGGAGGTGTCACTCATGCCCCACACGATAGGCCCCGGTGCGGGCCGGTTAGCGCCGCCCCCGGGTTGATGCTAACCTTGTGTAATGACCGGCTGGAGACTCATGTAACCAGCCCACAAGTGGAGGCTCCGATCTCCCACCTGACCGTCCCCCGGGACGGCGGGTCACCCCCGGTCAGGCGGCCACCATCGTTCCGTACGGACGATGGAGCCGCCCGAATCGCGCCCCGCGGCATCGCGGCGGTGCTCCGGAAGTGCTTTGGAGCCCCGCCTGTGATCGTCCGGGGCATTTTTAGTGCCTCCGAGCGGTTGGGTCTGTCTAGAAGAGACATACGCGACGGTCCGCCAGACCGCCGTGTGGTGCTAACCGAGGAGGATCCATCAGCGCCGAGCCCCGCATCAACGACCGGATTCGCGTTCCCGAGGTGCGACTTGTCGGTCCCAGTGGCGAGCAGGTGGGCATTGTCCCGCTGGCCAAGGCACTGGAGCTTGCGCAGGAGTACGACCTGGACCTGGTCGAGGTCGCGGCGAACGCCCGTCCGCCCGTGTGCAAGCTCATGGACTACGGGAAGTTCAAGTACGAGTCGGCCATGAAGGCCCGTGAGGCGCGCAAGAACCAGGCGCACACGGTCATCAAGGAGATGAAGCTCCGGCCGAAGATCGACCCGCACGACTATGACACCAAGAAGGGTCACGTCGTCCGGTTCCTCAAGCAGGGCGACAAGGTCAAGATCACGATCATGTTCCGTGGTCGCGAGCAGTCCCGGCCCGAGCTGGGCTACCGACTGCTGCAGCGTCTCGCGGAGGACGTCCAGGACCTCGGTTTCGTCGAGTCGAACCCGAAGCAGGACGGCCGAAACATGATCATGGTTCTCGGTCCGCACAAGAAGAAGACCGAGGCGATGGCCGAGGCCCGCCAGGCGCAGGAAGCCCGCAAGGCAGAAGCGAAGGCCAACCCCGGCAAGTCGCAGAACGCCGCGGACACCGAGAACGCCGCGGACACCGAGGACGCGGCGGAGTCCGAGACTCCTGCCGAGGCCTCCGCCGAGGCGTGATCCCGGGGGACACCGTCCCCAGGACATAACCGACAAACGAGCGACGCTCCACCGTGCCCGGTTTCACGACCGGGCACCGGAGCGCCACCCACGAGGAGAGAACGGCGCTATGCCGAAGAACAAGACGCACAGCGGTGCCAGCAAGCGCTTCAAGGTCACCGGCTCCGGCAAGGTGCTCCGTGAGCGCGCCGGCAAGCGCCACCTGCTCGAGCACAAGTCGTCCCGTGTGACGCGTCGCCTCACCGGCAACGCCGAGATGGCCCCGGGCGACGCCAAGAAGATCAAGAAGCTTCTCGGCAAGTGACGTACGCGGCGCTCCGCGTGAGCGCCCCACGTCTGGACCGGGACCCCATCGATTCCGGGCCGTGTGAGTCCAACCGCGGCCCCGCTACAAGGAGTTAAACAAGTGGCACGCGTCAAGCGGGCAGTCAACGCCCACAAGAAGCGCCGGGCGATCCTCGAGCAGGCCTCCGGCTACCGCGGTCAGCGTTCGCGCCTGTACCGCAAGGCCAAGGAGCAGGTCACCCACTCGCTGGTCTACAACTACAACGACCGCAAGAAGCGCAAGGGTGACTTCCGCCAGCTGTGGATCCAGCGCATCAACGCCGCTGCCCGCGCGAACGGCATCACTTACAACCGCTTCATCCAGGGTCTGAAGGCCGCGAACGTCGAGGTCGACCGCAAGATCCTGGCCGAACTGGCCGTCAACGACGCCAACGCGTTCGCCGCGCTCGTCGAGGTCGCCCAGAAGGCGCTCCCGAGCGACGTCAACGCCCCGAAGGCGGCGTGACACCGCGCCGGCTCTGAGCTGACGCCGAAGGACCCGCAGGCTGCGAGCCTGCGGGTCCTTCGATTGCCCGCCCGGCTCTCCGCGACCCCGTCGCACCCCGCGTCGAGCTGTCCGCGACCCCGTCGCACCCCGCGTCGAGACCCCGCAGAAGGTGATGGAACCCATGGCGCCCCCCGCCCCCGAGCTGATCTCCCCCCGTTCGCAGCGAGTGCTCGCCGCCCGGCGCCTGGCGAAGCGGAACTTCCGGGGCAAGGAGCGGCTGTTCCTGGCCGAGGGGCCGCAGGCCGTGCGGGAGGCCGCCGCGTGCGGCGACACCCTCGTCGAGCTGTTCGCCACCGTCGAGGCGGCCGAGCGGTACGCCGACATCATCGGCGAGGCACGGACCGCCGGCGCCCGGGTGCACCTGGCCGACGAGCAGGTGATCGCCGACATCTCCACCACGGTGACGCCCCAGGGGCTCGTCGGCGTCTGCCGGTTCGTCGACACCCCCTTCGAGGAGATCCTCGCCGCCCGGCCCAAGCTGGTCGCCGTCCTCGCCCATGTCCGCGACCCCGGCAACGCCGGGACCGTGCTGCGCTGCGCCGACGCCGCGGGCGCCGAGGCCGTCGTGCTCACCGACGCCTCCGTCGACCTCTACAACCCCAAGGCCGTACGGGCCTCCGTCGGATCCCTGTTCCATCTGCCGGTCGCCGTCGGCGTACCCGTGGAGCGGGCCGTCGCCGGTTTGAAGGACGCCGGGGTGCGGGTCCTCGCCGCCGACGGCGCGGGCGACCACGACCTCGACGCCGAGCTCGACGAGGGCACCATGGGCGGCCCCACCGCCTGGGTGTTCGGCAACGAGGCATGGGGGCTCCCGGGGGAGACCCGCGCGCTGGCGGACGCCGTCGTGCGCGTCCCCATCCACGGAAAGGCCGAGAGCCTGAACCTCGCCACCGCCGCAGCCGTATGTCTCTACGCGTCGGCCCGTGCACAGCGCGCCTCCGGAGGGTGCCGCTCTGTCACCGGAAGCTAGTAGGGTGACCAGCTCGGGGGCCCCTCAGCCGTTGTGAGAGGTGGGGTACGGGGATGAGTGTCGGCACGAGCAGCGCACCGGGGGCACGACAGGTGCGGCCGCCTGCCGAGGCCACCGCCGGGCTCGGCATCGACCCCGACGACCTGCCCGACGGCCTCGTCGTCGCCGACGAGCACGGGCACGTGATCTGCTTCAACGCCGCCGCCGAACGCATCACCGCCGTCCCGGCCGCCACCGCCCTCGGACAGCGCCTGGAGACGGCGCTGCCGCTGGAGGACCTGGAAGGCCGGCGCTGGTGGCAGCTGACCGACCCCTACGGCGGCCTCGCCATCCGCAGCCGCCAGCCCGAGCGCAACCTGCTGCTGCCCGGCGGCCGCGAGGTGCTGGTCGCGGTCCGTTACGTCCGCGCCGAGCCGGCCGGCCCCGTCCGCCGCGTCGTCGTCTCGCTGCGCGACACCGAGGCCCGCCGCCGGACCGAGCGCAGCCACGCCGAGCTGATCGCGACCGTCGCGCACGAGCTGCGCTCGCCGCTCACCTCCGTCAAGGGCTTCACCGCGACCCTGCTCGCCAAGTGGGAACGCTTCACCGACGACCAGAAGCGGCTGATGCTGGAGACCGTCGACGCCGACGCCGACCGGGTCACCCGGCTCATCGCCGAACTGCTCGACATCTCCCGGATCGACAGCGGCCGCCTCGAGGTGCGCCGCCAGCCCGTCGACATCGGCGCGGCCGTCGGACGGCACATCCAGGCGTACGTCGCCGCCGGGCAGCCCGCCGACCGGTTCCTGCTGCGCGTCGAGCAGCCGCTGCCCGCCCTGTGGGCCGACCCCGACAAGATCGACCAGGTGCTCAGCAACCTCATCGAAAATGCCGTGCGGCACGGCGACGGAACGGTCACCATTGACGTCACGGCCTCGCCGTCCCCCCGCGAGGGAGAGGACACCGGCACGTCGGTCACCGTGAGCGACGAAGGCCCCGGCATCCCGGAGGAGTCCATGAACCGCGTCTTCACCCGCTTCTGGCGGGGCAGCAAGCGCGGCGGCACCGGCCTCGGGCTCTACATCGTCAAGGGCATCGTCGAGGCCCACGGCGGCACCATCACGGTCGGGCGCGCCCCCGGGGGCGGCGCGCGGTTCCGATTTACGTTGCCCGTGGCGGCACCGGCGTATCTCACCTGAGAGCCGGACCGGCCCCACGGGCGCATTCGCTCACCTCAACCCCGTTAGACTCGGCCTTTGGCACCTTTGTGTCCCCATGACCGAGACGAGATGTCCGCGAGTCGGTACGGGGCCATCCGCCAGCCAACCGGAAGCACGGGAAGAGATGTCGGCACCGAACAAGTCGTACGACCCTGTCGAGGTCGAGGCACTGAAACCAGAAGAGATCGAGCGCATGCGGGACGAGGCGCTCGCCGCCTTCGCCGCCGCGGACTCCCTCGACGCGCTCCAGGAGGCCAAGACCGCCCACGCCGGCGGCGCCTCCCCGCTGGCCCTCGCCAACCGCGAGATCGGCGCCCTGCCCCCGCACGCCAAGGCCGACGCCGGCAAGCGCGTGGGCCAGGCCCGCGGCGCCGTGAACAAGGCGCTCGCCGCCCGCCAGGCCGAGCTGGAGGCCGAGCGCGACCAGCGCGTGCTGGTCGAGGAGGCCGTGGACGTCACGCTGCCTTTCGACCGCGTGCCGCCCGGCGCCCGCCACCCGCTCACCACCCTGTCGGAGCGCATCGAGGACATCTTCGTGGCCATGGGCTACGAGGTCGCCGAGGGCCCCGAGGTCGAGGCCGAGTGGTTCAACTTCGACGCCCTGAACATCGGCCCGGACCACCCGGCCCGCGGCGAGGCCGACACGTTCTTCGTGCAGGGCCCCGACGGCGGCGCCGACTCCGGTGTGGTGCTGCGCACCCACACCTCGCCGGTGCAGATCCGCTCCCTGCTCGACCGCGAGCCGCCGGTGTACGTGATCTGCCCCGGCCGCGTGTACCGCACCGACGAGCTGGACGCCACGCACACCCCGGTCTTCCACCAGGTCGAGCTGCTCGCCGTGGACGAGGGCCTGACGATGTCGGACCTCAAGGGCACCCTGGACCACATGGTCCAGTCGCTGTTCGGCGAGGGCATGAAGACCCGGCTGCGGCCGAACTTCTTCCCCTTCACCGAGCCGAGCGCCGAGATGGACATGCTCTGCTACGTCTGCAAGGGCGCGTCCGTGGGCAACCCCGACCGGCCCTGCCGTACCTGTTCCTCCGAGGGCTGGATCGAGCTCGGCGGCTGCGGCATGGTCAACCCGCGGGTGCTGACCGCCTGCGGCGTCGACCCGGAGAGGTACAGCGGCTTCGCCTTCGGGTTCGGCATCGAGCGGATGCTGATGTTCCGCCACAACGTTGAGGACATGCGAGACATGGTCGAGGGTGACGTCCGGTTCACCCGGCCGTTCGGGATGGAGATCTGATGCGGGTCCCGCTTTCTTGGCTGCGGGAGTACGTCGACCTGCCGGCCACCGAGACCGGCCGCGACGTGCAGGCCAAGCTCATTTCGGCCGGCCTGGAGGTCGAGACCGTCGAACAGCTCGGCGCCGACCTCAAGGGCCCGCTGGTCGTCGGCCAGGTGCTGACCATCGAGGAGCTGGAGGGCTTCAAGAAGCCGATCCGCTTCTGCACCGTCGACGTCGGCCAGGCCAACGGCACCGGTGAGCCCCAGGAGATCGTCTGCGGCGCCCGGAACTTCGCCGTCGGCGACAAGGTCGTCGTGGTCCTGCCCGGCGCCACCCTGCCCGGCGGCTTCTCCATCAGCGCCCGTGAGACCTACGGCAAGGTCTCGCACGGCATGATCTGCTCCAGCGACGAGCTGGGCATGGGCGACGACGGCTCCAAGGGCATCATCGTGCTGCCCCCGGAGACCGAGGTCGGCAGGGACGCCATCGAGCTGCTCGAACTGGTCGACGAGGTCCTGGACATCGCCGTCACCGCCAACCGCGGCGACTGCCTGTCCATCCGCGGCGTCGCCCGCGAGACCGCCATCGCCTACGGCCTGCCGCTGCGCGACCCGGCGCTGCTCGACGTGCCCGGCCCGAACGCCTTCGGCTACCCGGTGCAGGTCTCGGACCCGCTCGGCTGCGACCGCTTCACCGCCCGCACCGTGAGCGGTCTGAGCCCCGAGGCGCGCTCGCCGATCTGGCTCCAGCGCCGGCTGCAGAAGGTCGGCATGCGCCCGATCTCGCTCGCCGTCGACATCACCAACTACGTGATGATGGAACTCGGCCAGCCGCTGCACGCCTACGACCGCAGCCGCGTCCAGGGCACCATCGGCGTTCGCCGGGCCGAGGAGGGGGAGACGCTCGTCACCCTCGACGGCGTGGAGCGCACGCTGCACTCCGAGGACCTGGTCATCACCGACGAGCGCGGCCCCATCGGCCTCGCTGGCGTGATGGGCGGCGCCAACACCGAGATCGCCGACCACGAGGACGTCGAGAACGCCACCTCGGACGTCGTGATCGAGGCCGCCCACTTCGACCAGGTGTCGATCGCGCGGACGGCCCGCCGGCACAAGCTGTCCTCCGAGGCGTCCCGGCGCTTCGAGCGCGGCGTCGACCCGGCCGCCGCCGCGGCGGCCGCGCAGCGCACCGTCGACCTGCTGGTGCTGCTCGCGGGCGGCACCGCCGAGGCCGGTGTCACCGAGATCGCCACGCCGTCGGCGCCGCACACCATCTCGGTCCCCGCCGACCACCCCGACAAGGTCGCGGGCGTCGAGTACGGCCGGGAGACCGTCGTGCGCCGGCTGCAGCAGATCGGCTGCGACGTGTACGGGCAGGACGAGCTGCTCGTCACCGTGCCGTCCTGGCGGCCCGACCTGCTGGAGCCGAACGACCTCGCCGAGGAGGTCATCCGGCTGGAGGGCTACGAGAACCTGCCCTCCACGCTGCCGAAGCCGCCGTCCGGCCGCGGTCTGACGGCCCGCCAGCGGCTGCACCGCCGGGTCGGCCGCGCGCTGGCGGGCGCCGGTTACGTCGAGACACCGAACTACCCGTTCGTCAGCGAGCAGATCTTCGACCAGCTCGGCCTGGACGCCGACGACCCGGCCCGCCGTGCCGTCAAGCTGGTCAACCCGCTCAACGACGAGGAGCCCGCGCTGCGCACGTCGCTGCTGCCGGGTCTGCTCGCCGCGCTGCGGCGCAACGACGGACGCGGCATGCACGACCTCGCGCTGTTCGAGACCGGCCTGGTCTTCCATCCGCGCGACGGGCAGGCCGCCGCCGCGCATCTGCCCGTGGACCGGCGCCCGACCGACGAGGAACTGGCCGCGCTGGACGCCGTGCTGCCCGAGCAGCCACGGCATGTGGCCGCCGTTCTCGCCGGTGCCCGCGAGCAGGCCGGCTGGTGGGGCGCCGGGCGTCCCGCCGTGTGGGCCGACGCCGTCGAGGCCGCGCGGCTCGTCGCCCGTGAGGTGCGCGCCGCGCTGACGGTCCGCGCCGGACAGTACGGGCCGTGGCACCCGGGCCGCTGCGCCGTCCTGTCGATCACCGTGGACGGGGCGGAGCGGGTCATCGGTCACGCCGGTGAGCTGCACCCGCGGGTCCTGAAGGCCCTGGGTCTGCCCGCGCGCACCTGCGCGATGGAGCTGGACCTGGACGCGCTGGAGCAGGTCGGCGACAACACGCCCCAGGCGCCGAGCATCTCGACGTTCCCCGTCGCCACGCAGGACGTCGCCCTCGTCGTCGACAAGACGGTCCCGGCCGCCGAGGTCGAGGCCGCGCTGCGCGAGGGAGCGGGTGAACTGCTGGAGGACATCCGGCTGTTCGACGTGTACGAGAACGAGGACCAGCTCGGCGCCGGCAAGAAGTCGCTGGCGTACGCCCTGCGGTTCCGCGCGCGGGACCGGACGCTGACGGTCGACGAGGCGTCGGCCGCGCGGGACGCCGCGGTGGCTCTCGCGGGCGAGCGGACCGGAGCGGTGCTGCGGGGCTGACCCCCTGTGCGGCTCCCTTGCGTCCCAGGTGGGAGCCAGGGGGTCACCTCACTCGATGGGGTGACTTCCTTGGGCGATCTCGTCGTTCCGGGGCATCTGCCGACAGAATCGGACCGGTCTTTCGAGGCCGGTCCGATTCTGCGTCGTCAGGGCCTTTTCCTGGGGGGCCATCGGCATGTTCCGCATCACGGCTCGGGTTCCCCGCACAGCGCCGGCCATCGGGCTGCCCGCGACCTGGGGCGCCACGGTGCTCGCCTACGAACTGACCCGCCCGCTCGCACAGCGCGAGGGCCTGTGCGCCCGCGTCGTCTCCGGCGCCCTCCTCCTCGCCGTGGGCGCCGGCCTCCTCCTGCACACCCGGCGCACCCTGCTGCGGGAGCTGTGCCGGGCCCGGACGGTCGCCGGCGCCGCACAGAGCGTGCTGCTGCGGCCGCCGCCCGCCCGGGTCGCCGGGGTGCGGATCGCCGCCGCCCAGCTGTCCGCCGACCGGGGCGCCCGGGTCGGCGGCGACCTGTACGAGGTCGCCGCCACCGAGCACGGCGTACGCGTGCTCATCGGGGACGTCCGCGGTCACGGCATCGGCGCCCTGGGCACGGTGGCGGCGGTCCTCGGCAGCTTCCGCGAGGCCGCCCACGACGAGCCCGACCTCGGCGGGGTGCTGCGCAGACTCGACCGGGCCCTGGCCCGGCACCTGGGTGAGCGGGCTCACGACGACCCCGTGGAGGACTTCGTCACCGCGCTGCTCCTGGAGATCCGCCCGGACGGCGAGCTCACCGCCCTCAACTGCGGGCACCCCTGGCCCTTTCTGCTGTGCGACGGGCGCGTCGAGCCTTTGGCTCGGGCCGATCCGCTCCCTCCCATGGGCCCGTTCCCGCTCCCGGGCGACCTGGCGCCCGAGCGGTGCGGTGCGTTCCTGCCCGGCGACGTGCTCGTCCTGTACACGGACGGTGTCGAGGACGCCCGGGACGCCGCCGGCCGGTTCTTTCCGCTCCACGCGACCCTGGCCGGACTGGCGGGCCGTCTCCCGGCCGCTCCCGAGACCACCCTGCGCCTCCTCTTCTCCGCGCTCCTGCGGCACACGCGAGGCCGCCCGCAGGACGACGTGGCCCTCGTCGTCCTGCGCAACGACCGGGCACGCGTGACCTGCGGTCCCCTCGGGGCACGCGCCCACGACACGGGCGGCTCCGCCCCCGGCCCGCGGCCGGCCGCCTCCTGACCCGCCCGCCGTCGGCGGCGCCGTCCGCCCCGCCACGGAGTGTCGGGCAGGCAGCCGGGCGGACGGCGCGAAAGCGGGCCGCCGCACTGTACGAGGGGGAGCCGGCGGCCCGGCCGGCCTCTTGCGAGGCATTTCAGTCAACCGGCAGGAAACGCTCCGCGACAGCGCGCGCACCCTACGGATTCGCGCACTCCGTTCACACCCCGTGTGAACCGGTTCGCACTAGTCTGTCGGCACCGAGCCACCCGGGGGGCATCCATGCAGCCCAACACTCTGCTCGACGCGATCCTCGACGAGGCGGGGATCTCGCACGCGGGCCTGGCCGCACACGTGAACCAGGCGGGGCGGGCGCGCGGGCTCGCCCTGAGATACGAACACACCGCCGTCGCGCGGTGGTTGAAGGGGCAGCGGCCGCGCGGGCAGGTCCCGGACCTGATCTGCGAGGTGCTGGCCGGACGGCTGCACCGCACGGTCACCCTCGACGACATCGGGCTCGGCGTGCCGGGTGAGCAGTCGGCCGCGCACACCACCTCGCTGTCCGGCTTCGTCGAGCGGGCCACCGCCCTGTGGCGCTCCGACGAGCAGCAGCGCCCGCACCTCCTGGGTGCCCCCGCGGTCACCGGCACGCCCGCCGTCATGCCGGTGTGGGAGTGGGAGAACCCGCCCGAGGACGTCGACGTCTCGCGCGGCGGCCGGCACCGGGTGACCGCCGCCGACATCGAGATGCTGCGGTCCGCGCGCGCCCACTACGAGCAGATGTACCGCAAGGCGGGCGGTATGGCGACGCGCACCAGGATCGTCGGCTTTCTCAACGCGGAGGCCGCCCCGCTGCTGCGTGGCAGCTACACCGACGCGACGGGCCGTCAGCTGCACCGCGCGACCGGCGGGTTGGTGGCCATCGCCGGGATCTGCGCGTACGACTCGGACGCCCACGGGCTGGCGCAGCGGTACTTCCATCAGGCGCTGCGGCTGGCGAAGGCCAGCGGGGACCGGGGACTCGGCGCCTATGTGATCGCGCTGCTCGTCAACCAGGCTTTGTTCGTGCGGGAGTTCCGGCAGGCGGTCGCCTTCGCCGAGGCCGCGCTGCGGGCCGCCGGCAAGCACATCACCCCGGCGCTCGCCTCCGATCTGTACGCGATGCAGGCGAAGGCGTACGCCCACCTCGGGGACGGGACGAGCGCCCTGTCCTGTATCCGGCGTGCCGAGCAGGCCGCCGAACGCATCCGGCGCGGCTACGAACCCGACGAGACGGGCTATGTCCAGCCCGGGCTCGTCAACGTCCAGGTGGCGGAGGCCCTGCTGAGTCTCGGGGAGGTCGCGGCCGCGCGCGAGCACGCCGCGGCGGCCGTGGACAACCCCGCGCACGACCGGGGCCGGGTGCACCGGCTGGCCATGCTCAGCACGATCGAACTGCGCCAGGGCAACGCGGACAACGCCGTGGCCATCGCCGTGCAGATGGCCGAACAGGCGCGCGGAATGGAGTCCCAGCGGCTGCGCGACAGACTCCGGGCGGTGCGCGAACATCTGGCGCGCAGCGGCTGCGCGGGGACCTCCGAGGCCGCGGCACTCATCGACGGGGCACTGCGCGTACCGCTCTAGACCTCCGCCCGCTCTCCGACAACTCTGAGTCGCTGCTGCGATATTGCCACTTACTCGACGGAAGGTGGCAGAACCGTGCAGTGGACGAAACAGAACGAACAAACTGTGTATGAAAACCGCTGGTTCAGCGTCAACCTGGCAGACGTGGAACTGCCCGACGGCCGGCATCTGGACCACTTCCTGATACGGCTGCGGCCGGTCGCCGTGGCCACCGTGGTCAACGAGGCCAACGAGGTCCTCCTGCTGTGGCGCCACCGCTTCATCACCGACAGCTGGGGGTGGGAGCTCGCGGCGGGCGTCGTCGAGGACGGTGAGGACATCGCCGGCGCGGCCGCCCGGGAGCTGGAGGAGGAGACGGGCTGGCGGCCGGGACCTCTGCACCACCTGATGAGCGTGGAGCCCTCCAACGGGCTCACCGACGCCCGGCACCACATCTACTGGGCCGAGGAGGGAGAGTACGTCGGGCATCCGGTGGACGACTTCGAGTCGGACCGCCGGGAGTGGGTCCCCCTCAAGCTCGTTCCCGACATGGTCGCCCGAGGGGAGGTCCCGGCCGCCAACATGGCGGCCGCGTTACTGCTGCTGCACCATCTCCGGCTGGGGCAGGACGTCCTGGGCCGGCGCGCGGGCCCGCACTGGCGTGCCACCTGAGAGGCGGCCCAGGGGTGTCCGCGACGTCCCGCCTGCCGTCCGGCGTCCGGTGCGACCCCACGGACACCACCTAGTGCCCGAGGGCCTGCCAGATCGCCACGGCCAGAGCGCCCACGGCGACGAGGGCGGCGACCGCGGGCAGCGGCCAGCGCCCGTGTTCCAGCGTCGTGATCCGGGAGTCGAGCTCGTCCAGCTCCTTGGCGCTCTCCTCGGTGCGGTGCGTCAGCAGAGTCAGCCCGCCCTCCACGCGGGCGTAGGCGACGTCGAGCCGGCGTCGTAACTCTGCGAGTTCCCCCTGAACGGCGGGGTGCTCGGGATCGGCGGTCACGTGTCCGCTCCTTTCCGCAGTCGTCTTCCATCCCTGGCATGCGCAGCAAAGTGAACTCGCCTGGTGGGCGCGTGGGGAGCGTGTGCGAACGGCATATGCGGGCCCGGCGCGCACACCGGGTGCGAAACGCGCGGGCCCGGCACCTTTCCCGGTGCCGGGCCCGCGTGTCTGGCCGGAATCTGACGGTCGGTAATCAGCCGTCGGCGTGGAGGCCGTCAGTTGTAGGCGTAGAAGCCCGAGCCGGTCTTCCGGCCGAGCCGGCCGGCGTCGACCATCCGCTGCAGCAGCGGGGGAGCGGCGTACAGCGGCTCCTTGTACTCCTCGTACATGCTGTGCGCCACGGACGCGACGGTGTCCAGGCCGATCAGGTCGGACAGCTTCAGCGGGCCCATCGGGTGGGCGCAGCCCATCTCCATGCCGTTGTCGATGTCCTCACGGCTGGCGATGCCCGTCTCGAACATCCGGATCGCGGAGAGCAGGTACGGGATGAGGAGGGCGTTCACGACGAAGCCCGAGCGGTCCTGGGCGCGGATGGCGTGCTTGCCGAGCAGCTTCTCGGCGAAGCCCTGGGCGCGGGCGATCGTGCCCTCGGAGGTGGTGAGCGCGGGGATCAGCTCGACCAGTTTCTGCACCGGCGCCGGGTTGAAGAAGTGGACACCGATGACCTGGTCCGGGCGCGAGGTGGCGACGGCGAGCTTCACCAGCGGGATCGAGGAGGTGTTGGAGGCGAGGATCGCGTCCGGCCGGGTCACGACCTGGTCGAGCACCTGGAAGATCTCCGTCTTCACCTGCTCGTTCTCGACGACGGCCTCGATCACGAGGTCGCGGTCGGCGAACTCGCCGAGGTCGGTGGTGAAGGACAGCCGCGCCACGGTCGCGTCCCGCTCCTCCTCGCTGATCTTGCCGCGCTCGGCGGCCTTGGCCAGGGAGTTGAGCAGCCGGGTGCGGCCGATCTCCAGGGCCTCGCCGGTGGTCTCGGCGACCTTCACGTCCAGCCCGGAGCGGGCGCAGACCTCGGCGATGCCCGCCCCCATCTGGCCGCAGCCCACGACACCGACGCGTGCAATATCTCCGGAGATGCCGGTCACATCGTCCCCTTCGCTGATCCACGACTGCGGCAGGTCCGCCGTTGTTCGGCGCCTGCTCCAAAAGGGCACGTTACCTTCGGCGCAGCTTGATCGATCGTTCGGGTGCCTCATGAAAGGCTGACGCCGGACCGGTCCGGTTCATCCGGATCTGTCATGGAACGGGGGTCCTTGACCGCGTCACCACGGGAGGTACGAAGACGATGCTGCACCGGAAGTCACCGCTGTCACGACGGGCGTTCACCGTCACCGCCCTGTCGGCACTCGTGGCGTCGGGCGGTGCCCTGACGGCGGGGACCGCCGTGGCGGGCGGGACCGACCGTGACCGACGCCACGCGGCCCGGGAGATGCGCGGGATGTGGCTGGCGACCGTGGCGAACCGCGACTGGCCCTCCCGGCAGGGCCTGAGCGCTCGGCAGCAGCGCACCGAACTCCTCGCCCACCTGGACACGGCGGTGAAGCGCCGCCTCAACACGGTGATCTTCCAGGTGCGCCCCACCGCGGACGCCCTCTGGCCGTCGCCGCACGAGCCCTGGTCGCAGGTCCTCACCGGCACCCAGGGCCGGGACCCCGGCTGGGATCCGCTGGGCACCGCCGTCACCGAGGCCCACAAGCGCGGACTGCAGCTGCACGCCTGGTTCAACCCGTACCGCGTCGCCAACCACGGCGACGTCGGCCGGCTCGTCGCCTCCCACCCCGCCCGGCAGCACCCCGACTGGGTGGTGCCGTACGGCGGCCGGCTCTACTACAACCCGGGGCTGCCGGAGGTCCGGGCCTTCGTGCAGCGGGCCATGCTCGACGCCGTCGAGCGGTACGCGGTCGACGCGGTCCACTTCGACGACTACTTCTACCCGTACCCGGTCGCCGGGCAGTCCTTCGACGACGACGACGCCTACGACGCCCACGGCAGCGCCTTCCCGGTCCGGGCGGCGTGGCGGCGGGACAACATCAACCGGCTGATCCGGGAGATGGCCGCCGCCGTCAAACGGACCAGGCCCGCGACCCAGTTCGGCGTGAGTCCGTTCGGGGTGTGGCGCAACGCCGCCACCGACTCCCGCGGCTCCGACACCCGCGCCGGTGTGCAGACGTACGACGACCTGCACGCGGACACCCGCACCTGGGTGCGCAAGGGCTGGATCGACTACATCTGCCCGCAGCTGTACTGGAACATCGGGCTGGCCGCCGCCGACTACGCCCGGCTGGTGCCGTGGTGGGCCGCGGTGGCGAAGGGGAGCAGGACGCGGCTCTACCTCGGGGAGGCGCTGTACAAGGCGGGCGACCCGGCGCAGCCCGCCGCCTGGCAGGACCCGGCGGAGCTGTCACGGCATCTGACCCTCGCCAAGAAGCACGCACAGGTGCGCGGCCATGTCTTCTTCGCGGCCAAGGACGTGGCGGCGGACCGGATCGGGGCTGTCGACCGCGTGGTCGCGGACCACTACGGGCAGCCCGTGCCGCCCCCGGTGTGACCGGTCCGGCCGGCCCGGCCGGCACGAGCCGGGCCGGTGGACACGGTCAGTGGGACATCTCCTGGTGACGGTGACGGATCTCGGTGTCGGGGCCGGGGGAGCACAGCCCCTCGTGCCCGTCCTCGAAGCGGACGCGGTACGGAGGATTGCCCTTCTGGCCCAGGATCTCGACGATCTCGCCTATCTTGTCGTGTTGCCCGACCACCCTGCCGTGCTGGACAAGCTGGTCGCCCACGGTTGCGCGCATTGGTTGGGCCTCCTCAGCGGATGCCGGAGCAGCGGTCCGTGGCCTTGAGTCTACGGCGCCAGGCGGGAGCGGGAGGCGGGCCGGATCGCACCCGCTCAGCCACGCGCCCGCTGGGTCACGGCGATGCAGACGAGCACCGCCACGGCCGTGAGGGGTGCGGCCACCGTCAGGTGCTCGCCCAGCAGGAGCACCGACCACACCAGTGTGAGCAGGGGTTGGGCCAACTGCAACTGGCTGGCCTTCGGGATGCCGATGGCGGCCATGCCGCGGTACCAGACGACCAGCCCGAGGAACTGCGAACCCGCCGCGACCCAGAGCAGTCCGGTCACGCCGTGCCAGGTCCACCGCACGGGCTCGTGCGCCAGCGCCACCGCGGCGGCCGGCAGGCCCAGCGGCAGGCACAGCACCAGCGCCCAGCCGATCACCTGCCAGCCCGGCATGGCCCGGGCCAGCCGGCCGCCCTCGGTGTAGCCGGCCGCGCAGACCAGCAGCGCCGCGAACAGGTACAGGTCGGCGGTGGTCAGGGCGCCGCCGCTCTGCTGGACGGTGAAGGCGACCACGGCGGCGGCGCCCGCGAGCGCCGCCAGCCAGAAGGTGCGCGACGGCCGGGTGCCGACCCGCAGGGCGGAGAACAGGGCCGTCGTCAGCGGCAGCAGACCGACGACCACGGCGGCGTGCGCGGTGGTGGACGTCCGCAGCGCGAGCGTGGTGAGCAGCGGGAAGCCGAGGACCACGCCCGCCGCGACCACCGTGAGCCCCGCCCAGTGCCGGCGGGCGGGGAGCGGCACGCGCAGGGCCAGCAGACACCCGCCCGCGATCAGGGCGGCCAGCACACTGCGCACGGCCACCAGCGACCACGGGCCGAACCCCTCCAGGCCCCAGGCCGTGGCGGGGAAGGTCAGGGAGAAGGCCGCGACCCCGAGGCCGGCCTGGAGCGTGCCGCGGACGACCGGGGCGGCCACGACGTCCGGGTCGGTGCGGCTGCTGACCGCTATCGGGCTCGGGGCGATAGCGCTATTCTCAGTCCTCATGCAAGAGCGTAGCAGCGTGGCCGAGTTGGCGAATCAACTGCGTCGGGAGTTGGACCGCTACTCTCCCGGTGGAAAGCTGCCGTCGAGCAGAGCCCTCGTGGAACGCTTCCGGGTGAGCCCGGTGACCGTGTCCCGGGCCCTCGCCCAGTTGACCGCCGAAGGGCTCGTCGTCACCAGGCCCGGCGCCGGCGCCTTCCGCGCCGAGCGGCCCGCACCGGCCGCCGCCACCGGGGACACCTCCTGGCAGGAGGTGACGCTCAGCGCCGACAGCGCCACGGAACTCGTGCCGCGGTCGGTGGACGCCTCCGGGGTGCTGGTGTCGCTGGCCGCCCCGCCGTCCGGCGTGATCGAGTTCAACGGCGGCTATCTGCACCCCTCGCTGCAGCCCGAGCGCGCGATGGCCGCCGCACTGTCCCGCGCCGGTCGGCGGCCCGGCGCCTGGGGACGCCCTCCGATGGAGGGGCTGCCGGAGCTGCGCGAGTGGTTCGCGCGCGGCATCGGCGGGCCGGGCGGCCCGGTCACGGCCGCCGAGGTGCTGATCACCGCGGGCGGCCAGTCCGCCCTGACGACGGCGCTGAAGGCGCTCGCGCCGCCCGGCGCCCCGGTCCTCGTCGAGTCGCCCACCTACCCGGGCATGCTGGCCATCGCCCGCGCCGCCGGACTCCGCCCGGTCCCGGTGCCGGTCGACGCGGACGGCGTCCGGCCCGCCCTGCTCGCGGACGCCTTCCGGGCCACCGGAGCCCGGGTGTTCGTGTGTCAGCCCCTGTTCCAGAACCCGACCGGCGCCCTGCTCGCACCGGAGCGGCGCGGCGAGGTGCTGCGCATCGCCCGCGAGGCCGGCGCCTTCGTCGTCGAGGACGACTTCGTACGGCGGCTGGTGCACGAGGACGCGGGGCCGCTCCCGCGTCCGCTGGCCGCCGACGACCCCGACGGCGTCGTCGTCCACGTCTGCTCGCTGACCAAGGCGACCTCGCCGAGCTTCCGGGTGAGCGCGCTCGCCGCCCGGGGCCCGGTGCTGGAGCGGCTGCGCGCGATCCAGGTCGTCGACAGCTTCTTCGTGCCGCGCCCGTTGCAGGAGGCGGCGGTGGAACTGGTCGGTTCGCCCGCCTGGCCCCGGCACCTGCGGGCCGTCGCCGCCGAGCTGAAGGCACGCCGGGACACCATGACCGCCTCCCTCCGGCTGTCCCTGCCCGAACTCGCCCTCCCGCACATCCCCTCCGGCGGCTACCACCTCTGGCTGCGCCTGCCCGACGGCACCGACGAGGCGGGCCTGACCACCGCCGCCCTGCGCGCCGGAGTCGCCATCACTCCGGGCCGCCCGTACTTCAGCGCCGAACCCCCGGCCCCGCACATCCGGTTGAGCTTCGCGGGCGTGGCGGGCGCGGGGGAGATCACGGAGGGCGTACGACGCCTGAGGGCCGCCTGCGACGAGGTGCTGTGACCGCCGGGGGCCGTCGATCCCACCTGGGAAAAAGGCTCGACGGAGCCGCCCGGGCCCTGCGAATCTCGGCGCATGACCGACACCCCGCCCCTCGCCGAGGGCTACGAGATCTCCACCGACGCGGCACGCCTCGACCGCGAGCGGGTGCACCGCTGGCTGTCCACCGACGCCTACTGGGCGCTCGGGCGGGCTCGGGAGAAGCAGGAGGCCGCCATCGACGGGTCGCTGAACTTCGGGGTGTACGACACGGCGTCGGGGGAGCAGGCCGCGTACGCCCGGGTCGTCACCGACCACGCCACCTTCGCCTGGCTGTGCGACGTGTACGTCGACCCGTCGGTGCGCGGCAAGGGCATCGGGACGGCCCTCGTGGGGGCCGTGCGCGAGCACCTGCGCCCGTACGGGGTCCGGCGCGTCCTGCTCGCCACGCACGACGCCCACGGGGTGTACGCGAAGCTCGGGTTCGCCGCGCTGGAGCGCCCGGACCACTGGATGGCGCTCTACCTGTAGACGATCCCGCACCGGGCGGCGCGGCCCTTTTTGCGAGGGTCCGCCCGCCTGGTCCCGACCACGCAGTGAGGGCGTGTCCACCGTCGGTGACATGGGAACGATCCCTCTTGACCTGGTCACCTTCCCGTCACACCATCACCGCATGTCGCTACGGGTCACGTTCGTCGCCGCCGCGCGCAGCTCGGCGCTGCTCGCCGAGCGCTTCCAGGACGACCGGCCGCTGGACCAGGCCGGCTGGGACGAGGTGCAGCATGTCGCACGCGACCTGCTGCCGCTGGCGGCGGCCGACCTGCGCTACTGCTCGCCCACCCCGCGCAGCCGCGCCACCGGCGACGCCCTCGGCTACGCCCCGCTGGTCCAACTGGCCCTGCGCGACTGCGACATGGGCCGCTGGCGCGGGCTCACGCTGGGCGAGGCCATGGCCCGGGAGCCCGACGCGGTGGACGCCTGGCTCGCCGACCCGCGCGGCACCCCGCACGGCGGCGAGTCGCTGATCGCCTTCATCTCCCGGGTCGGCGGCTGGCTGGACACGCGGCCCGTGGAGGACGGCGACCGGATCGTGGCGGTGGCCGAGCCGTCCGTGATCCGGGCCGCGCTGGTCTACGCCCTGAAGGCGCCGCCGTCGACGTACTGGAACATCGATGTCAGACCCCTGGCGGCGACCACGGTCATCGGGCACGCCGGCCGCTGGAATCTGCGTCTGGAGGGGACCTCGGCTCAGACCACGCGCGCGTAGTCCGTGGTGAGGACCAGGTCCTTGGCGGGGCCGCGCACCCGCCACACGGTCCGCCAGTGGTCCTCGTCCCGGACCGTGAAGTCGCCCCGGTAGAGGTCCGCCGAGCAGGGGTGGTCGGCGATGTGACGGCCGCTGCGCAGGTCGAGATCGTGGAACGGGCGGCCGTCCGCGAACCGCACGTCCGCCGTGCCCGGTGCGGCACCGGGCAGGAACCGCAACGTGCGCTCCGCCGGCCGGGCCACCCCGCGCCAGACGAACTCACCGGACTCGTGGTGCAGCAGTCCGCCGCCCGCCAGCGGCCCGAAAACCGTCGTACCCGTGAAGGCGCCCTCGTCGCCGCTCGCGAGGTCGCGCACGGAACGCGCGACCCGCCAGTCGCCGGCCAGATAGGTCAGCGCCTCCGGCACCGGCCAGAACTCGCCCATCCCTTCCCTCTCTCCCGTCGCTTCAGGGCCCGCGGGACCCGGCGACGCTCCTCGCTCCCCTCCCTATCTTGCCGTTCGGATTCCTGATCGCCGTACGTCAGGTCGAACCGCCGGACCGCTCGAACGTTCCCAGCGAACTCCGTGACCTTCCTCCGCCTGGAAGCCGCCCGCCGATGAACGCGATTGCATAAAACTGCGGCGAAACGTATAGTCATGCCATCGAGGAGGAGGCATCCATGGCGGTACGTGCGGCAGTGGCCGGAGCGAGCGGATACGCGGGCGGGGAACTGCTGCGTCTGCTCCTGGCGCACCCCGAGGTCGAGATCGGCGTCCTGACCGGCAACAGCAACGCGGGACAGCGGCTCGGGGCACTCCAGCCGCATCTGCTGCCGCTCGCCGACCGGGTGCTGGCCCCGACCACGCCCGAGGCGCTGGCCGGCCACGACGTCGTCTTCCTCGCCCTGCCGCACGGACAGTCCGCCGCCGTCGCCGAGCAGCTCGGCCCGGACGTGCTCGTGGTCGACATGGGTGCCGACTTCCGGCTGAAGGACGCCGGCGACTGGGAGCGGTTCTACGGCTCCCCGCACGCCGGGACCTGGCCGTACGGCCTGCCCGAGCTGCCCGGCGGCCGCGCCGCGCTGGAAGGCTCCCGGCGTATCGCGGTCCCCGGCTGCTACCCGACCGCCGTCTCCCTGGCCCTCTTCCCCGCCTACCAGGCCGGCCTCGCCGAACCGGAGGCCGTGATCGTCGCCGCCTCCGGCACGTCCGGCGCCGGCAAGTCGCCCAAGCCGCACCTGCTGGGCAGCGAGGTCATGGGCTCCATGACGCCGTACGGCGTCGGCGGCGGCCACCGGCACAGCCCCGAGATGATCCAGAACCTCAGCGCGGCCGCGGGGGAGCGGGTCTCCGTCTCCTTCACGCCGACTCTCGCGCCGATGCCCCGCGGCATCCTCGCCACGTGCAGCGCCCGGGCCCGCGACGGCGTCGGCGCCGAGGCCGTGCGCGCCGCGTACGAGAAGGCGTTCGCGGACGAGCCCTTCGTCCACCTCCTCCTGGAGGGGCAGTGGCCCGCCACGGCGTCCGTCCACGGTTCGAACGCCGTTCAGGTGCAGGTCGCGTTCGACCCCGCCGCGCACCGCATCATCGCGATCAGCGCCATCGACAACCTGACCAAGGGCACGGCCGGCGGCGCCGTGCAGAGCATGAACATCGTGCTCGGGTTCCACGAGGAGACCGGGCTTTCCACGATCGGAGTCGCACCGTGAGCGTCACGGCAGCCAAGGGATTCACGGCGGCGGGCATCGCCGCCGGGATCAAGGAGAACGGCAACCCGGACCTGGCCCTCGTGGTCAACACCGGGCCCCGCCGCGCCGCCGCGGGCGTGTTCACCTCCAACCGCGTCAAGGCCGCACCCGTGCTGTGGTCCGAGCAGGTCCTCAAAAGCGGCCAGGTGTCGGCCGTCGTCCTCAACTCCGGCGGCGCCAACGCCTGCACCGGGCCCAAGGGCTTCCAGGACACCCACGCCACCGCCGAGAAGGCGGCCGAGGTGCTCGGCCGGGGCGCCATCGAGATCGCCGTGTGCTCGACCGGCCTGATCGGCGTCCTGCTGCCCATGGACAAGCTGCTCCCAGGCATCGGGACCGCCGCCGGGCAGCTCTCCGAGCACGGCGGCGAGAAGGCCGCCATCGCCATCAAGACCACCGACACCGTCCACAAGACGTCCGTCGTCACGAAGGACGGGTGGACCGTCGGCGGCATGGCCAAGGGCGCCGGCATGCTCGCCCCCGGCCTCGCCACCATGCTGGTCGTCCTCACCACGGACGCCGACCTGGACGACGCGACGCTGGACAAGGCCCTGCGGGCCGCCACCCGGGTCACCTTCGACCGGGTCGACTCCGACGGCTGCATGTCCACCAACGACACCGTCCTGCTGCTCTCCTCCGGCGCGTCCGGCGTCACCCCGGCCTACGACGAGTTCGCGGAGGCGGTCCGGCAGGTCTGCGACGACCTCGGCCGGCAGCTCATCCGCGACGCCGAGGGCGCCAGCAAGGACATCAAGATCGAGGTGATCAACGCCGCGACCGAGGACGACGCCGTCGAGGTGGGCCGCACCATCGCCCGCAACAACCTCCTCAAGTGCGCCGTCCACGGCGAGGACCCCAACTGGGGCCGGGTGCTGTCCGCGATCGGCACCACGCGGGCCGCCTTCGAGCCGGACCGGCTCAACGTCGCCATCAACGGCGTCTGGGTCTGCAAGAACGGCGGCGTCGGCGAGGACCGGGAGAAGGTCGACATGCGCTACCGCGAGGTCCACATCGTCGCCGACCTCGCGGCCGGCTCCGAGACCGCCACGATCTGGACCAACGACCTCACCGCGGACTACGTCCACGAGAACAGCGCCTACTCGTCATGAGCAATACGACGCGGAAGCACACCGCGCTCCCCAAGGCCCAGATCCTCATCGAGGCGCTGCCCTGGCTCGTCCGCCACAACGGCAAGACCGTCGTCATCAAGTTCGGCGGCAACGCCATGATCGACGAGGACCTGAAGGCCGCGTTCGCCCAGGACGTCGTGTTCCTGCACCACGCCGGGCTCAAGCCGGTCGTCGTGCACGGCGGCGGCCCGCAGATCAGCGCCGCCCTCGACAAGCACGGCATCGTCAGCGAGTTCAAGGCCGGCCTGCGCGTCACCACCGAGGACGCCATGGACGTCGTACGGATGGTGCTCGCCGGACAGGTGCAGCGCGAGCTGGTCAACCTGCTCAACCAGCACGGCCCGCTCGCCGTCGGTCTGACCGGCGAGGACGCGCACACCATCACCGCCACCAGGCACCAGCCCGAGATCGACGGAGAACTGATCGACATCGGGCTGGTGGGCGAGATCACCGAGATCGACACGGGCGCGATCGAGGCCCTGCTCGCCGACGGCCGCATCCCGGTCGTCTCCTCCATCGCCCGCAGTCAGGACGGAGGCGACCAAGGGCATGTCTACAACGTCAATGCTGATACGGCGGCTGCGGCACTCGCGGCTGCGCTGGGAGCGGAGACTCTCATGGTCCTCACGGACGTCGAGGGCCTCTACGAGGACTGGCCCCACTCCGACGAGGTGATCAGCCGCCTCACCGCCTCCCAGCTGGAGAAACTGCTGCCCGAACTCAGCTCGGGCATGGTGCCGAAGATGGAGGGCTGCCTGCACGCCGTACGCAACGGCGTCACCACCGCCCGCGTCATCGACGGCCGGGTCCAGCACTCGATCCTGCTGGAGATCTTCACCGATGAGGGAATCGGCACGATGGTCGTGCCGGACGCGCCGGAGGGGGACGCGCAGTGACCGCCAACCAGGAGTACGCCCAGCGGTGGCAGGGCTCGCTCATGAACAACTACGGCACCCCGCGGCTCCCCCTGGTGCGCGGCGAGGGCCTGAAGGTCTGGGACGCCGAGGGCACGCAGTACCTCGACTTCGTCGGCGGCATCGCCACCAACGCGCTGGGCCACGCCCACCCGGCGATCGTCGAGGCCGTGAGCCGGCAGATCGCCTCCCTCGGCCACATCTCCAACTTCTTCATGGCCGAGCCGACCGTCGCCCTCGCCGAACGGCTGCTCCAGCTCTTCGGCCGGGACGGCAGGGTCTTCTTCTGCAACTCCGGCGCCGAGGCCAACGAGGCCGCGTTCAAACTGGGCCGGCTCACCGGACGCACCCACGTCGTCGCCACCGACGGCGGCTTCCACGGCCGCACCATGGGCGCCCTCGCGCTGACCGGCCAGCCCGGCAAGCGCGATCCCTTCCTGCCGCTGCCCGGCGACGTCACCCACGTCCCCTACGGCGACGCGCAGGCGCTGGCCGCGGCCGTCACCGAGGAGACGGCCCTCGTGATCATCGAGCCCGTCCAGGGCGAGAACGGCGTCGTGGTCCCGCCGCCCGGCTATCTGAAGGCGGCGCGGGCGATCACCGCCGCCACCGGCGCGCTGCTCGTCCTCGACGAGGTGCAGACCGGCATCGGCCGCACCGGGCACTGGTTCGCCTACCAGGCCCACGAGGGCGTCCTCCCGGACGTCGTCACCCTGGCCAAGCAGCTCGGCGGCGGACTGCCGCTCGGCGCGACGGTCGCCTTCGGACGGGCCGCGGACCTGCTCCAGCCCGGTCACCACGGCACGACCTTCGGCGGCAACCCGGTCGCCTGCGCCGCGGGCCTGGCCGTCCTGGACACCATCGCGGACGACGGGCTGCTGGAGAACGTCAAGCGGCAGAGCGAGAAACTGCGCGACGGCGTCGAGGCGCTCGGCCACCCGTCGGTCGACCATGTCCGGGGCGCGGGGCTGCTCCTGGGTATCGTGCTCACCGGGCCGCTCGCCGCCAAGGTGCAGCAGGCGGCCCAGGACGCCGGTTTCCTGGTGAACGCGCCCGCCCCCGATGTCGTACGGCTGATGCCGCCGCTGAACCTGGGGGACGACGAAGTGGAGGCGCTTCTTCGGGGCCTGCCCGGCATCCTGGACGTGGCCGCAGGGGACGGATCCGGAGAATGAGACGACGATGAGCCAGGCACAGGACCACGGGGCGAACGGGGCCGCCGGGCCCGCCGTGCCGCAGACCCGCACCGCACGTCACCGCCGGATCGTGGACATCCTCAACCGGCAGCCCGTGCGGTCGCAGAGTCAGCTGGCGAAACTGCTCGCCGACGACGGGCTGAACGTCACCCAGGCGACGCTCTCCCGCGACCTCGACGAGCTGAACGCGGTCAAGATCCGCAACAACGACGGCGACCTCATCTACGCGGTGCCCAGCGAGGGCGGCTTCCGCACGCCCCGCGCCCCGCTCGGGGAGTCCGCCAAGGAGGAGCGGATGCGGCGGCTCTCGCAGGAGCTGCTGATCTCCGCGGAGGCCTCGGCGAACCTCGTGGTCCTGCGCACCCCTCCGGGGGCCGCCCAGTTCCTGGCCTCGGCCATCGACCAGGCCGAACTGCACGACATCCTCGGCACGATCGCCGGCGACGACACCCTGATGCTGATCAGCCGGAACCCCACGGGAGGCCAGGCGCTCGCCGACCACCTGCTGAGGCTGGCCCAGAACGCGCACTGAGCGGCCGGGAGGGGGGCGGGAGCCCCCTCAGCCCAGGCGGGCCGCCAGCCCTCCCGTGCACCGCACCTCGTCGCCCGCGGTGATCAGCAGCGCCTCCACGTCCGGCAGGGACTCCAGCCAGGCCAGGCCCTCCCGCGACCCCATGGCGAAGGCCGCCGTCGCCCAGCAGTCCGCCCAGGTCAGCCGGGGGGCGGTCACCGTCACGGCCACCAGGTCCGTGACCGCCGAGCGGCCCGTGCGCGGGTCGACGATATGGGCGCCGCGCTCGGCCGTGCCGGAGGTGGCCACCGCCAGCTCGTCCAGGCCGGCCGCGGAGATGACCGCGGCGAGCCCCCCGGGACGCAGCGGGTCGGCCACGCCCACCCGCCAGGGGCGCCGGGGACCCGGCAGACCGAGCAGTTGCACATCCCCGCCGCCGTTCACGCTCACGCCGGTCACCCCGGGGACCTCGGCGAGGGCCCGCGCCGCCCGCTCGACCGACCAGCCCTTGACGATGCCGGTCGGGTCCACGCTCCCCGCGTACGACGTGCTGAACCAGCCGTCGCTCAACCGCTGCGCCTCGGCGCCGAGTTCGATCACCTCGGCCACCTCCGGGTCGCAGGCGCCGAGCGTCAGCTCCCCGCGGGCCAGCCGGGAGACCTGACTGCCGTCACGGTACGTGCTGAACACCTCGTCGACCCGGTGCAGCCCGGCGACCGCCATGTCCAGGGCCGACCGGACGGCGTCGGGATCCCCGCCGCGGACGTCGAAGGAGACGACCGTCCCCATGACCTCCTCCGCACGACGTACCGCGGCGGGAGCTGGTGTCGGTTCCACCACCGTGTCAGCCACCGGCCTGGTCCAGGGCCGACTGCAGGGACTCCTTGTAGCCGGCGCTGGTGTAGGTCGCGCCGGACACGGCGTCGATGTCGGCGCTGCCGGCCGCCACGGCCGCCTGGTTGAGCTTCGGCACCGCGTTCGCGGTGATGTTGGTGCTCTGCCCGCCGCTCGGCGCCTGCACGGCCTCCGCCTTGGTGATCTTCCCGCCGCTGACGGTGACGCGGACCTGGACCGGCCCGTACTGCGTCTGCGCCACGGCGCCGGTCACGGTACGGGCCTGGGCGGCGCCGCCGCCCGAGCCCTGCCCGCCGGACTCCTGCGAGCCCGAGCCCTGCCCGGCGCCCGCGGCGGCGTTGGCCTTGTCGATCGCCGACTGGAGGGACTGCTTGTAGCCGGCGCTGGTGTAGGTCGCGCCGGACACGGCGTCGATGTCGGCGCTCTGCGCCGCCACCGCCGCCTGGTTGAGCTTCGGCACCGCGTTCGCGGTGATCTGGTCGCTCTGGCCGCCCTTGGGGGCCTGGACGGCCTCCGCCTTCGTGATCTTGCCGTTGGCCACGGTCAGCCGGACCTGGACCGCGCCGTACTGGGTGCGCGCCGCGTCACCGGTGACCGTGCCCGACCCGGCGGCCTGGGCGCCGCCCTGCGGCGAGGCCGCGACCGGCGGCGCCGCGCCGCCGGCCGCCTGGGCGGACGCCGGGTCGGTCGCCGGCTTCAGCGACAGCAGCAGCACGATCCCCGACACGGTGGCCGCGCCGGCCAGCACGAAACGCCGGATGGGGTGGCTCTTCCTCATGGCTTTCCACAGCTCCTGGAGTGGTGGTGACTCGAAGTCCGGTCGCTCACATCTCGAACGACTCGTGGTGGATGCGGCGGGCGGGCACTCCGGCGCCGCGCAGCGCCTCGTACACGGACTGCGCGAACCCGGGCGGGCCGCAGAGGAAGACGTCGTGCTTGTCGATGTCCGGCAGTTTCTGCCGCAGCCGCTCCGCCGAGATGTCCGGACGCTCGCCGTCCGGGCTGTTGACCGCGTACATCAGCCGGGCACCGCGCTCGTCGGCGATGGCCGAGAGCTCGTCCCACAGCGCCAGGTCCTGGGTGCTGTTGGCCCGGTAGAGCAGGGTGATGTCGCCGGCGGCGCCCGGCAGCGTCTCGAACAGCGCCCGCATCGGCGTGATGCCGACGCCGCCGGCCACCAGCAGCACCTTGCCCCGGCTGCGGCGCTGGGCCGTCAGGGCGCCGTAGGGGCCCTCCGCCCACACCTTGGTGCCGGGCTTCAGATCGCGCAGCCGGGACGTGTGGTCGCCGATCGCCTTGACCGTGATCCGCAGCATGTCGGGGCGGGGCGCCGCCGACAGCGAGTACGGGTGGGAGCTGAAGCGCATCCCCGGCGCCTTGAACCGCCAGCGGAAGAAGTGCCCGGCCTCGGCGCCCATCCGGTGCAGCTTGCGTCCGCCGATCAGCACCGACACGATGCCGGGCGTCTCCTCGATGACGGCCTCGACGTACATCCGGTGCCGCAGGTTGAGGCGGATCGGGGTGATGACCCGGTACCAGAGCACCAGCGCGGTGACCGCGCCGTACAGGCCGTACCAGAAGGTCTTCGCGGTGGGCTCGACGGCGAACTCGTTGCCCGTGGTGATCTGGTGCCAGAACGTCAGGAACACCGCCGCGTACGTCAGCAGGTGCACGTGGTACCAGCTGTCGTAGGGGATGCGGCGCCGGATGCCGCCGATGGAGATGAACGCGATGACGAACAGCAGTCCGGTGCCGATGGCCGCCTTGCCCATGTCGGGCAGCGTGTTCACGGAGTCGATCGTCTGCTGGACGACGTCGCCGAGGGTCCGGCCGCCCTGGAGGGCGTAGCCCCACATCGTCAGGAAGACGTGCGCGATGACCAGGCAGACCGTGTACCGGCCGCTCATGGCGTGCCAGCGGGCGACCCGGTCCGAGCCGACCCGCCGCTCCAGCGCGGGCACCCGGGCCATCTGCAGGACGACCAGCGCCATCAGATAGCCGGCGAGGAGACCGGTGATGCGTCCGGCGGCGAGGATCTTCGCGGTGTTGTCCGCGAGGGACGGCGTGTTGTCCCACCACAGCCACAGCACCGCCGCCGCGCCCGCCCACAGGGCGACGACCAGCGGGACGGCCGGGGAGCGGCGCGGACGGATGCGGCGCATCGTCTGGCGGCGGGCGGCACGGCCGCCTGCGAGCGTGGTGGTCACGGTTCCTCCGGGGACGGGAGCAAGGGGTTGACGTGGTCCCTTGGCCCAGAGATACGTGCGCGGAGGCCCGTGTGTTCAGCGGTTCCCCGTCAGTACCGGGTGATCGCCGTGGAGCCGGACGCGGTGCCGATCGCGATGTGCGGCTTGCGTCCGGGATCGGCCCATCCGAGGATCCTCTCCATCGCGTCCCGCGGCACCGACACACAACCCGCCGTAGCGCCCCGCCCGTTGACGTGGAGGAAGATCCCCGCGCCGCGCCCCTTCACCGGACGGGTGTAGTTGAAGCCGATGACGAGCGCGTGCGCGTAGCGGGAGCCGTAGGTGATCAGGTGCTCCGACTCGGCGGGCCGGCAGTCGCGCGCCAGCGGCTGGCTCCACCGGTTGTACGCGCGCGAGTCGTTGTCCTGGCACCACCAGGAGTTCTCACGGACACGGCGGTAGCTGTACGCCGTACCGGGCGGCGCGGCCTCGATGCCGAAGGCGTACGGGAGCCGGAACAGCCCGGTCGGCGTCGTGTTCGTGCCCTGCTTCCGCCGTGCCCCCGCGACCAGGCCCTTCGCCCCGAACCGCGCGGGCGCCGAACCCGCCCGCACCCAGCGGCCGCCCACGCGGTCCCACCAGGTCACCGTCCCCCTGGTCGAGCCGGTCCGCGGCGCGACGGCGGTGATCAGCTGGGTGCCGCCCCCGGTGTCGGCCATCCGGCCGGGCAGGGGGCCCGGCGGCGCGGCGCCGAGCGCGAGGAGGGAGGCGGACACGAGGGCGAGGGCGGCACGGCGCATGCCTCAGACGCTAGAGGGCGGCAGCGGCAACGGCAGCCCGGGTAGGCCGTCCAGGCTGGTCGCGATGTACTCCTTCTTGGCGAAGTAGGCGCTGAGCGAGTCGTCGTCCTCCCGGGAGAAGCGCTTTCCGTGCAGGTCCCGGTCCTCGTCGTACGTCATCAGGGGGACGGCGTACCCGCAGGAGTCCCGGATGCGCTCGGCGTGGACGACGACGATGGCGCGCAGGCCGTGCCGGGCCGGGTCGATGGCGGGGAAGTGGCCGAGGAGCCCGGCGAAGCGCGGGTCGTCACGGAGGACGGCCTCGCCGCGGCCGTGCACGCGCACGATGTTCGGCGGCCCCTGGAAGGCGCACCACATGAGGGTGATCCGGCCGTTCTCCCGCAGGTGCGCGATCGTCTCGGCGTTGGAGCCGGCGAAGTCCAGGTAGGCCAGTGTCCGTTCGTCGAGGACGGCGAAGGAGCCCTTGAGGCCCTTGGGGGAGAGGTTGACGGTGCCGTCGGCCGCGAGCGGCGCGGTGGCGGTGAAGAAGAGCGGCTGCTCCTCGATGAACGTGCGGAGCCTGCCGTCGATGCGCTCATATGTTTTGCCCACGTCCACCGATTATGGGCGCTGATCCTTCGGCTGTCTAAGGAATTCGCGTGCCGTCCCGGTGTCACCATGGCCGCCCCGGCCGGCGTGCCAACGGGGCGGCCACGGCTGCCTGTCACGTCACCGGGTGAGCGTGCAGGCGGCGAACGCCTCCAGCCCGTCGGGCTTCGCTGCCGCGCGGCCGATGGCGGTCTCGATGCGGTTGAGCGCGGCGACGCGCTTGTCCTTCAGCGGGCCGAGGATGGCGTTCTGGACGAAGGCGGGTCCGCCCTGTCCCACGGTGTCGGCCAGGCGCTGATTTGCCTCGGCGATCTGGGTCTGGAGCTGGGCGAGGTTGCGGTCGACCTCGGCCTGGGCGGAGGCGGGGATCGCGGGCAGCTCTCCGGTGACGTCGGGGCAGGTGATCGTGCCGACGCCGGCATCGCCCCCGTTCCCGTTGCCCCCGTCGTTCCCGTTGCCCTGGTCGGCGCCCGCGCCCGCCTCGCTCCCGGTCTCCTCCGCGCCGCCCGCGGTCCGGCCCGGCGTGGGCGCGGCCTGTGCTCCGTCGGCGTTCAGCGTGCAGGCGGCGAACTCCTCCAGCCCGTCGGGCTTCGCTGCCGCGCGGCCGATGGCGGTCTCGATGCGGTTGAGCGCGGCGACGCGCTTGTCCTTCAGCGGGCCGAGGATGGCGTTCTGGACGAAGGCGGGTCCGCCCTGTCCCACGGTGTCGGCCAGGCGCTGATTTGCCTCGGCGATCTGGGTCTGGAGCTGGGCGAGGTTGCGGTCGACCTCGGCCTGGGCGGAGGCGGGGATCGCGGGCAGCTCTCCGGTGACGTCGGGGCAGGTGATCGTGCCCGGACCGGCCAGGGTGCGGGCGGCGCCGGCGCGCTGCCCGTCCTCCCCGGCCAGGGCGAATCCGGCGATCACCGTGCCGGACAGCGCCACCGCGGCGGCGCCGCCGGCGAACGCGACACGACGCCTGTTGTACTTCGGAAGAGCCCTGGACATACGGATGCCTCACTCGGGTTCGGGGTGTCGTCGGGTGAGAACGCGGCGCCTGCGCTCGCCGGGAGATACGAGTAAGCGGTTACCCGTGTTCAACGGGAGCCCGCGCTTTCCGCTCCGACCCGGCCCGGATTGACGAATCATGCAGCCCTCTGCATACTCATGCAGGACAATGCGTGGTGAGCCGGCCGGCGCCCACTAGCGTGGCGACGGTCCCTCGTGCACCCCACGGGGGACCGACGCCACACCCAGACCTCCGAGGAGCACAGCGAGTGAGCAGCAACAGCGGTGACGTCCGGCTCTGGGGCGGCCGTTTCGCCGACGGTCCCGCCGAGGCCCTGGCCAAGCTGTCCGCCTCCGTCCACTTCGACTGGCGGCTGGCGCCCTACGACATCGCCGGGTCCCGTGCGCACGCGCGCGTGCTCCACGCGGCGGGACTGCTCACCGAGGACGAGCTGACCCGCATGATCGCCGGCCTGGACCAGCTGGAGGCGGACGTCGCCGACGGCTCGTTCGTGGGCACCGTCGCCGACGAGGACGTCCACACGGCCCTGGAGCGCGGCCTGCTGGAGCGCCTCGGCCCCGACCTCGGCGGCAAGCTGCGCGCGGGCCGGTCCCGCAACGACCAGGTCGCCACCCTCTTCCGGATGTACCTGCGCGACCACGCCCGGATCATCGGCGGCCTGATCGCCGACCTCCAGGACGCGCTGATCGGGCTCGCCGAGGCCCACCCGGACGTGGCGATGCCCGGCCGCACCCACCTCCAGCACGCCCAGCCGGTCCTCTTCGCCCACCACGTCCTCGCCCACGTCCAGTCCCTGTCCCGGGACGCCGAACGGCTGCGGCAGTGGGACGAGCGGACGGCCGTCTCGCCGTACGGCTCGGGCGCGCTCGCGGGCTCCTCGCTCGGTCTGGACCCGGAGGCGGTGGCCGAGGACCTCGGGTTCGAGCACGGCTCCGCCGCCAACTCGATCGACGGCACGGCCTCCCGTGACTTCGTCGCCGAGTTCGCCTTCATCACCGCGATGATCGGCGTGAACCTCTCCCGGATCGCCGAGGAGATCATCATCTGGAACACGAAGGAGTTCTCCTTCGTGACCCTGCACGACGCCTTCTCCACGGGCTCGTCGATCATGCCGCAGAAGAAGAACCCGGACATCGCCGAGCTCGCCCGGGGCAAGAGCGGCCGTCTGATCGGCAACCTCACGGGCCTGATGGCCACGCTCAAGGCGCTGCCGCTCGCCTACAACCGCGATCTCCAGGAGGACAAGGAGCCGGTGTTCGACTCCTGCGACCAGCTGGAGGTCCTGCTCCCCGCCTTCACCGGCATGATGGCCACCCTCACGGTCAACCGCGCGCGCATGGAGGAACTGGCCCCGGCCGGCTTCTCCCTGGCCACCGACATCGCCGAGTGGCTGGTCAAGCAGGGCGTCCCCTTCCGGGTCGCCCACGAGGTCGCCGGCGAGTGCGTGAAGGTCGCCGAGGCCGAGGGCAAGGAGCTGGACGAGCTGACGGACGAGCAGTTCGCGAAGATCTCCGCCCATCTGACGCCCGAGGTGCGGACCGTGCTGAACGTGCCCGGCGCCCTGGCCTCCCGCAGCGGCCGCGGGGGCACCGCCCCGAGCGCGGTCGCCGTCCAGCTCGCCGAGGTCAAGGCCGACGTGGCGGCCCAGCACGCCTGGGCCACGGCCAAGAAGGGCTGAGGCCCGCCCCGTGGGCCGGGGCGTCGCGGGTTACGTTGGTCGGAGTGCGGTACGCAGCCGACCGAACGGAGCCCGCGATGCCCTTCGCCCGACTGGCGACAGCGACGACCCCGACCTGCCACATCGGACTCGGCCTCGCCGCCGTCGGCCGCCCCGGCTACATCAACCTCGGCCGCGACGAGGACCTCGGGGCCGACCGCAGCGTCGAGACGCTGCGCACCCGCACCCATGAACTCCTCGACGCCGCCTACGCCCAGGGCGTGCGCTACTTCGACGCCGCCCGCTCCTACGGCCGTTCGGAGGAGTTCCTCGCCGGCTGGCTGACCGCACGGCCGGACGTCGACGACGTCGTCGTCGGCAGCAAGTGGGGCTACACCTACACCGCGGACTGGACGACGGACGCCGAGCGGCACGAGGTCAAGGACCACGGCCTCGCCACCTACGAGCGCCAGCGCGCCGAGACCGCCGCGCTGCTCGGCGACCGTCTGGACCTCTATCAGATCCACTCGGTCACCCCGGACAGTCCCGCGCTCACCGACAAGGAACTGCACGCGCGCCTCGCGGAGGCCGCGGCGCAGGGCGTGACCATCGGGTTCTCCACCAGTGGCCCGGCGCAGGCGGACGCCGTGCGCGCCGCCCTCGCCGTGACGGTCGACGGCGAACCCCTCTTCCGGACCGTCCAGTCGACGTACAACGTCCTGGAGACCTCGGCGGGCCCCGCCCTCGCCGAGGCGCACGACGCCGGGCTCACGGTGATCGTCAAGGAGGGCATGGCCAACGGCCGGCTCGCCGGCCCTCACGCGCCCGAGGCGCTGAAGGCCCTGGCCGCCGAGACCTCCCAGGGCTGCGACGCGGTCGCCCTCGCGTTCGTCCTGCGCGAGCCCTGGGTGGGTGTCGTCCTCTCCGGTGCGGCGACCACCGGGCAGCTGGCGTCCAACCTGCACGCCGCCGTGGTCGACCTGGACGAGGACCGGCTGGCACGGCTCACGGCCCTCGCGGAGGAGCCGGGCGGGTACTGGGAGAAGCGCGGCCACCTGCCCTGGCACTGATCTCTCTTCGCTCCGGCGACCGGTGATGAGTCGCGCACGGCCTGAATGAGACATCACTGTCTCATGTGCGTTACTCTCGTGTCATGGCTGTCGATCGTGAACACGTGCTGCGCAGTGCCGCGGCCCTGCTGACCCGCAAGGCCACCGCGACCATGGACGAGGTCGCCAAGGCTGCCGGGATCAGCCGCGCCACCCTGCACCGGCAGTTCGCGGGACGCGAAGCGCTCGTCCGCGCCCTGGAGTCGCTGGGCATCGCCGAATGCGAGGCCGCGCTGGACGCGGCCGACCTCGACAGCGGCTCCGCGTCCGACGCCGTCCGCCGGCTCGTACGCGCGATCGAGCCGGCCGCGGGACTCCTCGCCTTCCTCTACACCGAGAACCAGCTCTACGAGGGCGAGGAGATCAACCCCGGCTGGACCGCGATCGACGAGCGCATCGCCGCCCTGTTCCGGCGCGGACAGCTCGGCGGCGAGTTCCGTATCGACCTGACCCCGGCCTGGCTCACCGAGGCGCTGTTCGGCCTGATGGCCTCCGGCGCCTGGATGGTGCAGAGCGGCAAGGGAGCGCCCAGGGACTTCCACCACATGATCGCCGGGCTGCTGCTCGGCGGCGCACTCCGGAGAGAGGAATCATGACCAGCACCCTGCGGCCGGCGGAGACGACCGAGGCGGTGACCAGGCGCCGGGGACGTTGGCTCGCGCTGTCCGTCCTCGTCCTCGCCGTGCTGCTGGTGGCCGTCGACGCGACCGTCCTCGGTCTCGCGACCCCGTACATCAGCGAGGACCTCGAGCCCTCCGGCACCCAGCTCCTGTGGATCGGCGACGTCTACTCGTTCGTGATCGCGGGTCTGCTCGTGTCGATGGGCAGCCTCGGCGACCGCATCGGCCGCAAGCGGATCCTGCTCGTCGGCGCCACGGCGTTCGGCGCGCTGTCCGTCCTCAACGCCTACGCCACGAGCCCCGAGATGCTGATCGCCGCCCGGGCGCTGCTCGGCGTCGCGGGCGCCACCCTGATGCCGGCGACCCTCGCCCTGATCCGCAACCTCTTCCACGACCCGCGTGAGCGCAGCCTCGCCATCGGCATCTGGGGCGCGACGGCGTCCGCGGGCACGGCTGTCGGTCCGATAGCCGGCGGATTCCTGCTCGAACACTTCTGGTGGGGCTCGGTCTTCCTGATCAACCTGCCCGTGATGGTGGTCCTGGTGCTCGTCGGCGTGCGGCTGCTGCCCGAGTCCCGCGATCCGGCCCCCGGCCCATGGGACCTGCCCAGCGTCCTGCTGTCGCTGCTCGGCATGGTCGGCGTCGTCTACGCCGTCAAGGAGGCCGCCGCGCACGGCTTCACCTGGCTCACGCTCGGCGCGGGCCTGGCGGGCGCGGGCGCCCTGTACGGCTTCGTCCGGCGCCAGCTCACGCTGCCAGCGCCGCTGCTCGACATGCGGCTGTTCCGCCACCGGGGCTTCAGCGGCGCGGTCCTGGCCGACCTGCTCACCATCCTCGGCCTGTCCGGGCTCGTGTTCTTCCTGTCGCAGTTCCTGCAGTTGGTGCAGGGCAGGGGACCGCTCGAGGCGGGTCTGGCCGAACTGCCCGCGGCGATCGGCGCGGTGGTCGCCGGGCTGGTCGCGGGCCGTGCGGCCCGCCGCTTCTCGGTCCGGGCCGTCGTCTCGGCCGGCCTCGCCGCGATCGGCGTCGCGCTCGCCGTGCTCACGGTGGTCGACCGCAGCACGGGCTACCCCCTGCTGGGCGCGGCCCTCCTCGTGGTGGGCGTCGGCGCGGGCTTCTCCTTCACGGTGACGTCGGACGTCATCCTCTCCTCGGTGCCGAAGGAGCGGGCGGGCGCCGCGTCGGCGGTGTCGGAGACGGCGTACGAACTCGGCGCGGCCCTCGGCATCGCGGTGCTCGGCTCGATCGTCACCGGCGTCTACCGGGGCTTCACCGGCCCGGCCGGTACCCCGGCCGAGGCCCACGAGTCGCTGGGCGGAGCGGTGGAGGCGGCGGCGGACCTGCCCGCCCGAACCTCCGAGGCGATGCTGGACGCGGCCCGCACCGCCTTCGTCGACGGTCTCGCCCTGGCGGCGGGAGCCGGAGCGGCGGTCCTGCTGGCGGCGGCGGTGGCGGCGTGGTTCCTGCTGCGGGGGCAGCGACTGGACGACTCGGCGTCCCGGTGAGGACGGCCTCCGCGCTGGGCCGTGGTTACGCCGCTTCCTTGGCCTTGCTGGCGTACATGTCCACGTACTCCTGCCCGGACAGCCGCATGACCTCGGCCATCACGGAGTCGGTCACCGCGCGCAGCACATAGCGGTCGCGGTCCATCCCCTCGTAGCGGGAGAACTCCATCGCCTCGCCGAAGCGCACGGTCACCTTGCCCGGGCGGGGCATGCCGGCGCCGTTCGGCTGGATCTTGTCCGTGCCGATCATGGCGAAGGGCACGACCGGCGCGCCCGTCATCAGCGTCAGGCGGGCGATGCCGGTGCGGCCCCGGTACAGGCGGCCGTCGGGGGAACGGGTGCCCTCGGGGTAGATGCCGAAGACCTTGCCCTCCTCCAGGATGCGGCGCCCGGTCATCAGCGCGGCGACGCCGCCCCGGCCGCCGTCGCGGTCCACCGGGATCATGCCGACGCCCGTGAAGAACCAGGCCATGAGGCGGCCCTTGACGCCCTTGCCGGTGACGTACTCGTCCTTGCCGATGAAGTAGACCTGCCGGTCGCACACCAGCGGAAGGATCATCGAGTCGATGAACGTGAGGTGGTTGCCGGCCAGGATGACCGGACCGTCGCCCGGGATGTGCTCCGCGCCCTCCACCCCTGGGCGGAACATCAGGCGCATGATCGGTCCGAGCACTGCCTTGATGAGCGCGAAGCGGGACAACGGGCCCTCCGGTGTCAAGGGATTCATCTATGTCTGTGCAGGTGAGGACGATACTCGCGGTCGCCGCGTTCCCGCACATCGGGGACGCCGACTTCACCCAGGTCTTACTCGCCGTTGACCTGCGTTCACCTGCGGTGACGCGGCGCCGCTAGGCCGTAACGCGGCCGCAACGGTGTGACGGACGTCGCTCGGGCGGCGCATCCCGGGTGCCCCGTCCGGGCGTGGCGAATCCGACGCTCCGTCACCTCGCCGCCCCCACACGCCATCCGGTGTCACCCACGTGTTCGGCTCGGGGTCTCCCCTCTGTCATGCACGCGCACCTACGATCGGCGCGCACCGACGCATCGAGGCAGGAAGGGCGCTCATGGGAACCCAGGACAACGAGCAGACCGCCACCACCGGACGGCGGACTCTTCTCGGCGCGGCCGTACTCGGGGCGGGAGGCGTCCTCGGGCTCTCCGGTCAGGCGGCCGCCGCCGGCGGCGGGCACGGGGGCGGTGGACTGAACAGCTTGCCCAAGCCGACGATCATCGGGCACCGCGGCGCCAGTGGCTACCGGCCCGAGCACACCCTCGGCTCCTACCAGCTCGCCCTCGACCTCGGGGCCGACATCGTGGAGGCCGGCGACCTCGTCCCCACCCGGGACGGCCACCTCGTCTGCCGGCACGAACCGGAGATCGGCGGTACGACCGACGTCGCGAGCCGTCCCGAGTTCGCCGGCCGGAGGAAGACGAAGTTGCTCGACGGGGTCGCCACGACCGGCTGGTTCACCGAGGACTTCACGCTGGCCGAGCTGAAGACCCTGCGGGCGACCGAGCGCATCCCGGCCAACCGCCCGCACAACACCCTCTACGACGGCCGCTGGGCGATCCCCACGTTCGAGGAGGTCCTCGCCTGGCAGGACGAGCAGACCCGCAGGCGGGGCAGGCAGGTCTGGATCTACCCCGAGCTCAAGCACCCCACCTACTTCCGCGAGCAGGGCCTCGGCCTGGAGGAGCGGGTCGCCAAGGTGCTGCGCCGGCACGGCAAGGACCGGCGGGACTCGCCCGTCATCCTCCAGTCCTTCGAGCCCACCAGCGTCCAGCGCATGGACAAGCTCGTCGGCAACCCGCTCGTCGTCCTGCTCTCCGGGGCGGCCGGCCGCCCCTGGGACTTCGAGAGGACCGGGGACCCGCGCACCGTCGCCGACCTCGTCACCCCGGCCGGGCTGCGGGAGATCGCCACCTACGCCCAGGGCATCGGGCCCACCCTGGACCTGGTCATCCCCAAGGACGCGGCCGGGCGGCTCACCACCCCCACCACCCTGGTCCGGGACGCGCACAAGGCAGGGCTCCTCCTGCACCCCTACACGATGCGCAACGAGAACCCGTTCCTGCCCGCCGAGTTCCGCAAGGGCACCGACCCGGACGCCTACGGCGACGTCTTCGGCGCCTACCGGGCGTACTTCGCCACCGGGATCGACGGGGTCTTCACCGACAACCCCGACACCGGCCTGCTGGCCCGCCAGGACTTCGTCAACCGCTGAGGTGCGGCCCCCGGTTGGGGTGACCCGCGGCCGCCCCGGCAACCCCGCGCCCGGGCGGCCGCGTCGTGCCGCACATGAGGGACGACCTGGTGACCACCCTGCACCCGCTGCTCGCCGCCGAGGCCCGGGCCGAGGCGTCCGCCTCCGGCGCCGAGCCCGCCGACCTGGAACAGGCGGTGTGGCTGCGCCTCCTGGAACACCTCGACGCGGACGGCCCGCCCGCCGACCCGCACGCCTGGCTGCGCCGCGCCGTGCGCGCCGAGTCCCGCCGCAGCCGCCGTACGGCCCGGCATGAACGGCCCTACGAGCGCGAGCCCGTGGCCGACACCGACCGGCACGATCCCGAGCGCCTGGCGCTGGCCGCCGTCCGCCGCCGCACCCTGCGCGACGCGGTCCGCCGGCTGCCCGGCCGCTGCCCCCGTCTGCTGGAGGCGCTGCTCTCCCCGGACGACCCGACCTACCGCGAGATCGCGGGGGAGTTGGGTATCTCACAGGGCAGTCTCGGCCCGGAACGTTCCCGATGCCTGGGATGTCTGCGCCGACTGCTCACACCGGAGGTTGCGGCCCGCAGTGGGCGGGGATAGGAGTGAGGGACGACCGGTGATCAGGTGAGCGGGAGGCGTGCGCACATGGGCATGAGCGTGACCATCTCTGCGGCGACCGAGCAGGACGCTGAGCAGATCTTCAGGCTGCAGTACCTGTGCTTCCAGAGCGAAGCGGCGCTGTACGGCAACTACCGCATCGCCCCGCTGATCCAGAGCCTGGACTCGGTCCGGGCCGAGGTCGCCGCGGACTGCGTCTTCGTGGCCCGGCTCGGCGAGGAGGTCGTCGGCTCGGTCCGCGGCCATGTCACCGAGGACGGCGCCGCCGCCATCGGCAAGCTGTGCGTCCACCCCCGCCTGCAGGGCCACGGCATCGGTGCCCGCCTGCTGCGCGCGGCGGAGGCCGGCCTGACCGAGCAGCGCGGCGCCAAGCGGTTCCGCCTGGAGGCCGGTCACCGCAGCGAGGGCAACCTCCGCCTCTACCGCAAGGTCGGCTACGCGACGGTCGGCACCTCCCAGGGCGCCGACGGCGTCCCCATGATCGTCCTGGAGAAGGAGGCGGGCGCCTTCGCCGCTACGGCGTGACGGCGCGGGCCCTGCGGAGCCAGTACAGGGCCGACAGCGGCAGCAGTACCGGGATGAAGAGATAGCCCATGCCGTAGTCGGACCAGACCGTCGCGTCGGGGAACGCCGAGGGCTCCACCAGGGTCCAGGTGCCGACGACGAGGACGCCCACGAGCTCGGCGGCGCAGCACACCAGCGCCGCCCTGCGGGCCCGCTCCCCGCCTCGCACCAGCGTGTACGTGATGAAGCCGTACACCACGCCGGCCACCGCCGACAGCGTGTAGGCGAGCGGCGCCCGGCCGAAGTCCGTCGCGATCTGGTACGCCGAGCGCGACACGGCGCCGACCACCATCACGCCGTACAGCCAGACCAGCAGCACGCCGGGCCCGCCGATCAGCCGTGCCGGCCCGTCCTCGGTCGTGGCCACCTCAGCCTCCCCAGATGTCATGGAGCCGCACCTCCAGCACGGCCAGCACCACGCCGCCCGCGGCGACCGTCACCGAGCCCCACTTGGACCGCTCCGCCAGCGACATGAAGCCCGCCGCCGGCACACACGCGAACGCGCCCAGCAGATACGCCACGAAGATCGTCGTGCCCTGCTCCGGCTCCTCGCCCCGCGCCAGCAGCACGATCCCGGCGACCAGCTGCACCAGCGCCAGCACCGTCACGACGGCCATGCCGATGAAGTGCCAGTCCTTCGTCGGCTGGTCGCGGGAGGCGGCCCAGCCGCACCACGCGGCGAGCAGCAGCGCGGCGACACCGGTCACCAGCATCAGGGCAGCGAACATGCCGGTGAGCCTATTACGGGCCAAAAGGCCTGATGCGGCCGCCCCCGGACAGCGGCCGTAGGCTCGGGGGCATGAAGATCCGTGCACAAGCCCTCCTGTTCGACAACGACGGCACCCTCGTCTCCTCCCTCGCCTCCGTGGACCGCTGCTGGACGCGCTGGGCCGCGGAGTACGGCGTCACGGAGGCGTTCGGCAGGGTCGAGCTGCACGGGCGCCCGGCCGTCGAGATCGTGGCCGACCTGCTGCCCGCGGCACGCGTCCCCGAGGCGCTCGCCCGGATCGAGGCGCTGGAGGTGGAGGACGTGCCGAACGGCGGCGTCCATCTGCTGCCCGGCACCCGGGACTTCCTCGACGCACTGCCCGCCGACCGCTGGGCCGTCGTCACCTCCGCCACCCGCCGGCTCGCCGAGGCCCGGCTCGGCGCCGTCGGCATCCTGCCGAAGACGATGGTGACCGCCGACGACATCACGCGCGGCAAGCCCGACCCCGAGCCCTATCTGCTCGCCGCCCGTGAGCTGGGCGTCGACCCGGCCGACTGCGTCGTCTTCGAGGACGCCCCCGCGGGCCTCGCGGCCGGCCGGGCCGCCGGCATGACCACCGTGGCGTTGACCACAACCCACCGGGCCGACGAGCTGGACGCCGACCTCGTCGTGAAGGACCTGTCGGCCTTGTCCGCGCTGGTGGGCGATGACGTCGTGGAGATCTCCGCCCCTGTCTGACCCTGTCCGCCGCTGTCCAGCATCCGGACAGCGGCGGTCGGTAAGGACCGTACGTCTGCTTTACTGATCGCATGACCACGACGAGCAGCCGCATTCCCGCGACCGAGGCGCCCCTGACGCCCGGTGCTCGTTGTATGTGTCGAATGTGCGCCTTCTAGAGGGCCCCCGCACCATCCGAGCCTCGCGCCCCGAAGCGAGCCGGCTCAGGTCCGCCCGCCCCGGGTTCCAGGACTGAGCCACGCCCCCGCGCACACGTTCTCCGCGTTCCGCCCTTTCACGGGACCGTGCTGCGCCCGGCTGCCTTCGACCACGTATGCCCCGTGCCCGGCGACCACGACGCGCCGCGCACTCGACAGTGACGGAACTCCAGTGATCACCACTTCGGGCCTCACCAAGGTCTACCGCTCGCGCGGCCGCGAGGTCACCGCCCTCGACGGCGTCGACCTGCACGTCCGCGAGGGCGAGGTGTACGGCGTCATCGGCCAGTCCGGCGCCGGCAAGTCCTCGCTCATCCGCTGCGTCAACCTGCTCGAACGCCCCACCTCCGGCACCGTGACCGTCGCCGGTCAGGACCTCACCGCCCTGGCCGGACGCGGCCCCCGGGCCGGCCGGGAACTGCGGCGGGCGCGCAGCCGTATCGGCATGGTCTTCCAGCACTTCAACCTGCTGTCCTCCCGGACCGTCCAGGACAACGTCGAGCTGCCGCTGGAGATCCTCGGCACGTCAGGGAAGGAACGTTCCCGCAAGGCGCTCGAACTGCTCGACCTGGTGGGCCTCGCCGACAAGGCGAAGGCCTACCCCGCCCAGCTCTCCGGCGGGCAGAAGCAGCGCGTCGGCATCGCCCGCGCCCTGGCCGGCGACCCCAAGGTGCTGCTGTCCGACGAGGCCACCAGCGCCCTGGACCCGGAGACCACCCGCTCGATCCTCCAGCTGCTGCGCGACCTGAACCGGCAGCTGGGCCTCACCGTTCTGCTCATCACCCACGAGATGGACGTCGTGAAGTCGATCTGCGACTCCGCCGCCCTCATGGAGCGCGGCCGGATCGTCGAGTCCGGCACCGTCGGCGAACTGCTCGCCACCCCCGGCTCCGAACTGGCCTCCGCCCTCTTCCCGGTGGGCGGCGAGGCCTCCGCCGACGACCGCACCGTCGTCGACGTCACCTTCCACGGCGAGGCCGCCACCCAGCCGGTCATCTCCCAGCTCTCACGCATCTACAACATCGACATATCGATCCTCGGCGCCGCCATCGACACCGTCGGCGGTCTCCAGGTCGGCCGGATGCGCATCGAACTGCCCGGCCGCTACGAGGACAACGTCGTGCCGATCGGCTTCCTGCGCGAACAGGGACTCCAGATCGACGTCCTGGGCCAGGAGCCCGCTCTGCTGAAGGAAGGCGCCAAGTGACCTGGTCCGAGATGCAGCCCCTGCTGGAGCAGGCGTGTTGGGACACCCTCTACATGGTCGGCTGGTCCACCCTCATCGCGGTGGTCGGCGGCCTCCCGCTGGGCATCCTGCTCGTCCTCACCGACCGCGACGGGCTCCTCCAGAACGTCCTCGCCAACAAGGTCATCGGGCAGATCGTGAACATCGCCCGCTCGATGCCCTTCATCATCCTGATGGTCGCCCTGATGAGCTTCACGCGCTGGGTCACCGGCACGACCATCGGCCGCGAGGCCGCCATCGTCCCGCTCGCCATCGGCGCGATCCCCTTCTTCGCGCGGCTGGTCGAGACGGCCGTCCGCGAGGTGGACGGCGGACTCGTCGAGGCCGTGCAGGCGATGGGCGGCAACACCTGGACCGTCGTGCGCAAGGTCCTCGTCCCCGAGTCGCTGCCGTCCCTGATCGCCAGCACCACGACCACGATCGTCGCCCTCATCGGCTACTCGGCCATGGCCGGCACGGTCGGCGCCGGCGGCCTCGGCGACATCGCCATCCGCTACGGCTTCCAGCGCTTCGAGACCGAGCTGATGTGGATCACGGTGGCGATCCTCGCCGTCGTCATCTCCGTCATCCAGGCCGCCGGCGACTACGCGGCCCGCTCCCTGCACCACCGCGGCGGCCGCTCCGGACCCGCGCCGAAGCTGCGCCTGCTGAAGGCCGCCACCGCCACCGGCAAGACCGTCTAGGCCCTGCCCGCACCCCCCGAACTCCCCGGGCACCCATGCCGGGGTCGCACCACCCCTAGGAAAGGCACTTTTCGTGCGTAACACCGCCAAGATCACCACCGCCGCCCTCGCCGTCGGAGCCCTCACCCTCGGGCTCACCGCCTGCGGCTCGGACAAGGACTCCGGTTCCGACGCGAACGCCCCGCTCAAGGTCGCCGCCACGCCGACCCCGCAGGGCGAGATCCTCACCTACATCAAGGACAACCTCGCGAAGAAGGCCGGCCTCGACCTCGAGGTCAAGGAGTTCACCGACTACGTGACGCCGAACACGGCCGTCCAGCAGGGCGAGGTCGACGCCAACTACTTCCAGCACCAGCCGTACCTGGACGACTTCAACAAGAAGAACGGCACCGACATCGTCGCCGTGCCGAACGCCACGGTGCACCTGGAGCCCCTCGGCGTCTACTCCCAGGGCGTCAAGAAGCTCGCGGACCTCAAGAAGGGCGCCACCGTCGCCCTGCCGAACGACACCACCAACGAGGCCCGCGCGCTGAAGCTGCTGGAGGCCAACGGCCTGATCGAGCTCAAGGCGGGCGTGGGCTACGAGGCGACCCCCAAGGACATCGCCTCCAACCCGAAGAACCTGAACTTCAAGGAGCTGGAGGCGGCCCAGCTGCCCCGCTCCCTCGCCGACGTCGACGCCGCCGTGATCAACGGCAACTACGCGCTCGAGGCCGACCTCAGCCCCGCGAAGGACGCCCTCGCCGCCGAGTCCCCGAAGGACAACCCGTACGGCAACTTCCTCGCCGTGAAGAAGGGCGACGAGGACGACCCGCGCGTCCAGAAGCTCGCGAAGCTGCTCACCTCGCCCGAGGTGAAGAAGTTCATCGAGGACAAGTACGACGGCGCCGTCGTCGCTTCGTTCTGAGCCGCCGCCCGTCGTCTGACGGGGCGTTCGACGCGTTTCGCCCAGCACGGGGTCCACACCTTCACCGGGTGTGGACCCCGTGGTGCGGTGAGGTGCTTTCATGCTGCATGCTGGGCAGTTCGCAGGCCCTGAAGGCAAATCCGACGGTTACGGAGCGGCGCATGACTGGCACCTTCCCCACCATCTCCATCAGCACGGAGCGGTTGGTGCTGCGTCCCCTGGACGAGGACGACGTGCCCGCCCTGGCCGAGATGATGAACGACGAACAGGTCGGCGCCTGGACGGACGTGCCCCAGCCGTTCACCGAGGACCGCGCGCGCACCTGGATCACCGAACGCGCCCCCGCCGAACGGGAGGCCGGCCGCGGACTCGACCTCGCCGTCACCGAGTTCCTCACCCAGCGCCTGGTCGGCATCGTCCAACTGGCCAAGACCAACTGGCACGTACGCGCCACCGAACTCTCCTACATCGTCGCCCCCTGGGCCCGCGGCGAGGGCTACGCATCCGAGGCCGCCCTCGCGACCGCTCAATGGCTGTTCAGCGACCAGAAGTTCGAGCGCATCGAGCTGCGCACCGCCGCCGACAACACCGCCTCCCAGCAGGTCGCCCAGAAGATCGGCTGCATCAGCGAGGGCGTCCTGCGCAACGCCTGCATAGCCCACGTACGCGCCGCGGACGGCACCTGGACCGATGTGCGCACCGACTTCATCGTGTGGAGCCTCCTGCCCGAGGACCTCGACGGCGCCGGGGACCACCTGGCCGGATCCGACGGGTTCACCTCCTACGGCGAGTGGAACTGACCCGGACCAGGCCCCCGGGCCCCGGCGGCTGCCGCGCCGCGACCAGGTACGCTCACGAGGCCCGGTCCTCGGGCTCCCCATGACGACCTGCGCGAACCCAGGAGACTGACGACGATGGCCGACCGCGTCACCGTGATCGGCTGGGACGGCTCGCCGCTGACCGCCGCGGCACGCTCCGCCCTCGGTGCGGCCACCCTCGTGGCCGGTGCCGCCCACCATCTGGCGCTCCCCGAGGTGCCGCCCACCGCCGAGCGCGTCCGCCTGGGCAGCGTCGCCCTCGCCGCCCGCCGCATCGCCGGCCACCGCGGCACCGCGGTCGTGTTCGCCGACGGCGACCCCGGCTTCTTCGGCGTCGTACGCACCCTGCGCGCACCCGAGTTCGGCCTCGAGGTCGAGGTGGTCACCGCCGTCTCCCCGGTCGCCTCGGCCTTCGCCCGCGCCGGGATGCCCTGGGACGACGCACAGGTGGTCGTGGCCCACCCACGCACCCTGCGACGCGCGGTGAATGTGTGCCGGGCCCACACCAAGGTCGCCGTGCTCACCTCCCCGGGCGCCGGCCCCGCCGAACTCGGGCTGCTCCTGGAGGGCGTCCACCGCACCTTCGTGATCTGCGAGGAACTGGGCACCGACCGAGAGCAGGTCACCGTCGTCACCTCCGACAAGGCCGCCGACCACACCTGGCGCGACCCCAACGTCGTGATCGTCGCCGGCGGCACCGCCCCCGCGCCCGACGGCCTCGGCTGGATCGCCGGCCGCGACCCGTCCAGCGGCCCGCGCGGCTGGACCCTGCCCGCGCAGTCCTACGGCGGCCTGATGGGCGAGGGCGAGCTCGAACCCCTGCGCGCCGCCCAACTCGCCCGGCTCGGCCCGCGCGTCGGCGACCTCGTCTGGGACATCGGCTGCGGCAGCGGCGCCTTCGCCACCGAGGCCGCGCGGGCCGGCGCGGCCGTCATCGCCGTCGACAGCGACCCGCGGGCCTGCGAGCGCACCGAGGCCAACGCGCGCGCCTTCGGTGTCCAGACCCAGATCGTCCACGGCACCGCCCCGCACGTCCTGGAGGACCTCCCCGAACCGGACGTCGTCCGCGTCGGCGGCGGGGGAGCGGCCGTCGTCTCCGCCGTGGCCGACCGGCGCCCGCAGCGCATCGTCACCCACGCCGCGACCCGCGACGCCGCCGAACTCGTCGGCCGCGACCTCACGGAGCACGGCTACGACGTCGAGTGCGCCCTGCTGCAGTCCGTCGAACTCGACACGCGGGCCTGGACGGAACGCGAGCGGAGCGTCGCCTTCCTGCTCAGCGGGGTTCTGCCCGATCGCTCGGTGTGACCGTCCGACCATCCCCGTGATCCTGTTGTCGTACCGCTCGCGGTAGGCTGGCCGATCGTCGTACCGCATGCGGGCGCCCGGCAGTTCGTCGGTCAATGTCCGGAAAAACGCTCCCGGTTCGGGGTGGGTGTGGTACGGCGGAACCGGAGGACGCGCAACGTGGCGCAGTCCACAGCGGCACGTCGCGGATCAGCCTGTCGCGACGGCCGAACGGCCAGGACAATGCCACTCAATGGCTTTGTCGCCTTTTTTGGGCGGGTCGTTCGTGCCGCTGGGCTCGGACGCTCGTTCTTCATAGCGGGGCGGTCGGTGCGCCGTCCCCGGTGAGCAGGTCGTAGAAGCACTAACCGATGGGCGAGGGGTACGCATGACCGACACCGGCCAGGTCCCGGGCGAGGGACTGCCGGAGAGTGCAGGCATGGTGGAGCAGCCGGGTGTCCCCGCGGCGCCGGATGCGTACAGCTACCTCTCCGAGACTCCCGCCGAGGAAGAAGACCTGCTCCTGCCCGGTTCCCAGGGCGCCTGGGGCAACGAGGTCGCTCCGCCCGCGCCGGAGCCGGTCGTCGAGGCCGTGCACAAGCCCGACGCGCACGAGCTCTCCGGCCGCGACAGCGGCTCCGTCGACCTGACCGGCGTGCGGCTGCCCGGACCCTCGGCGCCCACGGCCCCCACGACGCCGATCCCGCCGATCACGCCCCGGCGCCCCCTGCACCTGGGCCCGCCCATCCCGGACGCCTCCGCCAGCCCGGTCCGTTCGCTGGCCGACCGGGGCGCCGTCGGCATGCCGGTCCGGCAGCCGGGCCCGGCCGTCCCCGAGCACGCCGAGACGCAGGCCCCGCCGCAGGCCCCCGCCTGGGGAGCGCCCGCCCCCGCCCCGGTCGGGACCGAGGCCCAGGCTGCCGAAACGGTTGTCCCGGTCACCGAGCCCGTCGGGGCCGCGCAGGCCGTCGTGGCCCGCGTCGCCACCGAGGCCGGTGCCGTCGCGGGCGTCGCCCAGGCCGCCGAGGCCGGTGCCGCCGCGCAGGCCGCCGAGGACCGGGCGCCCGTCGCCCACGACGAGACGTACGGCGCAGCCGAACCGTCGCCCGAGCACGCCGCCGCCGTCCCCGGCCAGGCCGGTGCTCCGGCCCCGGTCGCCCACCAGCCCCACGGGGAGACGGCCGCCCCGGCCGCGACCGGCGGCAACCCGCAGGACGCCGCCGAGCCCCAGGCCGTCGCCGCCCCGCAGGACGTTCAGCCCGGCGAGCCCGCGCAGGCCCCGGCCGCTCCCGAGGTGCCCGAGGCCGTGTCCGTCGCCGAGATGCCGGCGCCCGAGGCCGTGTCCGTCGCCGAGGCGCCGGAGCCCGAGGCGGTCGCGCCCCACGACGGCGCGCCCGTCGCCGAGGCGGCGTCCGTGGACCCGGTGCAGGACGCCCCGGCCCCGGTCGCCGAGGCCCCCGAGCCCGCCCCGCAGGACGTCGAGACCCCGGCCGGCGGCGAGGTGCCTGCCCCGGAGGGCACCGAGGCACAGTCCCAGCCCGAACCGCCCCAGAGCCCCGAGCCCGTCCCGGCACACGCCCCGGAGCCCGAGGCGGGGGCGCACACCCCCGAGCCCGCCCAGGCGCTCCCGCCCCTGGCCCCGGTCCCCGAGGCCGTCCCCGCCGACGTACCGGAACAGACCGAACCCCAGGCCGCCCCGACCGCCGCACCCGAGCAGGCCGAACCGGAAGCCGTCGCGGCCCCCGAACCGGCCGTCCAGGCCCCCGCCGCCGAGCAGCCAGCCGAGCCTGCCCCGGCCGAACAGCCGGCCCCGCTGACCGACGCGGTGGCGGCCCGGGCCGAGCAGCCGGTCCCGGACGCGGCCCCCCAGGCCGTCGCCGCGGAGCCCGCGGAGGCCACGGAGCCCGTCCAGCCGCTCGCGGCGGCCGTCGCCTCCGAGCCGGTCGCGGCCGAGGCGGTCGCGGCCGAGCAGTACGCGGCCGGGCAGTACGTCGCCGAACCGGCGGGCCCGCAGCTCAGGCCGGACGACGCCGTGGCAGTGATGCCGGGTGCCGTCCCCCAGGAGCCCGCGCCCGGCCAGTCCCTCGGCCAGTTCGTCCCGGTCGACGGCACCGTGCCGACCACCCCGCACCTCGCGCCCACCCCGCCGCAGCCGCTCCTCCTCCCCACCGAGGAGCCCCCGGCCCCCGCGGCCGAGGTGCCCGCCCCCCGCGAGGCCGGCCCCGGGCTCGTCCAGCACGCCGACGACCTGGACACCCGGGCCGCCGACGAGGACCGGGCAGACCAGGACGCGCGCGCGGAGGAGACCCCGGCCGAGGAGGAGCCGCGTCGGCCCGGCGCCGCCGCACCCGCGTACGACGACGCCGAACGCGAGGCCGTGCTCAAGGTGATGCGCGAGCGCCGCGACATCCGCAACGGCTTCCGCGGCGACCCCATCCCGCACGAGGTGCTGCTGCGGGTCCTGGAGGCCGCGCACACGGCGCCCTCCGTCGGCCACTCCCAGCCCTGGGACTTCGTCGTCATCCGTTCCTCGGAGACCCGGCGCACCATGCACGAACTGGCCATGCGCCAGCGTGAGGCGTACGCCAAGTCGCTGCCCAAGGGCCGCGCGAAGCAGTTCAAGGAACTGAAGATCGAGGCCATCCTCGACACCCCGGTGAACATCGTCGTCACCGCCGACCCCACCCGCGGCGGCCGCCACACCCTCGGCCGGCACACCCAGCCGCAGATGGCGCCGTACTCCGCCGCCCTCGCCGTCGAGAACCTCTGGCTCGCCGCCCGAGCCGAGGGCCTCGGCGTCGGCTGGGTCAGCTTCTTCGACGAGCGCGAGATGGTCCGCGCCCTCGGCCTGCCCGAGCACCTGGAGGTCATCGCCTACCTCTGCGTCGGGTACGTCGACGAGTTCCCGGACGAGCCCGAGCTGCTCCAGGCGGGCTGGTCCAAGCGCCGCCCGCTGTCCTGGGTCGTCCACGAGGAGACGTACGGCCGCCGCGCCCTGCCCGGCGAGGAGCCGCACGACCTGCTCGCCGAGACCGTCTCCCAGATCCGCCCGCTGGACGCCAAGGCGCTCGGCGAGGCGTGGGAGCGGCAGAAGCGCATGACGAAGCCGGCCGGCGCGCTCGGCATGCTGGAGATCATCTCCGCGCAGCTGTCCGGCCTGTCCCGGCAGTGCCCGCCCCCGATCCCGGAGCCCGCGGCCGTCGCGATCTTCGCCGGTGACCACGGCGTGCACGCCCAGGGCGTCACCCCGTGGCCGCAGGAGGTCACGGCCCAGATGGTGGCCAACTTCCTCGGCGGCGGCGCGGTCTGCAACGCCTTCGCCGCCCAGGTCGGCGCCGAGGTCTGCGTGGTCGACGTGGGCGTGGCCGCCGACCTCCCGGCCACCCCGGGCCTGCTGCCCCGCAAGGTCCGCGCCGGCACCGCCGACATGACGACCGGCCCGGCGATGACCCGCGAGGAGGCCAAGCAGGCCGTCGAGGTCGGCATCGAGACCGCCCGCGACCTGGTGGCGGCCGGCAACAAGGCACTGCTGACCGGTGAGATGGGCATCGCCAACACCACGGCGTCCGCCGCGCTGATCTCCCTCTACACCGGCACCGACCCGGCCGAGGTCACCGGCCGCGGTACCGGCATCAACGACGAGACGCTGGCCCGCAAGACCGAGGTCGTCCGGCGCGCCCTGGAGTTCCACCGGCCCGACCCGGCCGACCCGATCGGGGTGCTCGCCGCGATCGGCGGTCTGGAGCACGCCGCGCTCGTCGGTCTGCTGCTCGGCGGCGCCTCCCTGCGCACGCCGGTGATCCTGGACGGCGTGAGCGCCGGCGCCGCCGCGCTGGTGGCCCGCGCGATCGCCCCCGAGGTGCTGGCGGCGTGCATCGCGGGCCACCGCAGCGCCGAGCCCGGACATGTGGCCGCCCTGAACAAGCTGGGTCTGCGCCCCCTGGTCGACCTCGACCTGCGGCTCGGCGAGGGCACGGGCGCGCTCCTGGCCCTCCCGCTCGTCCAGAGCACGGCCCGGGCGATGCACGAGGTGGCGACGTTCGACTCGGCGGGCGTCACCGAGAAGTAGCCGGGTGCCAGGGGACCCGGAGCCGCGCGCCCCGGGTCCCCTCGCCGTGCGCGCGCAGACCCGAGAGCCGCCCAGCCCTCGGACCCCCCGACGGCCGGTGCCGTCCGCAGCATAAAATCCGCACGTCAGGGCATCGCCCCGCCGCCACCTCCAAGGGAGCCGCACCCTCATGGCCGAACACCCCGCCTATCCCGTAGGCCTGCGCCTCACCGGTCGCCGGGTCGTCGTCCTCGGCGGTGGCCAGGTCGCCCAGCGCCGCCTCCCGGCGCTCGTCGCGGCGGGCGCCGACATCCGGCTGGTGTCCCCCGAGGCGACCCCGTCGGTCGAGGCGATGGCGGACGCGGGAGAGCTCACCTGGCACCGGCGCCGCTACCAGGAGGGCGACCTCGCGGACGCCTGGTACGCCCTGATCGCCACCAGCGACCCGGAGGCCAACACGGCCGCCTCCGCCGAGGCCGAGCGGCACCGTGTGTGGTGCGTCCGCTCGGACGACGCCGACGCCGCGACGGCCTGGACGCCGGCCACCGGTCACAGCGAGGGTGTCACCGTCGCCGTCCTCACGACCGACGCACGCGGTCGCGATCCCCGGCACACCGCCGCCATCCGGGACGCGGTCGTCGAGGGCCTGCGCGACGGCACCCTCGTCGCCCCGCACCACCGCACCCGCAAGCCCGGCGTCGCCCTCGTCGGCGGCGGCCCCGGCGACCCGGACCTGATCACCGTGCGCGGACGCCGGCTGCTCGCCGAGGCCGACGTGGTCATCGCCGACCATCTCGGCCCGCGCGACCTCCTCGCGGAACTGCCGCCGAGCGTCGAGGTGATCGACGCGGCGAAGCTGCCGTACGGCCGCTTCATGGCCCAGGAGGCCATCAACGACGCCCTGATCCAGCACGCCAAGCAGGGCAAGTCGGTGGTACGGCTCAAGGGCGGCGACCCGTTCGTCTACGGCCGGGGCATGGAGGAGGTCATCGCGCTGGCGGAGGCCGGCATCCCGTGCACGGTCGTGCCCGGCATCTCCAGCTCGATCTCCGTGCCGGGCGCCGCCGGCATCCCGGTGACGCACCGGGGCGTGGCCCATGAGTTCACGGTGGTCAGCGGCCATGTCGCCCCTGACGACGAGCGGTCCCTGGTGGACTGGCCGTCGCTCGCCAAGCTCACCGGCACACTGGTGATCCTCATGGGCGTCGGTACCCTCGGCAAGGTCGCCGAGACGCTCATCGCCCACGGCAAGTCCCCGGACACCCCGGTGGCCCTGGTCCAGGAGGGCACCACGGCCGGGCAGCGCCGGGTCGACGCGACGCTCGCCACGGCCGGCGCCGCGGTGATCGAGCACGAGGTGAAGCCGCCCGCCGTCATCGTCATCGGCGAGGTCGTGAAGGCGGGCCCCGCGCCCTCCGCCTCCTCGCCGGCCCCTCACGCGTAACCGCGGGTAACAACCCCGCCCCGCACCGTTGGCACCACACCCAGGACAAGGCAGTATCACTCTGTGGCCGATCTCATCACCGTCGACGACCCCGACGACCCGCGTCTGCGCGACTACACGGGCCTGACCGACGTCGACCTGCGCCGCCGCCGCGAACCCGCCGAGGGCCTGTTCATCGCCGAGGGCGAGAAGGTCATCAGACGGGCCAAGGAAGCCGGCTACGAGATGCGCTCGATGCTGCTGTCGGCCAAGTGGATCGACGTGATGCGCGACGTCATCGACGAACTCCCGGCACCCGTCTACGCGGTCAGCCCGGACCTCGCCGAACAGGTCACCGGCTACCACGTGCACCGCGGCGCCCTGGCGTCCATGCAGCGCAAGCCCCTCCCCGGCGCCACCGACCTGCTCCGCACCGCCCGCCGCGTCGTGGTCATGGAGTCGGTCAACGACCACACCAACATCGGCGCGATCTTCCGCTCCGCCGCGGCCCTCGGCATGGACGCCGTACTGCTCTCCCCGGACTGCGCCGACCCGCTGTACCGCCGCAGCGTCAAGGTCTCCATGGGCGCGGTCTTCTCCGTGCCGTACGCCCGTCTGGACACCTGGCCCAAGGCGCTGGAGACGGTGCGCGAGGCCGGCTTCTCCCTGCTCGCCCTCACCCCGGACGAGAAGGCGAAGACCCTCGACGAGGCCGCTCCGCACCGGATGGACCGGGTGGCCCTGATGCTCGGCGCCGAGGGCGGCGGCCTGTCCACGCAGGCCCTGGTCGCCGCCGACGAATGGGTCCGCATCCCCATGGCGCACGGCGTCGACTCCCTCAACGTGGGCGCCGCGGCCGCCGTGGCCTTCTACGCGGTGGCCACGGGCCGCCCCGAGACGTAGCCCCTACTCCGGGATCTCGAACTCCGAGGAGTACCGCTCGTCCATCGTCCCGTGGTCCGGCGCGACCCGCTCCTGCACGGGACGCCCGCCGCCGGTGCCACCGAGGCCCCGGTCCGGACCCTGGCAGCCCTGGGCGGCCGCGATCCCCAGCGCCACGAGCAGCGTCACCACGACGAACACGAACAGCCGCTGCCGCAGCAACTGCGGATTGGCGGGCCGGCGCCCGGTCCCGGTGTTCCGCGGAGCCGTACGGCCGGAGCCGCCCCGTGTCGCGGGCCTGCCACCGTTGCGCGGGGCGCCGCGCGGCGCGGGCATCGGCCGGGAACCCGCGCGGGACGCGGAGCCGCCACCGGTCCTCGGCGCGGAACCGTCCCGGGCGGGACCGGGCACCCGGCCCGTACCCGCGCCGCGCGGTCCGGCCGCCCCCCGCGGCGGGGGAGTGCCCGGCGAGCGCCGCTGCACCCGCTGCGGTTCCGGATACGTGTCGGCGAGCCGTCCGGTGACCCGGTCCGCCTCGGCGGCGCGCTGCGCCGGCGGGCGCACGTCCCCGAGCCCCTGAGCCTCCCGGGCGGCGATCTCCTTCAGACGCAGCGACAGCTGGACGGTGCTGGGCCGCTCCCCGGGGTCCTTCGCCAGACAGGCGCGCACGAGCGGCGCGAGGGCGTCCGGCACACCGTGCAGCTGCGCCTCCTCGTGCACGACGCGGTACAGCATCACCTCGGAACTGCCGTGCCCGAACGGCGAGTCACCCATCGACGCGTACGCGAGCGTGGCGCCCAGGGAGAAGACGTCCGTGGCCGGGGTGACGGCGGCGCCGCGCACCTGCTCCGGGGCGAGGAAACCGGGCGAGCCGACCGCCGTGCCGACGTGGGTGAGGGTCGAGGCACCCGTGGCCCAGGCGATGCCGAAGTCGATGATCCGCGGCCCCTTGGGGGACAGCAGGATGTTGGACGGCTTCAGATCCCGGTGCACGACCCCCGCCTCGTGGACCGCGACCAGCCCTTCGGACAGGGCGGCCCCCACGGCGGCGACCTCCGCGGCCCCGAGCGGGCCCTCGTCGGCGACCTTGTCGTGCAGGGAGGGGCCGGGCACGTACTGCGTGGCGAACCACGGACGTTCCGCCTCCAGATCGGCGGCCACCAGCCGGGCCGTGCACCCGCCCCGGATCCGCCGCGCCGCCGAGACCTCCCGCGCGAACCTGGAGCGGAATTCCTGGTCCTCGGCCAGGTCGGGCCGGATCACCTTGAGCGCGACCCGCTGCCCCTTCTTGTCGGAGCCCAGGTAGACAACGCCCATCCCGCCCGCGCCCAGCCGTCTGTGAAGCCTGAACGATCCGACGACGCGCGGGTCCTCGCGCCTCAGGCGCATCATCGCCATGTTCATCCCCGCTGCCCGGTCCGTGTGACGTGCCACAGCTTACGTTTCCACGGGCCGCCGTGCGCAGAGGCCGCGCCCTCTCGGTCCGGTGGATTGTCGGGCGCCTGCCGCGAAGGTGAAAGGCGGTCAGAGAGCTGACGGGCAAGGCGACTTCACCCCTCCGTCGGTGTCAACCCACAATGGAGCTGGGGAGGTTGGGGCCACGCCGGGCAGGGACCCGGCGAGGGAGACGGGGGAGCGGGACGCCGGCCGTGGCGGACCGGCGACGGCGGGCGGGGGCGGACGCCACCGGAGGATCGCGGTCCCGTCGGCCGACACCGAGTGAGAGAAGTCACCCGGTGGAGCCTGCCGGACCCCCCCGGCGGACACCCCGGAGAAAACGGGCGGAGCGGACGTCCCCTCCGGGAAGACCCCGAGACCCGCGCGCCGATCTCCACCCAGGGGAGTACTCCGCCCGCGAGGGCTCATCCTCCGGGAGGCCCGCCAATCGGTACGAGGGCATGACGTGCGGAAGGGGGCACGCGCCTAGATTTGAGGTCAAGCGGCGGGTGCAGCACTCGTCCCCCGAGGTCAGACGCCCGCCGCTGCCGACCGGATCCGACACAGGTCAGGAGAGGGACCATGGCCCAGACGGCACCGCGGGCACTGATCCGCACGCAGGCGCGCCTCATGCCGCGCCCCCGCCGCCAGGGCCGCCGCCACCCGCTGGTGGCGACACTCATGGCCCTTCCCCTGGCGGCCCTGCTCCTCCTCGTCTTCGACGGGTGGGAGACGGTGGCCACACAGGCGTCGTCCGTGGGTGTGATGCTGGGGCGCTGAGCGGCGACCCCAGGCCCGGAAGAGCGGTCCGGGCGGGGACATCCATCCATGAAACCCCGTGGGGACGGGGGTGCGGCGGACGGCACAGATGCCGGCGCAGCTGGGGAGCTGCGCCGGCACTGCTGTTGCCCGGCACCACCGGCGGACGCGTACGCTCGCCCCAGCCGACCCGCCTGCGAGGGACCCCGTGACGCCGAACCGCCTCCTGCCCGACCTCGCCGCGCGCGCCGAGGCCACGGCCCACTCCCTCGCACCGGCCTGCGGCGCCTGCACGGACGTCACCCTCGCCGACCGCCCCGACGCCACGGTCGTCCGCCACGCCGGCACCGTGGCCAAGGCGCACCCCCCGGACAGCACCCCGGCCGACCTGGTCCCCCGCCTCACCGCCGCAGCGCGGCTCCCGGGCCTCCTCCTGGCCCCGCTCACCCCCGCGCCCGCCGACCTGCACGGCCGGCTCGTCACCTGCTGGCCGTACGGCCGCCCCGTGGACCCGGCCGACCCCGACGCGGCGCCCTGGGAGGAGGCGGCCGCGCTGCTCGCCGGCCTGCACCGCACGCCCGCCCCGGCCGGCCTGCCCGCCATGCGGGGACCGGTGAAGGCCGCCCGCGCCGTGACCCGGCTCCGCTCCGCCACCGCCGCCCCGCGCGCGGCGGTCACCGCCGTCCTGCGCGCCTGGGACACCCTCCCGCCCTGGGCCCGCGCCGAGGCCCCGCAGCCGGCCCCGGGCGCCCTGTGCCACGGCGACTTCCACCTCGGCCAGCTCGTCCGGCACCCGGCGCCCGACGGGCCATGGCTGCTGATCGACGTCGACGACCTCGGCACCGGCGTACCCGCCTGGGACCTGGGCCGCCCCGCCGCCTGGTACGCCTGCGGACTGCTCCCGCCCGACGAGTGGAGCCGCTTTCTGACCGCCTACCGGGCCGCCGGCGGAACCGCGGTCCCCGACGCGGGCGACCCCTGGCCCGCGCTGGACGTCCCGGCCCGCGCCCTCACCGTGCAGACGGCCGCCAGGGCGATCACCAAGGCCCGGGCCGGGGGCCGTCCGCTGGACGAGGTCGAGCAGTGCCTGGTGGACGCCTGTGACCGAATGGCTTCCGTCCCTGCGGAGTTGGCCCGAGAAGAGGCGAAGTAGGGTGCAACCGACCGCAGCCGGGCAGAGTCTGTCCTGGCGAGACGCGAAGCAGGACCGACCGGCGAGGAGTTGAGCCGAACGATGCAGTGTCCGAAGTGCCATGCGCCGATGCACACCTACAACCGCAACGGCGTCCAGATCGAGCAGTGCAGTGGCTGCCGTGGGATCTTCCTGGACTACGGCGAGCTGGAGGCCCTGACCCGCCTGGAGTCCCAGTGGGCCCAGCCGGCCCCGCCGCCCCCGGCCGCTCCGCAGGCGTACCCGGCCGCGGCCCCGCAGGCCCCGGCGTGGGGTGCCCCGCACGGCGGCCACGGCGCCCACTACGGCCACGGCCGCCACAAGAGCTTCGGCCACATGCTGTTCTCCAGCTGAGCCGCCGGGCCACGAAGAAGCCCCCGGTCGTCGACCGGGGGCTTCGGTGTGTGGACGATACTGGGATTGAACCAGTGACCTCTTCCGTGTCAGGGAAGCGCTCTCCCGCTGAGCTAATCGTCCTCGGGACCACGGCCCGGGGGCCGTGGGCACTGCGTGCGCGATACTGGGATTGAACCAGTGACCTCTTCCGTGTCAGGGAAGCGCTCTCCCGCTGAGCTAATCGCGCGGGTCAGACCCTCGGCGTTCCGTCGAAGATCCAGTGGACGATACTGGGATTGAACCAGTGACCTCTTCCGTGTCAGGGAAGCGCTCTCCCGCTGAGCTAATCGTCCTTGGAGGTGGAGACGGGATTTGAACCCGTGTAGACGGCTTTGCAGGCCGTTGCCTCGCCTCTCGGCCACTCCACCAGGAGTGAGGGGGTCGGGAAGATCCCCTTGTTCCTTCGAGCGGACGACGAGGCTCGAACTCGCGACCTCAACCTTGGCAAGGTTGCGCTCTACCAACTGAGCTACGTCCGCTTGACGTTTCCGTTCCGCTCGCGCGGCCCGGCGACGAGTTGAACTCTAGCGGATTCCGGGGCCAGCACAAAAACGCGTTTGCGCAGCGTGCTGCGCCTCACCTGCTCGGCGAGCCGGGGAACCGTCCGCAGCGGACAGGGCCAGGTCGCCGCGGAAGCACCGGCCATAGACTCGACGGCGTGCACGACCTCCCGCCTCTCGCCCGTTTCGGCGACCGCGTCGCCACCGGTCTCCTGGACGTCACCAGCGACCCCGCGGCCCTCGACTCCAGCGGCTTCTGGGCCGTCTGCGCCGACTTCGAGGGCGCTCTGACCTGCGCCCGCTTCCGCGACGTACGGCGGGAGGAGGTGCCCGCCCCGGTGCCGGGCGCCTGGGCCGGGCCGGCGGCCGGTGACTGGACGTCGTCCCTCGACCGCGCCGCGTACACGGCCGGGGTGCGGCGCATCCGGGAGCACATCGCGGCCGGCGAGGTCTACCAGGCCAACCTCTGCCGCGTGCTGAGCGCGCCCGTCGGAGCGGACGCCGACGTCGACGCGCTGACCGCCCTCCTCGCGCGCGGCAACCCGGCGCCGTATGCGGGAACGATTCGGCTGCCGGGACACGGCGTGGAGATCGCCACCGCCTCGCCCGAGCTGTTCCTGCGCCGCGACGGGCGTGTCGTGGAGTCCGGGCCGATCAAGGGCACCGGCCGCACCGAGGCGGACCTGCTGGAGAAGGACTACGCCGAGAACGTCATGATCGTCGACCTCGTGCGCAACGACATCGGCCGGGTCTGCGCCACCGGCTCGGTGTCCGTCCCCGACCTGTGCGCCGTGGAGAAGCACCCGGGGCTCGTGCACCTCGTCTCCACGGTCCGCGGCGAACTGCGCCCCGGCACCGGCTGGCCCGAACTCCTCGGCGCCGCCTTCCCGCCCGGCTCGGTCACCGGCGCGCCCAAGTCCAGCGCGCTGCGGATCATCGAGGCGCTGGAGACGGCGCCGCGCGGGCCGTACTGCGGAGGCGTCGGCTGGGTCGACGCCGACCGGGGCACCGGCGAGCTGGCCGTTGGCATACGGACCTTCTGGATCGACCGGGACGCGGGCGAGCTGCGTTTCGGCACCGGCGCGGGGATCACCTGGGGGTCGGACCCGGAGGGCGAGTGGCGGGAGACCGAACTGAAGGCGTCCCGGCTGCTCGGGGTAGCGTCGGGTACGTACGAGGTGAGTGGAGAGGGACTGCAACCGTGAAGATCTGGCTCGACGGCGGGTTGAAGGACATCGAGACCGCCCGCGTCTCCGTCTTCGACCACGGTCTGACCGTGGGCGACGGCATCTTCGAGACCGTGAAGGCGGTGGACGGCCGGCTGTTCGCGCTGACCCGGCACCTCGACCGGCTGACGCGTTCGGCGCTGGGGCTCGGCCTGCCCGCCCCCGACCACGACGAGGTCCGCCGGGCCTGCGCCGCCGTCCTGGAGGCGAACCCGATGCCGCTCGGCCGGCTGCGCATCACCTACACCGGCGGTCAGGGCCCGCTCGGCTCCGACCGCGGCGAGCACGGGCCCACGCTCGTCGTCGCCCTCGGCGAGACCAGCCGCCGCCCCGACAGCACGGCCGTGATCACGGTCCCCTGGACCCGCAACGAGCGGGGCGCGCTCACCGGCCTGAAGACCACCTCGTACGCCGAGAACGTCGTCGCCCTCGCCCGCGCCCATGAACGCGGCGCCTCCGAGGCGCTGTTCGCCAACACCGTCGGGCAGCTCTGCGAGGGCACCGGCTCCAACGTCTTCGTCGTCCTGGACGGGGAGATCCACACCCCGCCGGTCGCCTCGGGCTGTCTCGCGGGCATCACCCGCGCCCTCACCGTCGAGTGGACCGGCGCCAAGGAGACCGACCTGCCGCTGGACGTCCTGGAGCGGGCCGACGAGGTCTTCCTCACCTCCACCCTGCGGGACGTGCAGGCCGTGCACCGCGTCGACGACCGCGAACTGCCGGGCGCGCCAGGGCCGGTGACCGCCAAGGCCATGCGGATCTTCGAGGAGCGCTCCGGCGACGACCTCGACCCGTGACCGGGAATTCGGCTGCCGCGGGCCCGGTCCGCTGGGTAGAACTCACAGGATGACCACGACCCTGCGGCCGACCGAGCCGCTTCAGCACCATGCCGACGGGACCCGTTCGCGCCGCTTCCAGGTGTGTGTGAACGGGCGCCCCGTGGGCGTCCTCCTCCTGGGCACGCACCCCGTCTTCGGCGAGGGAGTGGCCCGGATGACGGAGCTGCGCATCGAGGAGGCCGACCGGCGGCGTGGGCGGGCCACCGTCGCCGCCCTCGCCGCGGAGGAGGTGGCGCGCGGCTGGGGCTGCCACCGCATCGAGGTGACGGTCCCCGGGGACGCCGTCCCGGCGCTGCGCCTGGTCACCGCCCTCGGCTACCTCCTGCGCAACCGGGGCATGGCCAAGGCGCTCGGCGAGACCCCGCCCGCGCTCCCGGCGGGCATCCGGGCGCGCCGCATGACCGAGTCCGAGTACGAGACGTGGCTGGTCAAGAGCGACGAGGACTACGTCCGCAGCTGGGTCGAGCGCGGCGTCCCCGAGGACGAGGCCCGGGCCAAGTCGCGGCGGGACCACCAGGCACTCCTGCCCCAGGGGCTCCGCACGCCCGGCACCACCATCGACGTCCTGGAGCACGCGGGGACCCCGGTGGGCACCGTGTGGGTCGGGACCCGGCAGGGCCGGGCCTATGTGTACGACATCGAGACGCGCCCGGAGCACCGGGGCCGGGGCCACGGCCGTTCGCTGATGCTCCAGGCCGAGGGCCGGGCGATCGCCGCCGGGCACCGGATGATCGGCCTCAACGTCTTCGCGGGCAACACCGCCGCCGAGCGGCTGTACGACTCGCTCGGCTACGAGACGACGGTCTACGCCCTCTACAAGGCGCTGCTCTAGCGGCCGTCAGGCCCCGCCTGCTCCTCCAGCAGCCGGTCCGCGATCTCCTCGACGCGCTCGCGCAGCCCCTCCTGGCTCTTGCCGCCGTCGAGGCGCTCGCCGCCGATCACATACGTGGGGGTGCCGGTCACGCCGATCGCCTTGCCCTCGGCCTGGTCGGCGTCGACGATCAGGATGTGCCGTCCGTCGACCAGCGCGGTGTCGAACTCCTCCGCGTCCAGGCCCAGTTCCCGGGCCACCTCGATCAGGAAGGGCTCGCCCTTGCGGTGCAGCTCCTCGACCCGGCCGAGCACGGCCTCGATGTACGGCCACCCCTGCCCCTGCTCCAGGGCCTCCTCGGCGGCCTGCGCGGCGGCGAAGGCGTGCTTGTGCTTCTCCAGCGGGAAGTGCCGCAGCCGCACCTCCAGCCGGTCGCCGTAGCGGGAGCGCAGGGCGCGCAGATCGTCCAGGGCGCCGCGGCAGTCGGGGCACTGGAGCTCGCACCAGAAGTCGAGGACGACGGCGGTGCGCTCGGTGGAGGAGTCGTTCATGGTGCCAGTCTCCCAGCCCCGCCCGGGCGGGCCCAATCCGGCCCGTGACCGGCACCTGCGGAGGAGACGACCCGGAGTTCTCCCTGATGTCGGCTCGAGCCGTGGCCGCGCGAGGTGGCGACGGTGCAGGATGGAAGGGACGAAGTGCCCTGTCGCACGCAGCCCGCCTGGAGGACCGGATGATTGCCGAGACCGTCTGTTCCGCCGTCGCCGCGGCCGGCCTGGGCATCGCGGCGGTCACGGCGTACCGCAAGCGGTTCCTCGCGGCCACGCGCATCGCGGCCTACGCGCTGGTGCCTCTGGGGCTGGTGATGACCGGTGTCGTGGAGTGGCTGGCCGGCACCGCCTTCAGTCCGACGGCCTGGGCGGGCTTCGGGGTCCTCGGGCTGGCCTGGGTGCTGTTCGCGAGCACCCGTGCGGTGGAGCGCCGCCGGGGCGGCACCCGCGCGGAGCGCAAGGAGGCCCGTGCGGCGGAGCGCCGCGAGGCGGTGGCCCCGGCGGCCTCCGCGCCCTCGCTGGGGGAGGGGTCCAAGCCGGCGAAGCGGCCCGCGAACGCCCCGCGCGCGGAGCCCACCGACGACTTCAGCGACATCGAGGCCATCCTGAAGAAGCACGGCATCTGACCCGGGCACACCGGGTGGAAGCGACACAGTGGGTCGCCCTCCGGCCCGGAACGATCACCAATCGGACCGGACATCACGGATTACGGCGAACACCCGCTCATTCCGGGCGCGGTGATCGCGAAGCGGGGCTGATCTGCGCCATCATCGCCCGCGAGATGCTGGACACGACACAGAGCGAGGCCGCGCCACCTCAGGACGAGCCTCGTGGGTGCCTCTTCGCCCTTTCCCAGCCACCGCTGATGATCTTCCTTGCGGTGATCGGGTGTCTGCTGCTCATGGCTGCGCTGCACGATCTGCTGCTGCTCTGAGCCGTACCCGCGGTCCCCGGCGCCACCCGCCGGGGCCCGCGTCGACACTCCGCCCGGCCGGCGTCTCAGCCGGTGGCCTCCTTGCGGCGCGCCCGGTAGGCGGCCACATGCAGCCGGTTGCCGCAGGTACGGCTGTCGCAGTAGCGGCGGGAACGGTTGCGCGAGAGATCCACGAAGGCGTGCCGGCAGTCCGGTGCCTCGCAGCGCCGCAGCCGCTCCTGCTCCCCGGCCACCACGAAGAAGGCCAGCGCCATGCCGCAGTCCGCCGCGAGATGGTCCGCCACGGAGGCGCCGGGGGCGAAGTAGTGCACATGCCAGCCGTGGCCGTCGTGGTCGGTCAGACGCGGTGTGGTGCCCGCCGCCGCCACGAGTTCGTTGATCTGCCCGGCCGCGGCCCGCGGATCCGTCGCCGCGAAGATCGACGCGAACCGTCCGCGCACCTTGCGCACCGCCGACAGGTCGAACTCGGACAGCACCCCCACATCGCTGATGTCGTGCTTTCGCACGAAGTCGGCGAGGGCAGTGATGTCCGACAGCCCGTCCGCGGCGCCGTCCTCGTCCGGCGCGGTGTTCACCAGGTCCACCACGACATCGAGTGCGCACCGGGCGTCATGGGTGATCAGCACGTTCTGCTCCCTGGCCTGGAGGTGGGCGTGGGCGCCCGCCGATGCTGGCCGATGGTAGTGGCTCGCACAGCCGGCACACCGCCGTCGTCCGCACACGGCTTCGAATAGAACGCCCGAGGAGCGCTCACGGTTCCCACGGCGGCGGACCGGCCCTCGGGCCCCGGGCGGCGCACCACGGCCCTCGGACCGCCCACAGGCCCCGAGAACACCGGCGCCGCCCTCGCGACAGCGAGGACGGCGCCGGTGGCCTGCCTATGCGGTTGTCCTGGCCCGAGCCGTCACCCCGAGTCGACGGCGCCGGGCGGCTTGCGGGGATCTCGCCCTAGCTTTCCGCCAGGATGTGCGAGAGCTCCTGGTCGAGGTCGAAGTGGCGGTGTTCCGTGCCGGGGGGCACGGCGGCGTCCGTCCGCTTCAGGAAGGACTCCAGGGCTCGCGCGGGGGCCTCCAGCAGTGCCTCGCCCTCAGGAGAGCTCAGGGCGATGCAGACGACCCCCTGACCATGACTGCGCGACGGCCAGACACGGACGTCGCCGGTACCGGTGGGCCGGTGGAGGCCCTCGGCGAGGAGGTCGCGGGCGAACACCCACTCGACGGTCTCCTCGGCTCCGGTGTGGAAGGTGGCGTGCACGGCGTAGGGGTCGGCCGTGTCGTACCGCAGGCCTGCGGGGACAGGCAGGGAGGACTCGCTCGACACAACGAGGCGCAGGTGCAGCTCGCAGCTGACCGTGGTGTTCATAAGCGCCAGGGCCTTTCGCTCAGTGTGCGCTCGGGGATTCGCACGTCGGCGAAATCGACATGCCACCTACGGTGCCGTTGTAAACCCCTCTGAGTGTTTTGCGTGGGATTACGTAACTCTTCCGGCCGAGAACCCGTTCGTGCGGTACGACCATTTCGGTGACCGGATTCGGTCCGGTAGGGTTTGGCCGTATGAATACGGGGAGTGACGAGTCGGGTGGCGCCGTGCTGGCGTCCGAAGGGGCGCGGGTGAGCAAGGCGCGCGACGATGGAGAGCCGGCCCTCGGGTCCCGGGCGCCAGAGTTCGTCAAGGCGCGCCGCCTGTTGCACCTGAGCTGGCAGGTCGGCGTCTTCGTCATCGGCCTCGCGATCGTGGCGGCCGGCATCATCATGCTGCCCCTGCCCGGTCCCGGCTGGGTGGTGATCTTCGGCGGCATGGCGGTCTGGGCGACCGAGTTCGTCTGGGCCCAGCTGGTGCTGCGCTGGACCAAGCGCAAGGTCACCGAGGCGGCGCATAAGGCGCTCGACCCGAGGGTGCGCCGGCGCAACATCGTTCTGACCTCGATCGGCCTGGTGATCATGGCCGTGCTGGTGGGGATCTACGTGTGGAAGTTCGGCGCCGTCATGCCGTGGAAGATCCAGGACCAGTGAGCGCGCGGGGTGCGGATGCCCTCTTGGCCGGTTCCGGGGCGGTCACCCGCACCCCCTGACATGGGGTAATGTTCTTCCTGCGCCGGGGCGATTAGCTCAGTGGGAGAGCGCTTCGTTCACACCGAAGAGGTCACTGGTTCGAACCCAGTATCGCCCACCCGGATCCGACGGCCCGCCTGTGAGACCACAGGCGGGCCGTCGGCGTGAGAGGGCGCGGTTCCCGGCCCCGCCCGGCGCCTTCCGGGACGGCCGCCGCCGCGTGCTCCGTCTGCGGCTCCGGCCGTCCGGTGCGGTCGTACCCCGGACAACCCCCGGGCCGCCTTCCCGGGCCGCGCGGAAATTCCCGTCCGCATCATCGACGCGCCGTCGGCCCTCCGTGCCTCGTGCCGGCGAGCGCTTGCTGAAAATGATTCATGACGGCGGCGACGCTGCGGGGAGGCCCGGGTGGGGAAACCAGAAGGTCGGCCAGCGCACCGTCCTGAAGGCGGCGGGCGCCATGGATGGTCCTGGGGCTCGCCGCCATCGCCGGCTCCGGCGGCGACGGAGGGCCCGCCGCGGAGGGGATGGTGACGATCCGTTATGCGTCGTCGGGTGTCGAGGACCGCGCCGAAAGGATCGACAGGACCATCGCGATCTTCGTGAAGACGTATCCGAAGATCAAGGTCAAGGTGGACTTTCGGCCGTACACGGACTTCTGGAAGAAGTTCAACACCCGGGCATGCGGAGGGAATCCGCCGGACGTCTTCCAGAATGCGATCGGATTCCTGCGCAAATACGGCGCGGAGAATGTGCTGCAAGATCTTCGGCATGCACGGCGTCACCTCTGCGACGTGTACCTGCGCCACTCCTTCGTCAGTGCATGGTGCCCAGGAACTCCCGCACCCGCCGGGCGTCCCTCAGGCGCTGCTCGTACGTCGCCCCGACGGCCAGCAGCAGGAGGCCGGCGAGCGCGGGCGGCACCCAGCGCGGCAGCGCGTCGGTCACCTGGACGATGTACGGGGCGAGTTCGTGCAGGGTGTCCAGGGCGAGGACCGTGCCGCCCAGCAGGAGCGGTGCCTGCAGACGGTGACGGGCGCCCAGCAGGGTGACCGCCAGCGCGGCCAGGCCCAGCAGCAGGGGGCGCGCCCAGTGCGTGTCGCCCCAGGCGGCCAGCAGGCTCGGCACGAGCGTGGCGGCGAGCCCGGGACCGTAGGCCGTCCAGGACGGGACCCGCGGGTCGCGTCGCCTGCCGAGGGCGCCGACGAGCAGGGCGGCGACGGTGACCGGCAGCGTGTACGCCTCCGGTGTGCCGACGTCCCACGCCGCCAGGCGCACCCACGCGGCCAGCACGAACAGCGCGGTGCCCGCGAAGGCGACGGGACGGCGGTCCGGGCGCAGCGCGGTCCCGGACGCGATCACCCCGCACAGCGCCAGCACGAGGGCCAGCATCGGCAGATCGCCGGAGACGACGGCCAGGCCGAACGCGAGAAGGGCGGCCGCCGCACCCGTGACCTCGACCGGGACCGTCACCCGGGGGATGTCCCCGAGCCGGGCCGCGAGCAGGGCCGCCGCCAACGGGACGACCAGGACCAGCACGGCGGTGTCCTGCGGACGCCAGCCGGCCGCGGCCCCCGACGCGCAGGCGAGCGCGGTCGCGTACGCGAGGGCGGCCGGAGCCGTGACCGGCGCGAGACGCGGCGTCCGGGACGCCGCCGCGAACAGCGCGGTGAGGGCGGCCGTCACGGTGAGGGTGGCGTCCTGGCGGGCCAGGGACAGCAGGACGAGAGGCACGGTGGTCAGCGGCGCGAGCACCGTCGCGGTCATGTGAAGGGACAAGGGCCGCTCGGACGTCCGGGGCCAGGTGGCCGCCGCGAGCGCCCCGGCGGTGAGGCATCCGAGCGCCGCCAGGCCCACGGCGTACGGGACGTCGAGCACCGCCGGCAGCACCAGCGCCGTCGCCCAGCCGAGAACCAGTGCCCCGGTCAGTGCGCGGACGCGTCCCACCGCCTCGCGCGCCAGGACCAGGACACCGGCGACCGCCACCAGGACGACGGGCGCCGTCTCGGAGTACGGGGGCCACGGCACAGCGGTGGTGACCGCCGCACGCAGACTTCCGGGCGCCCCGGACCACACCTGCTCGACCCAGGCGACCGGACCCGTGAGCGCGACCCCCACCAGCGGCAGCGTCCACAGCAGGGCCAGCCCCTGTACGGCGGCGGAGGCATGCACCAGGCCCTGGCGCACCGCCTGCGGCAGCCGGGCCGACCGGACCGCGGCCGGCAGGGTGATCCCGCAGGCCAGATACGCCGGCACCGTCCACACGGCGGGCAGCGCGGGCCGGACCGCACCGCCGGCCGCGGCGACCATGAGGAGCCCGGCGGCGACGGCCAGGCCGCCCGCCTGCCGCTCGGCCGACGGATGCCGGGCCGCCGTCAGCGCGACGCCCGCCGCGAGGAGAAGGAGCGCCGCCGCACGGGCGGCGGCGCTCGGGCCGGTGGCCGTCCACGACAGCCAGCCGGCGGCCCACGCTCCCCAGGCACCCAGGCCGTAGGCACCGACGACGGCGGTCCGCCGGACGGGCCCGGCCGACCCCCGCAGCGCCACCGCCGTGTCGCAGGCCGCCGTCACCAACACGGCCAGGGTGACGCCGAACGGGCCCGCGTCGACGGCCACCGCCCCGAGCACGAGCGGCAGTTGGGCGGCCACCAGGGCCGCGGGCAGGGGCAGTCGCAGCGCCGAGGCGCGCGGCAGCAGACCGTACGCCGCCCACAGGGCGGCGAGCGCCGCCGAGGCGGCGGCGGAGTACCCCGTGGCGTCCGTGCCGGGCAGCGCCGCCTCGTGCAGCGCGTACGCGTCGAGCACGGTCAGGGCGAGCCCGAGGCCGGCCACCGATTCGGCCGTCGAGCGCAGCCCCCGCTTCAGCAGCGGCACCGGCGCGGCGAGCACCCCCGCGGTGACGGCGCCCAGCACCAGCGCACGCCCCACGATGCCGAGTTCACCCCAGCTGACCAGGGTGAAGGCGATCGCCGCGACGGTGAGCAGGACACCGCCGAGCAGCAGCAGGACGTTCTGCACGCGGGGCGCCGAGGCCTCCGGGCGCTGCGGTGCGGTGGGCGCCGGGGCCGGCGGTGCGGCCGCGCTGAGGGCCGTGACCAGCCAGGCCCGCCGGTGCAGCAACTGGGCACGGCGGGCGTCCAGTCGGCGCAGCTCGAGATCCAGGAGCCGCAACTCCTCGGCGGGTGGCGGAATGTGCGTCATGGCGGGAGTGTGATCCGCGTCACGCCCGCCCGGCATGAGTGCGGGTACTCAGAGGACGTACTCAGATCCGGTGCGGACCCGCTCCCACGGGGCACACTCGGGCCATGGACTGGAGCCACTACCGCTTCCGCAGCCTGTGGGAACTCCCCGCGCCCCCCGCCGTCGTCCACGAGGTGCTGGAGCGGGCCGAGGACTACCCGCGCTGGTGGCCGCAGGTCCGCGAGGTGCACCGGATCGACGACACCACCGGCGTGCTCACCGTGAGGTCCCTCCTGCCCTACGACCTCACCTTCACGGCCCGCGAGGTCCGGCGCGACCGCGCCGCCGGCGTCCTGGAGATCGCCATCTCCGGTGACCTCGACGGCTGGGCGCGCTGGACGGTCACTCCCCACGGCGCCGGGTGCCTGGCCCGCTACGACCAGGTCGTCGACGTGAACAAGCCGCTGCTGCGCCGGTTCGCGGTGCCGGGCCGGCCGGTCTTCCGGGCCAACCACCGGCTGATGATGCGCGCGGGCCGCCGCGGTCTGCTGGCGTTCCTGGCCGAGTGCGGGCAAGCGGTTTGAAGGAACCGCGCGGGGACCTGTATCGTTCAGTGCGTTCCCGGGCGATTAGCTCAGTGGGAGAGCGCTTCGTTCACACCGAAGAGGTCACTGGTTCGAACCCAGTATCGCCCACCGGGAGAAAGCCGGTCCGCTTGACGCGGGCCGGCTTTTCCGCTGTTCAGGCCGCCGCCGGCAGATCGGGGCGCAGTGGCCAGGCCGGGTCCACCGACTCCTCCGTGCCGCTGCGCGCGAACCACGCCTGGAGACCGCGTGCCTGTGCCGCGTGCCACACCGCCTGGAGGGTGTGCAGTTCCGCAGGGGACAGCCGCTCCAGGCGGGCCGCGAAGCGGCGGCCCACCGCGCGGACGACCTCCAGCGACGCCAGGGCGTCGGCCGCCGCGTCGTGCGCGTCCGCCAGTTCGACCTCGTAGTGCGCGCACAGGTCCGTCAGGGTGCGGCGCCCCTTGCGGTAGCGGTCCAGATGCTTGTCGAGGACGCGCGGGTCGAGCACCGTCAGCGACGCCGTCTCGAACCAGCGGGACAGCGACGAGGCGCGGTGCCGCCGCAACTCGCGGTCCAGCAGCGTCAGGTCGAACGGCGCGTTCATCACCACCAGCGGCCGGCCCGCCGCGGCCTGCACCGCCAGCTCCTCGGCTATCTCCTGCATCACCGGCGCCGGCCAGCGGCCGTTGCGCTGGAGGTGATCCTCCGTCAGCCCGTGCACCGCCGTCGCCGTCTCCGGTACCGGGACACCCGGGTTCACCAGCCAACGCGTCACCCGGGGCCGGGTCCCCGGGGCGTCCTGGACGACGACGGCCGCCGAAACGATCCGGTCGGTCTCGACGTCCACGCCTGTCGTCTCCGTGTCGAATGCCGCCAGCGGGCCCTCGTACCAGCACGCCATACCGCTCAACCCCTCGTCCGTCCATGGCAGCTGACGTACCGTCTTCTGCCCGTTTGGTGATACCCGGGCCGTTTGCGACGTACGCCGGAAGGACACAACAGGAGTGCGGGTCCTTGCAGTTCAGCGACCCGCCACGGGGATTCACACTGCCTGGAAGGCTGTTCGTCATGGCGATTGCGCAGCCCGAGCGGGGCGGGCTGCTGCCCGAACGGACGGGCCCCCCTCGCGGTTCACTCGCCACCACCGCGTGCATGGAGACACTGCAGGTGGGCTATCTGCACGCGGTCGCCGCGGCGGCGGGATGCTCCCTGTCCCAGCCGTTCCCGGACAACGGCATCGACTGGCACGTCAGCCACAGCGCGCCCGGCCACACCGTCGACGACGAGGTCACCATCAAGGTGCAGCTGAAGGCGACGTACCAGGTGGCGCCCGATCCGCCCGGCCGCTTCTTCTCCTTCACGCTCGACAACGCCCATCTGGCGAAGCTCGCCCGCACCCCGGTCTCGGTGCACAAGATCCTCGTCGTGATGATCGTGCCCCGGTCCCAGGAGCAGTGGCTGCGCGCCGGACACGACCGGCTCGACCTGAGGCACTGCTGCTACTGGGTCAATCTCGCCGGTCACGCGATCACCGGCCGGCGCCGCACCACCGTCCGGATACCGACCTCCCGCATCTTCGACGACCGGGCGCTCTGCGAGATCATGACGCGGGTCGGGACCGGAGGCAGACCATGACGCACCGCCCGCTCCAGGAGCCCGCCCGGCCGGTCCGGCCCCACCCCGTCGACGCGGCCTGGGACCGGCCCCCCGAGCCCGGCGACGTCGACCCCGCCGTCCTCGCGGCCCTGCTGCGCCGGCACGGCTGGCAGCGGCGCGGGGGAGCGGCGGGCCGCTACGGCCGCTGGACCCCGCCCGGACCGGGGGGCGGCGGCACCAGCCTGCTCGTCCCGGAGTCCCGCGCCTTCCCCGACAGCGACGACCTGCTCGCCGAGGCGCTGACCGCGCTGTCCCGCAGCGGCACGCCCGCCGCCCGCGAGGTGCTGGTCTGCCTCGCCGTGCCCAGCGACGAGGTCCGCTGGTGGCGGGACGCCCCGGCCGGCCCGGCCGGGGCAGCGCCCTGGACCGCCGAGGAGGAGCTGCGCACCGCCGCCCGCCGCACCCTGCTCGCCGCCGCACTGGCCACCCGCGGACGGGCCGGATACCACGGCACCCGGCACCGCCGCGCGGCCGTCGGCATGCTGGAGGACGTCCTCGTCGGCTCCGCGCCCGACGGCCGGGGCCTCACCGCCTTCGTGCCCGTGGCCACCGGCCGCCCCCTCGCCGTACGTCTCCACCAAGCGCTGTACGCGGCCCGCGAGGCCGTCGACTACCAGCGGGCCACCGGTGCCATGGACGCCTTCGACGGGGCCGTCGAGGCGGGCGTCAGCCGGGAGCTGGTCGAGGGACTGATCGCCCTGGTGCGTGGCACGGAGGGCGCGCGGGTCGCCGTGGCGTGGGCGCCGGCCGCCGGCGTCCCAGAGGACTGCGCGGCCGACGGCGAGCCCGTCGAGTTCTCGCCCGGCGACCTGCCCGTCCTGCGGGCGGCCGGGGCCCGCTATCTGCGCGAGGAGCCGTCGGTGCCGGTCCGGATCACCGGCGCCGTGGTGCGGATGCGCCGGACCGGCACCCGCGGGGAGGGCACCGTCCGGCTGCGCGTCATCGCGGGCGCCGAGGTCTCGCACGTCCGGCTGACGCTGGACGAGGAGGCGTACCGCATCGCCGGTCACGCGCACCTCGTCGGACTGCCGGTGCGGGTGCGCGGCCGGCTGGAGAGCCGGGGCGGTTTCCGCAGGCTGGCCGGGGCCTCGGAGGTGGTCCCGGTCCAGGTCGACGACGCCGAGCGGGACCGGCTGATGAAGGCGCTCCAGGAGGACCTGGACTTCTTCGAAGAGGTGTGCGCGGGCGAGGACACCGGCGACTGACGGCGGCCGGAGCCGGAGGGGGCCGCGGGCAACCGTTTCGCGATCGGAGGTCGCGGGTCGGTACGATCGCAGTCATGCGCGCGCTCCTGGTATGGCGCCGCACCCCACCTTCAGTCAGGAGAGACCGGTGTCAGACGTCCGTGTGATCATCCAACGCGATTCCGAGCGGGAAGAGCGCGTGGTGACGACGGGCACTACGGCCGCCGACCTCTTCGCCGGCGAGCGCTCCGTCATCGCCGCGCGCGTGGGCGGCGAGCTCAAGGACCTGTCGTACGTGCTCTCCGACGGCGAGGAGGTCGAGGGCGTCGAGATCTCCTCCGAGGACGGTCTGAACATCCTGCGCCACTCCACCGCGCACGTGATGGCCCAGGCGGTGCAGGAGCTCTTCCCCGAGGCCAAGCTGGGCATCGGCCCGCCCGTGCAGGACGGCTTCTACTACGACTTCGACGTCGAGAAGCCGTTCACCCCCGAGGATCTCAAGGCCATCGAGAAGAAGATGCAGGAGATCCAGAAGCGTGGCCAGAAGTTCGCGCGCCGCGTCGTCACCGAAGAGGACGCCCGCGAGGAGCTGGCGGACGAGCCGTACAAGCTGGAGCTGATCGGCCTCAAGGGCGCGGCGTCGCACGACGACGGCGCGGACGTCGAGGTCGGCGCCGGCGAGCTGACGATCTACGACAACCTCGACGCCAAGACCGGCGAGCTGTGCTGGAAGGACCTCTGCCGCGGTCCCCACCTGCCGTCGACCCGCGCGATCCCCGCCTTCAAGCTCATGCGCAACGCGGCCGCCTACTGGCGCGGCAGCGAGAAGAACCCGATGCTCCAGCGCATCTACGGCACCGCCTGGCCGTCCAAGGACGAGCTGAAGCAGTACCTGGAGTTCCTCGCCGAGGCCGAGAAGCGCGACCACCGCAGGCTCGGCAGCGAACTCGATCTCTTCTCCATCCCGGAGCAGATCGGCTCCGGCCTCGCCGTCTTCCACCCCAAGGGCGGCATCATCCGCCGGGTCATGGAGGACTACTCGCGCCGCCGGCACGAGGAGGAGGGCTACGAGTTCGTCTACACCCCGCACGCGACGAAGGGGAAGCTCTTCGAGACCTCGGGTCACCTGGACTGGTACGCCGACGGCATGTACCCGCCCATGCAGCTCGACGAGGGCGTGGACTACTACCTCAAGCCCATGAACTGCCCGATGCACAACCTGATCTTCGACGCGCGCGGGCGTTCCTACCGTGAACTGCCGCTGCGCCTCTTCGAGTTCGGGACCGTGTACCGGTACGAGAAGTCGGGCGTCGTGCACGGCCTGACCCGCGCACGCGGCTTCACCCAGGACGACGCGCACATCTACTGCACCCGCGAGCAGATGGCCGAGGAGCTCGACCGGACCCTCACCTTCGTCCTGAACCTGCTGCGCGACTACGGTCTGACCGACTTCTACCTGGAGCTGTCCACCAAGGACCCGGAGAAGTTCGTCGGCACCGACGAGGCGTGGGAGGAGGCCACCGAGACGCTGCGCCAGGTCGCCGAGAAGCAGAACCTGGAACTGGTCGCGGACCCGGGCGGCGCCGCCTTCTACGGCCCGAAGATCTCCGTCCAGACCAAGGACGCCATCGGCCGCACCTGGCAGATGTCGACGATCCAGCTCGACTTCAACCTGCCGGAGCGCTTCGACCTGGAGTACACCTCCGCCGACGGCTCCAAGCAGCGTCCGGTCATGATCCACCGTGCCCTGTTCGGCTCGATCGAGCGGTTCTTCGCCGTGCTCCTGGAGCACTACGCGGGCGCCTTCCCGGCGTGGCTCGCGCCCGTCCAGGCGATCGGCATCCCGATCGGCGACGCGCACGTCGAGTACCTGGAGAAGTTCGCCGCCGCAGCGAAGAAGCAGGGCCTGCGCGTCGAGGTCGACTCGTCCTCGGACCGGATGCAGAAGAAGATCCGCAACGCCCAGAAGCAGAAGGTGCCGTTCATGGTCATCGCGGGCGACGAGGACATGGCGAACAACGCCGTCTCCTTCCGCTACCGCGACGGCTCCCAGGAGAACGGCATCCCGTTCGACGAGGCCATCGCCAAGATCGCGAAGGTCGTCGAGGAGCGGGCGCAGGTCTGATCCACCGGCTCAGGAGGCCCCCGGAAGGCTCAGCCCTCCGGGGGCTTCGTGTCGCCCTCCCGGGCGAAGACCTGCAGCAGCCAGGAGGAGAACGACCCGGTCACCGCGCCGAGCAGGGCCAGCCCGCCGGCCATCATGACCGTCGCGATCGCCCGGCCGCCCGCCGTCACCGGCGCGATGTCGCCGTAGCCGACCGTGCTGAGGGTCGCCGCCGTCCACCACACCGCGTCGCCGAAGGTCCGCATGGTGGCGCCGGGCGCTCCGCGTTCCTGCTGGAAGACGGCCAGGGCCCCGGCGAAGCCGAGGAGCAGCGTGGACAGGCTCGCGTAGGCGACCACCCGGGCGTGCAGGGACAGCCGGGGCCCTCCCTGCCGGTGCTGGATGGCGTCGTAGAGCGGCACGATCCGCAGCGGGCGCAGCAGTGGCAGCAGCACCACGACCGTGTGCAGGAAGTGCGTCCTGGCGAAGCGGAGGAAGCGTTCCCCGCTGAGCTGCTGGCGCACCACGAAGTCGACCGCGAACAGCAGCCACAGCGCGGCCATCGTGTACACGCACACGTCCTTCCAGAACGGCGGCACGCTCACCGCGAGGACGCGGACGGCGTAGGCGGCCAGGAAGAGGAGCGACGCCAGGAACAGCGGGATCTCGGTGCGCTGCTCCCAGCGGGCGGGAGGGCTGTCGTCGTCCACGGGCCCAGCTTGGCCGGTGGCCGCCGCCCGGACGCCCCGGCGACACGCCGGGAACGGCCGAAGCCATATGCTGCACGTATGACGAGTGAGCCGGAGCAGCAGTGGGGAGTGGGCATCCAGGACGCGTTCCAGCGCCTGTGGACGCCCCATCGGATGGCCTACATCCAGGGTGAGAACAAGCCGACCGGTCCCGGAGCGGACGACGGCTGCCCCTTCTGCGCGATTCCGGCCAAGTCCGACGAGGACGGGCTGGTGGTCCGCCGCGGCGAGCAGGTGTACGCGGTCCTCAACCTGTACCCGTACAACGGCGGGCACCTGATGGTCGTGCCCTACCGCCACGTCGCCGACTACACCGACCTCACCGAGCCGGAGACCGCCGAGCTGGGGGCGCTGACCAAGCAGGCCATGACGGCCCTGCGCACCGCATCGGGCGCCCACGGCTTCAACATCGGCATGAACCAGGGCACGGTCGCCGGTGCCGGGATCGCCGCCCACCTCCACCAGCACGTGGTGCCGCGCTGGGGCGGGGACACGAACTTCATGCCGGTCGTCGGGCACACCCGGGTGCTGCCGCAGCTCCTCGCGGACACGCGGAAGATGCTGGCGGAGGCCTGGCCGACGGCCTGACCGCGGGGGAGGGGGCCGGGTCCCGGCCCCCCTCCAGTGGCCCGTCGCCGGAGCGCCTACGCGTCGTAGACGTCCGCCTTGCGGGGCGAGGGGTCCTGTACGGCCGTGCTCAGGAACGCCGAGCGCGTACCGAACTTCTCGGTGTCCACGCCGTTCTCCGCGAGCACCCTGATCGCCGAGGCGTGCACGGCCCGCAGCACCGGGGTGGCGGCGCGCAGCGCGTCGTCGGCCATGAAGCGGTGCCGCCACGGCTGGTCGGCCCAGGCGTGCCGCAGCCCGAACGGCTCGGGCAGGGCGATCGTCCCGCCCAGCCAGTTCAGCGCCGGGGGATACCAGGAGAGCGGGGCCCGCACCGCCAGCCGCACCACCTCGTCGGTGCCGACCAGCGGCAGCTTCACCGAGCGGGTCTCCCACGGCTTCAGCGACTTGGCGACCTCCCTGGTCGGCGCCTCGGGCTTCTCCTGGAAGAGCCCGTTGACCGGACCGAGGGCGTGGCCCGTCACCTCGATGCGCAGCGTCTCGTGCAGGACGGTCACGGTGATCAGCATGGTGATGATCAGCTGGCCGTCCCACAGGGTCCACTGGACGCCCAGGTAGTGCCGGTCACCGCTGCCGAACTGCTGCTTGTTGCAGATTTCCTGTATCGCGTGCGGCTTGACCTGGTACGCCTCGACGTCCGTGCCCTCCGGCCGGGACACCGCCGAGGCGCCCTCGGCGATCGGCGTGACGATCCAGTGGCGTATCGAGGGCTTCGGGAAACCGCCGGTGTTCAGCGGGCCGCGCTCCAGCATGCTCAGCTGGTGGTGGATCGCGCGGATCACGTCCCAGCTGCGGAAGGGATGGATCTCGCGGTCGGGGTCGGCGGGCACCAGCTCCTCGGCCAGCTGCCAGCTGCCCCAGCGGGTGCCCATGCCGAGTATGCCCTTGGGCCCGGCGTAGAAGACCGAGTTGGACTGCTGCTCGGCGCTGAGCCTGGCCAGGGCCTGGCGCAGACGCTCGGCCTGGACCTCGTTGGGACTGGTCGGCACCGCCTCCGGCACCTTCGCGCCGACGCTGCTGCCGGCGAGCAGGCTGTCCCAGCGCTCCCGCAGGTCCCGCGCGGTGCGCTCGCACACCTGCTTGGCCCAGAACCAGCCGAGGACCGGCATCACCACCGAGGCGCGCGCGTACCACGCCCAGATGCCGGTGAACGGCATCTTGAGCAGGAAGAGCACGGCCAGCGCGCCCATCGCGACGAGGAGCACGGAGGCGAGCGCCCCGCCCCGCTTGGCGTCCCGCTTGACGATGGTGGTGCGCAGCGTGAAGACCAGCAGCCACACCAGGAGTCCGGGCAGGAACAGCAGACCGCAGACCACCATGATCGCGCTGAGGGTCCGGTCCCGGGCCTTGCGGATGTTGTTGGCGGCGAGGCAGTGCTCGACGACGACCTGCGGCTCGGTGCCGAAGGACTGGATCAGCGGCTTGCGGTCGTCGCCGAGCATGCGGTCGACCACGGCCCGCGAGAACGCCTCACCGAGGTTCGGCCGGAAGATCCTCGCCCAGGCGCGGCCCGCCTTGACATCCGTCTTGTGCCATTCGTTGTCGGCCTTCTTGATGTCCTCGTACGGATTGTCGCGATAGGCCGCCGAGGCCAGCGCGAAGGTCGCCGTCTGCCCCTCACCGGCCGTGCGCGGCACCTGCGGACCGAAGATGTCCGCGTAACCGCCTTCAACGGTCATTCCCGCCCCCACTCGCCGCACTGTCGCTCCTGCGGCCTTCCCGACTTCCGTACGGCGCACACCTGTTGATCGGTCGCCGATCGATGATCAGCGTATCCCCCGCCACCGACATCCGTCGGCGGACGGCCGAAGCCGCCCGCCGGGGGAGGGAGCGCTTCACGTGGCGAACGGAAGGCTCCGGCGCGGGCCGTGACGCGACGCGCGCCGAGGGAGCGACCGGGCTGCGCCGGGCGCGCGCCGCGAGGCCACGCGCCATGAGGCCACGCGACCACGCGCCACGAGGCCACGCGCTAGGAGGCCGCGCGCGCCTCCTCCCGTACCTTCTCCGCGATCTGTTGCGGCATCGGCTCGTGGCGCGCGTACCGCCGGTTGAACCGGGCCGTGCCGTGCGACAGCGACCGCAGGTCGATGGCGTACCGGCCGATCTCGATCTCGGGCACCTCGGCCTTGATCAGTGTGCGGCCGCCGCTGGTCTGCTCGGTGCCGAGGACGCGGCCCCGCCGCCCGGACAGGTCGCTCATCACGGCCCCGACATAGTCGTCGCCGACCAGCACGGACACCTCCGCCACCGGCTCCAGCAGGTGGATCCTCGTATCGCCCGCGGCTTCGCGCAGCGCGAGGGCGCCGGCCGTCTGGAAGGCCGCGTCGGAGGAGTCGACCGAGTGCGCCTTGCCGTCGAGCAGGGTGACCCGGACGTCGACGAGCGGATGACCGGCCGCGACCCCCTTGGCCGCCTGAGCCCGCACGCCCTTCTCCACGGACGGGATGAACTGGCGCGGCACCGCGCCGCCGACGACCTTGTCCACGAACTCGATGCCCGAACCGCCGGGCAGGGGCTCGACCTCGATCTCGCAGATGGCGTACTGCCCGTGCCCGCCGGACTGCTTCACATGCCGGCCGCGGCCCGCAGCCCTGCCCGCGAACGTCTCCCGCAGCGACACCTTGTACGGCACCACGTCGACCTGCACCCCGTACCGGCTGCGCAGCCGCTCCAGCGCGACGTCGGCGTGCGCCTCGCCGAGAGCCCACAGCACCACCTGGTGGGTGGCCTGGTTCTGCTCGAGGCGCATGGTCGGGTCCTCCGCGACCAGCCGGGCCAGCCCCTGCGACAGCTTGTCCTCGTCGGCCTTGCTGTGCGCCTGGATGGCCAGCGGCAGCAGCGGGTCCGGCATCTGCCAGGGCTCCATGAGCAGCGGGTCGTCCTTCGACGACAGGGTGTCCCCGGTCTCCGCGCGGCTCAGCTTCGCCACGCACGCGAGGTCGCCCGCGATGCAGTGGCTGAGGGTGCGCTGCTGCTTGCCGAACGGCGCCGACAGCGCGCCGACGCGCTCGTCGACGTCGTGGTCCTCGTGGCCGCGGTCCTCCATCCCGTGCCCGGACACATGCACCGTCTGGTCGGGCCGCAGCGTGCCGGAGAAGACGCGCACCAGCGAGATCCGGCCGACGTAGGGGTCGGACGCGGTCTTCACGACCTCGGCGACCAGCGGACCGTCCGGGTCGCACGGGTTCAGCTCGCGCGGCCGGCCGTCGAGCGTGGTCACCGCGGGCGCCGGGCGCTCCGGCGGGGTCGGGAAGCCGCGGGTGATGAGCTCCAGCACCTCGACGGTGCCGAGGCCCTGCCGGGCGCCTTCGGCGGCGGGGGCGGCCGCCAGGACGGGGAAGAACGTGCCCCGCGCGATGGCCCGCTCCAGGTCCTGGATGAGCGTCTTGACGTCGATCTGCTCGCCGCCGAGATAGCGGTCCATGAGGGTCTCGTCCTCGCTCTCCGCGATGACCCCCTCGATCAGCCGGTTGCGTGCCTCCTCGATCAGCGGCAGCTCGTCGCCGCCCGGCTCGGACTCCTTGCGCTCCCCGGTGGAGTAGTCGAACAGTTTCTGCGTCAGCAGGCCGATCAGACCGGTCACGGGCGCGTGCCCGTCCGGGCCCGGCTCCCCGTGCAGCGGCAGGTACAGCGGGAGCACGGCGTCGGGGTCGTCGCCGCCGAACGCCTCCGCGCAGATCCGCGTCATCTCCTCGTAGTCGGCCCGCGCCGCCTCCAGATGCGTCACGACGATCGCGCGCGGCATGCCGACGGCCGCGCACTCGTCCCACACCATGCGGGTGGAGCCGTCGACGCCGTCCGAGGCCGAGACGACGAAGAGGGCCGCGTCCGCGGCGCGCAGACCGGCCCTGAGTTCCCCGACGAAGTCGGCGTAGCCGGGGGTGTCCAGCAGATTGATCTTGATGCCGTCCCATTCGACGGGCACCAGGGACAGCTGTACCGAGCGGTGCTGCCGGTGCTCGATCTCGTCGTAGTCGGAGACGGTGCCGCCGTCCTCCACGCGGCCCGCCCGGTTCACCGCCCCCGCCGCCAGCGCGAGGGCCTCGACCAGAGTCGTCTTGCCCGAACCGCTGTGGCCGACCAGCACCACATTCCGTACGGACGTGGGGTGGTCGGCCGCCGTAGCCCTGCCGGCGGCTCCAGGGTGTGCGTTCGCCTTGTCGCCCATGATCCTGCCTCCCGTGCACGGTGAGGTCACTGTGGGCGCGGACGTACGGTCCCTCTCCCGGGCTCCGGCCCGGAAGGCGCCCCCAGCGATGGCGGCTGCGACGACGCCCGCGGTCCTTCGAGCTTTCCACTCCCCACACGGCGCGTCCATACGACGGACCCGACCGCGCCCGCCGGCCGGACCCCACGTGCCGCGGTGCCCGCGGACGAGTGCCCGGCGGCCGCCCGCACGCGCGCGTGGCTACGATGGGCCAGCCGGTGGCCAGCAAGGGCCGCGCGGCGCCACACCGACCCTCGGGAAGGCCATGCTGAACAAGTACGCGCGTGCTTTCTTCACGCGTGTTCTCACGCCGTTCGCCTCATTTCTGATCAGACGGGGCGTCAGCCCCGACACCGTCACCCTGATCGGGACCGCCGGCGTGGTCGCGGGCGCGCTGGTCTTCTACCCCATGGGCGAGTTCTTCTGGGGCACGATCGTGATCACGCTGTTCGTGTTCTCCGACCTCGTCGACGGGAACATGGCGCGCCAGCTCGGCCGCTCCAGCCGCTGGGGCGCCTTCCTCGACTCCACCCTGGACCGGGTCGCCGACGGCGCGATCTTCGGCGGCTTCGCCCTCTGGTACGCCGGTGGCGGCGACGACCTCGTGCTGTGCGCCGTCTCGATCTTCTGCCTGGCCAGCGGCCAGGTCGTGTCGTACACCAAGGCCCGCGGCGAGTCGATCGGCCTGCCGGTCGCGGTCAACGGCCTGGTCGAGCGGGCCGAGCGCCTGGTGATCTCCCTGGTCGCGGCCGGTTTGGCCGGCCTGCACAAGTTCGGCGTGCCCGGCATCCAGTACCTGCTGCCGGTGGCCCTGTGGATCGTCGCGGTGGGCAGCCTCGTCACGCTGATCCAGCGGGTCGTCACCGTCCGCCGGGAGTCCGCCGAGGTCGAGGCCGCCGAGGCGCGGGACAAGCCGGAGAGCGCCTCGCACGGGAGCGAGGCCGCCACGTGACCGCCCGGGACCGGCTCACCGACGGGCTGTACGGGCTCGGCTGGACCACCGTGAAGAAGCTCCCCGAGCCGGCCGCCGTGCGCCTCGGACGCACCATCGCCGACCTGGCCTGGAAGAAGCGGGGCAAGGGCGTGCGGCGGCTGGAGAGCAACTACGCGCGCGTGGTGCCGGACGCGAGTCCGCAGCGCCTGGCCGAGCTCTCGCGCGCGGGCATGCGCTCGTACCTGCGCTACTGGATGGAGTCCTTCCGGCTCCCCGCCTGGAGCGAGGACCGGATCCGCGACGGCTTCGCGCCCCAGGACATCCACCACCTCACCGACGGGCTGGCCGCCGGAAAGGGCGTGGTACTGGCCTTGCCGCACCTGGCCAACTGGGACCTGGCGGGCGCCTGGGTCACCACCGAACTGAAGACACCGTTCACCACGGTCGCCGAGCGACTCAAGCCCGAGACGCTCTACGACCGCTTCGTCGCCTACCGCGAGGGCCTCGGCATGGAGGTCCTGCCGCACAGCGGCGGCAGCGCCTTCGGCACGCTGGCCCGCAGGCTGCGCGACGGCGGCCTGGTCTGCCTGGTCGCCGACCGCGACCTGTCCGCCTCCGGCGTGGAGGTGGACTTCTTCGGCGCCAAGGCCCGGATGCCCGCGGGACCCGCCCTGCTCGCCCAGCAGACCGGGGCACTGCTGATGCCCGTGACGCTCTGGTACGACGACTCGCCCGTCATGCGGGGCCGCGTCCACCCACCGGTCCAGGTACCCGGGTCAGGCAACCGGGTCGAGAAGACGTCTGTCATGACACAGGCGCTGGCCGACGCCTTCGCCACGGGTATCGCGGAACATCCGGAGGACTGGCACATGCTCCAGCGCTTGTGGCTCGCCGACCTGGATCCCATGAAGGGGACCTCGTGAGAATCGGCATCGTCTGCCCGTACTCCTGGGACGTGCCCGGCGGCGTCCAGTTCCACATCCGGGACCTCGCCGAGTACTTCGTCCGGCAGGGCCACGAGGTGTCGGTGCTGGCCCCGGCGGACGACGACACCCCGCTCCCGCCGTACGTCGTCTCGGCGGGCCGGGCCGTCCCGGTGCCGTACAACGGCTCGGTCGCCCGGCTGAACTTCGGCTTCCTCTCCGCCGCGCGCGTGCGCCGCTGGCTGCACGACGGACGTTTCGACGTCCTCCACATCCACGAGCCCACGTCGCCGTCCCTGGGCCTGCTGGCCTGCTGGGCGGCCTCGGGTCCGATCGTCGCCACCTTCCACACCTCCAACCCGCGCTCGCGCGCGATGATCGCGGCGTACGCGATCCTCCAGGCCGCCCTGGAGAAGATCAGCGCCCGGATCGCGGTGAGCGAGTACGCCCGCCGGACGCTGGTGGAGCACCTGGGCGGCGACGCGGTCGTCATCCCCAACGGCGTCGACGTCGGCTTCTTCGCCGAGGCCGAACCCGACCCGCGGTGGCAGGGCGGCACCATCGGCTTCATCGGCCGCATCGACGAGCCCCGCAAGGGACTCCCGGTGCTGATGCGGGCCCTGCCGAAGATCCTCGAGGCCCGCCCGGGGACCCGGCTCCTGGTGGCCGGCCGGGGCGACGAGGAGGAGGCGGTCGAGGCCCTGCCCGCCGAGCTGCGGTCCCGCGTCGAGTTCCTCGGCATGGTCAGCGACGAGGACAAGGCCAGGCTGCTGCGCAGCGTCGACCTGTACGTGGCCCCCAACACCGGCGGTGAGAGCTTCGGGATCATCCTGGTCGAGGCCCTGTCGGCGGGCGCCCCCGTCCTCGCCTCCGACCTCGACGCCTTCGCCCAGGTCCTGGACCAGGGCGCGGCCGGCGAACTCTTCGCCAACGAGGACGCGGACGCCCTCGCCGACGCCGCGGTACGCCTCCTGGGGGATCCCGCCCGGCGGGCCGAGCTGCAGAAGCGGGGGAGCGCCCACGTGCGCCGCTTCGACTGGTCGACCGTCGGCGCGGACATCATGTCGGTCTACGAGACGGTGACGGCGGGCGCGGCGGCGGTGGCCACCGACGAGGGCTCGGGCTCGGGCACCGTGGGCGGGCTGAGGGCCCGGCTGGGGCTGGCGCGGGACTGACGCGGTCACCCGGGAGTCGGACGGACGCCCCGCGCGGCAGGCGGCGTTGACGTCCACCGCGCGGCGAGGCCGGTGCGGGGGCCCCTGGAAGCTTCCGGAGGACGCCTCGCGCGCGGGACGGCGTCCATGCCCGTGGGGCCGGCCGGACCGACTGGCTCACGGAAGTCGCAGGGGGACGCCCGCGGGGCAGGCGGCGTCGACGTCCGCCGCCCGGCGAGTCCGGTGCGGGGGCCTTGAGGGGGCTTCTGGAAGCCTCCGGAGGGCGCCTCGCGCGCGGGACGGCGTCCATGCCCGTGGGGGCGGCGGGACCGACTGGCTGACGGAAGTCGGAGGGGACGCCCCGCGCGGCCGGTGCGGGGGCCTTGTGGGGGCTTCTGGAAGCCTCCGGAGGGCGCCTCGCGCGCGGGACGGCGTCCATGCCCGTGGGGGCGGCGGGACCGACTGGCTGACGGAAGTCGCCGGGGACGCCCCGCGCGGCAGGCGGCGTCGACGTCCATTGTCCAGCGCGGCGGGGTCTTGAGGGGGCTCCCGGAAGGCCCCGGAGGACGCCCCACGCGCGGGACAGCGGCCGTTGCCCGGGAGGGCCGGCACGCGACTGACCGGCCTCCAGAAGTCGCGGGGGCCCGCCCCGCGCGCGGGGCGGCAGGGGCGGCGCCGCTAGTCTGCGCCCGTGACCGCGACACTCATCTGGATCCTCGTCGTCCTCGTGGCGATCGGCCTCTACCTCAGCTGGACCGCCGGCCGGCTGGACCGGCTGCACGCCCGGATCGACGCGGCGCGCGCCGCGCTCGACGCACAGTTGCTGCGCCGCGCCTCCGTCGCCCAGGAGCTGGCCACTTCCGGTGTGCTGGACCCGGCCGCCTCGATCGTGCTGTACGAGGCGGCGCACGCGGCCCGGCAGGCCGAGGAGGAGCAGCGTGAGGTCGCCGAGAGCGAACTGAGCCAGGCCCTGCGGGCCGTGTTCGCCGAGACGCAGCAGGTGGAGGCGGTCCGGGAGGCGCCCGGTGGCGAGGAGGCGGCCCGCGAGCTGACCGAGGCGGTCCGCAGGGTGCCGATGGCCCGCCGGTTCCACAACGACGCCGTCCGCGCGGCCCGCGCGCTGCGCCGGCACCGCAAGGTCCGCTGGTTCCGCCTGGCCGGCCACGCCCCCTTCCCGCTGGCCTTCGAGATGGACGACGAGCCGCCCGCCGCACTGGTCGAACGGGCCTCCTGACCGGAACGCGCCACCAGCGGGACGCGAAAACGAGCCACCGGCTCCTCATTGGCCCTTGCTGTGGACTGGTCCGTTGCCGTTACCTCGATGCTCGCAGCAACCCTTCTCCACCGTGTGAGGTCACCCGTGTCCATCTCCGAAAACCAGGCTCCCGAGACCGGCACCGCCCGTGTGAAGCGCGGCATGGCCGAGCAGCTCAAGGGCGGCGTGATCATGGACGTCGTCACGCCGGAGCAGGCGAAGATCGCCGAGGACGCGGGCGCGGTCGCCGTCATGGCCCTCGAGCGGGTGCCCGCCGACATCCGCAAGGACGGCGGCGTGGCCCGGATGTCCGACCCGGACATGATCGAGGGCATCATCGACGCCGTCTCGATCCCCGTCATGGCCAAGTCCCGCATCGGCCACTTCGTCGAGGCCCAGGTCCTGCAGTCCCTCGGCGTCGACTACATCGACGAGTCCGAGGTCCTCACCCCGGCCGACGAGGTCAACCACTCCGACAAGTGGGCCTTCACCACGCCGTTCGTGTGCGGTGCCACCAACCTCGGCGAGGCCCTGCGCCGCATCGCCGAGGGCGCGGCCATGATCCGCTCCAAGGGCGAGGCCGGCACCGGCAACGTCGTCGAGGCCGTCCGCCACCTGCGCCAGATCAAGAACGAGATCGCCCGCCTGCGCGGCTACGACAACAACGAGCTGTACGCCGCCGCCAAGGAGCTGCGCGCCCCGTACGAGCTGGTCAAGGAGGTCGCCGAGCTCGGCAAGCTCCCGGTCGTGCTGTTCTCCGCCGGTGGCGTCGCGACCCCGGCCGACGCCGCCCTGATGCGCCAGCTCGGCGCCGAGGGCGTCTTCGTCGGCTCCGGCATCTTCAAGTCCGGCGACCCGGCCAAGCGCGCCGCCGCCATCGTGAAGGCCACCACCTTCTACGACGACCCCAAGATCATCGCGGACGCGTCCCGCAACCTCGGCGAGGCCATGGTCGGCATCAACTGCGACACCCTGCCCGAGACCGAGCGCTACGCGAACCGGGGCTGGTGATGACCTCACCCGTCATCGGAGTGCTCGCGCTCCAGGGCGACGTGCGCGAGCACCTCGTCGCCCTGGCCGCGGCCGACGCCCTGGCCAGGCCGGTGCGCCGCCCCGAGGAACTGGCCGAGGTCGACGGTCTGGTCATCCCCGGCGGGGAGTCCACCACGATCTCCAAGCTGGCCGCCCTCTTCGGGCTGATGGAACCCCTCCGCGCGCGCGTGCGCGACGGCATGCCCGTCTACGGCACCTGCGCCGGCATGATCATGCTCGCCGACAAGATCCTCGACCCGCGCTCGGGCCAGGAGACCGTCGGCGGCATCGACATGATCGTGCGCCGCAACGCCTTCGGGCGCCAGAACGAGTCGTTCGAGGCGGCCGTCGAGGTCAAGGAGATCCCGGGCGATCCGGTGGAGGGCGTCTTCATCCGGGCCCCCTGGGTGGAGTCCGTGGGCGCCGCCGCCGAGGTGCTCGCCGAGCACGGCGGCCACATCGTGGCGGTCCGCCAGGGCAACGCGCTGGCCACGTCGTTCCACCCGGAACTGACCGGTGACCACCGGGTGCACGGGCTGTTCGTCGCGATGGTGCGCGCGTACCGGACGACCGAGTCCTTGTAGGATTCCTGCGTTCGTTGCAGAGATGGGTTACGCGAAGGAGACAGGCAGATGTCCGGCCACTCTAAATGGGCCACGACGAAGCACAAGAAGGCCGTGATCGACGCCAAGCGCGGCAAGCTCTTCGCGAAGCTCATCAAGAACATCGAGGTCGCGGCCCGGATGGGCGGAGCCGACGCCGAGGGCAACCCGACCCTGTACGACGCCATCCAGAAGGCGAAGAAGCAGTCGGTCCCGAACAAGAACATCGACTCGGCGGTCAAGCGCGGCGCGGGCCTGGAGGCCGGCGGCGCCGACTACGAGACGATCATGTACGAGGGCTACGGCCCGAACGGCGTCGCGGTGCTCATCGAGTGCCTCACCGACAACCGCAACCGCGCCGCCTCCGACGTCCGGGTCGCGATGACCCGCAACGGCGGCTCCATGGCCGACCCGGGCTCGGTGTCGTACCTGTTCAACCGCAAGGGCGTGGTGATCGTCCCCAAGGGCGAGCTGACCGAGGACGACGTCCTCGGCGCCGTCCTCGACGCGGGCGCCGAGGAGGTCAACGACCTCGGTGAGTCCTTCGAGGTGATCAGCGAGGCCACCGACCTGGTCGCGGTCCGCACCGCGCTGCAGGACGCCGGCATCGACTACGAGTCCGCCGACGCCAACTTCGTCCCGACCATGCAGGTCGAGCTGGACGAGGAGGGCGCCAAGAAGATCTTCAAGCTGATCGACGCGCTCGAGGACAGCGACGACGTGCAGAACGTCTTCGCCAACTTCGACGTGAGCGACGAGATCATGGAGAAGGTCGACGCCTGACGCGGACGCGCGCCGCACGCGCTCAACGGGCCGACGGGACACACCCGTCGGCCCGTCGCATTGTCAGCGGCACCCGATAGCCTGCACAAACAGGTGAGCGAAGGGAGGGGCGGTGCGCGTACTCGGGGTGGACCCCGGACTGACCCGCTGCGGCGTGGGCGTGGTCGAGGGGGTCGCGGGCCGGCCGCTGACCATGCTGGGCGTCGGAGTCGTCCGCACACCCGCGGACGCCGAGCTGGGCCACCGCCTGGTCGCCGTCGAGCGGGGCATCGAGCAGTGGCTGGACGAGCACCGGCCCGAATTCGTCGCCGTGGAGCGGGTGTTCAGCCAGCACAACGTCCGGACCGTGATGGGCACCGCCCAGGCCAGCGCCGTCGCCATGCTCTGCGCCGCCCGCCGCGGCATCCCCGTCGCCCTGCACACGCCCAGCGAGGTCAAGGCCGCCGTGACCGGCTCGGGCCGCGCCGACAAGGCACAGGTCGGTGCCATGGTCACCCGGCTGCTGCGGCTCAGCGCGCCGCCCAAGCCGGCCGATGCCGCCGACGCCCTGGCCCTTGCCATCTGCCACATCTGGCGCGCCCCCGCGCAGAACCGGCTCCAGCAGGCCGTCGCCCTGCACACCGCCACCGCATCGAAAGGCCGTACGGCATGATCGCCTTCGTCAGCGGCACGGTCGCCGCCCTCGCCCCGGACACCGCGGTCGTCGAGGTCGGCGGCGTCGGCATGGCCGTCCAGTGCACCCCGAACACGCTGTCCGCGCTGCGCGTCGGCCGGCCCGCCAAGCTGCACACCTCCCTCGTGGTGCGCGAGGACTCCCTGACGCTCTACGGCTTCGCCGACGACGACGAACGGCAGACCTTCGAGCTGCTGCAGACCGCGAGCGGCGTCGGCCCCCGCCTCGCCCAGGCCATGCTCGCCGTGCACACGCCCGACGCGCTGCGCCGGGCCGTGGCGACGGCCGACGAGAAGGCCCTCACCGCCGTCCCCGGCATCGGCAAGAAGGGCGCCCAGAAGCTCCTCCTGGAGTTCAAGGACCGCCTCGGCGAACCGGTCGGCGCGCCCGCCGTCGGCGCCCCCGTCACCCAGGGCTGGCGCGACCAGCTGCACGCCGCCCTGATCGGCCTCGGCTACGCGACCCGTGAGGCCGACGAGGCCGTGAGCGCCGTCGCCCCGCAGGCCGAGGCCGCCGAGGGCGCCCCGGAGGTCGGCCGCCTGCTGAAGGCGGCGCTGCAGACCCTCAACAGAGCGCGCTGACCGCCCCACCCGACGACACCGGCGTACGGCGCACCCGCGTACGCCCTCCACCGCGACCCGCGAGGCACACGCAATGAACTGGGACGACGACACCACCGGCACCCCCGCCCCCGAGCGGCTGGTGGGCTCGGTCGCCGACCGTGAGGACCAGGCCGTCGAGGCCGCGCTGCGCCCGAAGGACCTGGACGAGTTCATCGGCCAGCACAAGGTCCGCGAACAGCTCGACCTGGTGCTGCGCGCCGCCCGCGCGCGCGGCGCCACGGCCGACCACGTGCTGCTCTCCGGCGCCCCCGGCCTCGGCAAGACCACCCTGTCCATGATCATCGCGGCCGAGATGGGCGCCCCCATCCGCATCACCTCTGGCCCCGCCATCCAGCACGCCGGCGACCTCGCCGCGATCCTCTCCTCCCTCCAGGAGGGCGAGGTCCTCTTCCTCGACGAGATCCACCGCATGTCCCGGCCCGCCGAGGAGATGCTGTACATGGCCATGGAGGACTTCCGCGTCGACGTGATCGTCGGCAAGGGCCCGGGCGCCACGGCCATCCCCTTGGAGCTGCCGCCGTTCACCCTGGTCGGCGCCACCACCCGGGCCGGCCTGCTGCCGCCCCCGCTGCGCGACCGCTTCGGCTTCACCGCGCACATGGAGTTCTACGAGCCCGCCGAACTGGAACGCGTCATCCACCGCTCGGCCGGCCTGCTCGACGTCGAGATCGCTGCCGACGGTGCCGCCGAGATCGCGGGACGGTCCCGCGGCACGCCCCGGATCGCCAACCGCCTGCTGCGCCGCGTCCGGGACTACGCGCAGGTCAAGGCGGACGGGATCATCACCAGGGACATCGCGGCGGCCGCCCTCGCCGTCTACGAGGTCGACGCCCGCGGCCTGGACCGCCTCGACCGCGCCGTCCTGGAGGCGCTGCTGAAGCTCTTCGGCGGCGGCCCGGTCGGCCTGTCCACGCTCGCCGTCGCCGTCGGCGAGGAACGTGAGACCGTGGAGGAGGTGGCCGAACCCTTCCTCGTCCGGGAGGGGCTGCTCGCCCGCACACCTCGCGGCCGGGTGGCCACGCCCGCGGCATGGTCGCATCTCGGCCTCACCCCACCCCGCACGTCGCCTGCTGGAAACGGACAAGGGGACCTGTTCGGGGCGTGATGCCCCGGTCACGGCGAGCTCTGTGGCCGGAGCAGGAACCCCGGTGCCATGCTGAGCGTTGTTCCCTGCGCGGAGACTCGCTTAGACTCCGCCGATGCCGCCCCTGTCGGCGGCAGAAAATCCCCAACCATCAGGCCGCTCACCATCGCGGTCGTGTGAAGGAAGTTCCGACCCGTGAGTCTCGTGACCCTCCTCCCGTTCATCGTGCTCATCGGGGCCATGTTCCTGATGACCCGGTCGGCCAAGAAGAAGCAGCAGCAGGCCGCCGACATGCGGAACCAGATGCAGCCCGGTTCCGGTGTCCGCACCATCGGTGGCATGTACGCCACCGTCAAGGAGGTCAGCGACGAAACCGTCCTCCTCGACGCGGGCCCGGGCGTGGAGCTTCTCTTCGCCAAGAACGCCATCGGTGCCGTCCTCTCCGACGACGAGTACAACCGCATCGTCCACGGCATCGAGCACGACCTGAAGTCCGACGTCGTCCCCGACGACGCCTCCTCCCTCACCGAGACCGACGAGCCCGCTGCCGCCGCCTCCGACGAGAAGTCCGTCGACCTCGCCAAGAAGGACGAGACCGACAAGACCGAGGAGCCGTCCGAGACCGTGGCCGCCGAGGCCAAGACGGAGGACGAGCCGAAGAAGTCCGAGGGCGACGCCGACGCGAAGTAGCCACGTTCCGGGGCGCGCGGGCCACGCCTGCGCGCCCCCGGGCGTGCGGAGCTCGCACGGTATCCCGACACCATGTCATGGCTGCCCGCCCGTAGACCGGTGCGAGGCGGCCCGAGAGGGAGTACGAGAAGGTGGCAGCACCTAAGAAGGGCCGTAAGGCGAGCGCCCAGAGCAAGCCAGGGCGCTCGCTGGCCCTCATCCTGATCGCCATCGCGGCGCTCACCGGAGGGATGTTCGCCTCGGGGCACACCACTCCGCGACTCGGCATCGACCTGGCCGGCGGCACGAGCATCACGCTGCGTGCGGAAGCCGAGCCCGGTCAGGAATCCGCGATCAACAAGACCAACATGGACACCGCGGTCCAGATCATGGAGCGCCGCGTCAACGGTCTTGGTGTCTCGGAGGCCGAGGTACAGACCCAGGGCGACAAGAACATCATCGTCAACATCCCCAAGGGCACGAACTCCAAGCAGGCCCGGGATCAGGTCGGTACCACCGCCAAGCTCTACTTCCGCCCCGTCCTCCAGCGCGAGGCCTCCGGCGGTCCGGCGCAGCCGGAGCCCAGCGCGTCCCCCAGCGGCTCCCCGAGCGCGTCCCCCAGCGGCTCCTCGAAGGCGACGGACCCGAAGGCCACCGGTTCCGCCACTCCCTCCGCGACGGCCACCACCCAGGGCCGCGCCGTCACCGACGGCCTGAAGGCGGACAGCTCGCCCTCCCCGTCCGCCTCCGCCGACGGCGACACCGCCAAGCTCCAGGCGGCGTACACGGCGCTCGACTGCTCCAAGCCCGCCCAGCGCGCCCAGGCCGGCAAGGACGCGAAGGCCGGCGAGACCACCGTCGCCTGCGGCAAGGACGGCGACGTCTGGACGAAGTTCCTGCTCGGCCCGGTCGCGGTCGACGGCACCGAGGTCAAGGACGCCAAGGCCTCCTTCGACACCACGCGCGCCGCCGGCTGGCAGGTCGACATGACCTTCAACGGCAGCGGCTCCAAGAAGTTCTCGAACATCACCGGTGAGCTGGCCAAGCAGAGCTCCCCGCAGAACGAGTTCGCGATCGTCCTCGACGACGAGGTGGTCTCCCACCCGTACGTCCAGCAGGCCATCACCGGCGGCAACGCGCAGATCTCCGGCAGCTTCACGCAGGAGGAGGCCAAGAGCCTCGCCAACATGCTGTCCTACGGCGCCCTGCCGCTCACCTTCAGCGAGGACAGCGTCACCACGGTGACCGCCGCGCTCGGCGGCGAGCAGCTCCAGGCCGGCCTCATCGCCGGCGCCATCGGCCTCGCGCTCGTCGTGATCTACCTGCTGGTCTACTACCGCGGCCTGTCGGTCATCGCGATCCTGTCGCTGCTGGTCTCCGCGGCCCTGACCTACACGATCATGTCGCTGCTCGGCCCCACCATCGGCTTCGCGCTGAACCTGCCGGCCGTCTGCGGCGCCATCGTCGCCATCGGCATCACGGCGGACTCGTTCATCGTGTACTTCGAACGCGTCCGCGACGAGATCCGCGAAGGCCGCACCCTGCGCCCCGCCGTCGAGCGGGCCTGGCCGCGTGCCCGGCGCACCATCCTGGTCTCCGACTTCGTGTCGTTCCTCGCCGCCGCGGTGCTCTTCATCGTGACCGTCGGCAAGGTGCAGGGCTTCGCGTTCACGCTGGGCCTGACCACCCTGCTCGACGTGGTCGTGGTGTTCCTCTTCACCAAGCCGCTGCTGACGCTCCTGGCCCGCACGAAGTTCTACGGAGGCGGCCACCCGTGGTCCGGCCTCGATCCCAAGCGACTGGGCGCCCAGCCTCCGCTGCGCCGCACCCGCCGCCCCTCCGCCCCCATCGAGACGAAGGAGGCGTGAGATGTCGAAGCTCGGCAACCTCGGCGCCCGACTGCACCGTGGCGAGGTCGGCTACGACTTCGTCCGCAACCGCAAGATCTGGTACGGCATCTCGATCCTGATCACCATCACGGCCATCGTCGGCCTGGCGGTGCGCGGCCTGAACATGGGCATCGAGTTCCAGGGCGGCGCGGTCTTCAACACCCCGAAGACCACCGTCTCGGTGGCCCAGGCCCAGGAGTACGCGGAAGAGGCCTCCGGCCACGACGCGATCGTCCAGAAGCTCGGCAGCGGCGACAAGGCCACCCTGCGCATCCAGGTCGCGGGCATCGACACCAAGCAGGCCGACAAGGTCTCGGCGGAGCTCGCGGACAAGCTCGGCGTCTCGGAGAACGACGTCACCGGCGAGCTGGTCGGCCCGAGCTGGGGTGAGCAGATCGCCAACAAGGCCTGGCAGGGCCTCGGCATCTTCCTGTTCCTGGTCGTGATCTACCTGGCGATCGCGTTCGAGTGGCGCATGGCCCTCGCCGCGTTCGTCGCCCTGATCCACGACATCACCATCACCGTCGGCATCTACGCCCTCGTCGGCTTCGAGGTCACGCCCGGCACGGTGATCGGTCTGCTGACCATCCTCGGTTACTCGCTCTACGACACGGTCGTCGTGTTCGACAGCCTCAAGGAGCAGACGAAGGACATCACCAAGCAGACCCGCTGGACGTACAGCGAGATCGCCAACCGCTCGATCAACGGCACCCTGGTCCGCTCCATCAACACCACGGTGGTCGCGCTGCTGCCGGTAGCGGGCCTGCTGTTCATCGGCGGCGGCTTCCTCGGCGCCGGCATGCTCAACGACATCTCCCTGTCGCTGTTCGTCGGCCTCGCGGCCGGTGCGTACTCCTCGATCTTCATCGCCACCCCGCTCGTCGCCGACCTCAAGGAGCGCGAGCCGCAGATGAAGGCCCTGAAGAAGCGGGTGCTCGCCAAGCGGGCCCAGACCGCCGCGCAGGGCCCGGCCGCGGACGTCGACACCGAGGACGAGGTGTACGACGACGGACCCGAGGACACCGCCGCGGCGGTCGTCGGCCCGCGCAGCCAGCCCGCGTCCCGCAACCGCGGCCGGAACCGCCCCTCGGGGAAGCGCCGATGACCGACATCAGCGAGCTGCTGCTCAGCCGTATCCGGGACGTGGCGGACTACCCGGAGCCGGGCGTGATGTTCAAGGACATCACCCCGCTCCTGGCGGACCCGGCGGCCTTCACGGCCCTCACCGACGCGCTCGCCGAGGTCGCGGCCCACACCGGGGCCACCAAGGTCGTCGGCCTGGAGGCCCGCGGCTTCATCCTCGGAGCGCCGGTCGCGGTCCGGGCCGGTGTCGGCTTCGTCCCCGTGCGCAAGGCGGGCAAGCTCCCCGGAGCGACGCTCAGCCAGGCGTACGCCCTGGAGTACGGCTCGGCCGAGATCGAGATCCACGCCGAGGACCTGTCCGCGAGCGACCGGGTCCTGGTCGTCGACGACGTCCTGGCGACCGGCGGCACCGCCGAGGCCTCCATCCAGCTGATCCGCCGGGCCGGCGCCGAGGTGTCCGGCCTCGCCGTCCTGATGGAGCTGGGTTTCCTCTCCGGCCGGGCCCGTTTGGAGCCCGTGCTGGAGGGAGCCCCGCTGACCTCGCTCCTCACGGTCTGACCTCCGAGCAGCATCCGATGCCGCGTGCCCGCGCCGACGGGCACGCGGCATCGTCGTGCACCGACCGGCGCACGTGAGCGGAGCCGCGGAATCCACCGGACACCTCTCGTGTTTCCCCCGTAGACGGCCCTCACATCGGCCTGAAGGCGATCCTGCGGCGCGGGATCGCTACCATGGGGTCTCCGGAGCCTGACCGGGCGACCCGGATCGCGCACGAGGAGTCCTCTTGCCAGACGAGGCCCAGCACCTGACCGCAGCCAAGCCCGAGTCCGCCTCGGCCGCCGCGGCGAAGCCCGCGCCGAACGCACCGCACGCCAAGAACGACTCGCGCGGGACGGTCGAGCATGCCCAGTCGGCCCCGGTCGACAAGCCGGCCGAGCAGGCGCGTCCCAAGCCGGCCCCGCCCGAGCACTCCACCCCGTCGGTCCGCCCGAACACCGGCCAGCCCGCGCGCTCCGGCTCCTCCAACCGCGTCCGGGCCCGGCTCGCCCGGCTCGGCGTCCAGCGCTCCAATCCGTACAACCCGGTCCTGGAGCCCCTGCTGCGCATAGTCCGCGGCAACGACCCGAAGATCGAGACCGCCACCCTCCGCCAGATCGAGAAGGCCTACCAGGTCGCCGAGCGCTGGCACCGCGGCCAGAAGCGCAAGAGCGGCGACCCGTACATCACCCACCCGCTGGCGGTCACCACCATCCTCGCCGAGCTGGGCATGGATCCGGCCACCCTCATGGCGGGCCTGCTGCACGACACCGTCGAGGACACCGAGTACGGCCTCGACCAGCTGCGCCGCGACTTCGGCGACTCCGTCGCGCTGCTCGTCGACGGCGTCACCAAGCTGGACAAGGTGAAGTTCGGCGAGGCCGCGCAGGCCGAGACCGTGCGCAAGATGGTCGTCGCCATGGCCAAGGACCCGCGCGTCCTGGTCATCAAGCTCGCCGACCGCCTGCACAACATGCGCACCATGCGCTACCTCAAGCGCGAGAAGCAGGAGAAGAAGGCGCGCGAGACCCTCGAGATCTACGCGCCGCTCGCCCATCGCCTCGGCATGAACACCATCAAGTGGGAGCTGGAGGACCTCGCCTTCGCGATCCTCTACCCCAAGATGTACGACGAGATCGTACGGCTGGTGGCGGAGCGTGCCCCGAAGCGCGACGAGTACCTGGCCATAGTGACCGACGAGGTCCAGCAGGACCTGCGCGCGGCCCGTATCAAGGCGACCGTCACCGGCCGCCCGAAGCACTACTACAGCGTCTACCAGAAGATGATCGTCCGCGGCCGTGACTTCGCGGAGATCTACGACCTGGTGGGCATCCGTGTCCTCGTCGACACGGTCCGCGACTGCTACGCCGCCCTCGGCACCGTGCACGCGCGATGGAACCCGGTCCCCGGCCGGTTCAAGGACTACATCGCGATGCCCAAGTTCAACATGTACCAGTCGCTGCACACGACGGTCATCGGCCCCAACGGCAAGCCGGTCGAACTGCAGATCCGCACGTTCGACATGCACCGCCGCGCCGAGTACGGCATCGCCGCGCACTGGAAGTACAAGCAGGAGGCCGTCGCCGGCGCCTCCAAGATCCGTACCGACGCCCCGAAGACGTCCGGCAAGGGCAAGGACGACCACCTCAACGACATGGCGTGGCTGCGCCAGCTGCTGGACTGGCAGAAGGAGACCGAGGACCCGGGAGAGTTCCTGGAGTCCCTGCGCTTCGACCTGTCCCGCAACGAGGTCTTCGTCTTCACGCCCAAGGGCGACGTCATAGCGCTGCCGGCCGGGGCCACCCCCGTCGACTTCGCGTACGCCGTCCACACCGAGGTGGGCCACCGCACCATAGGGGCGCGGGTCAACGGCCGTCTGGTCCCGCTCGAGTCCACCCTGGACAACGGCGACCTGGTCGAGGTCTTCACCTCCAAGGCGGCCGGCGCGGGCCCCTCCCGCGACTGGCTGGGCTTCGTCAAGTCGCCGCGCGCCCGGAACAAGATCCGGGCCTGGTTCTCCAAGGAGCGCCGCGACGAGGCCATCGAGCAGGGCAAGGACGCCATCGTCCGGGCCATGCGCAAGCAGAACCTGCCGATCCAGCGCATCCTCACCGGCGACTCGCTCGTCACGCTCGCCCACGAGATGCGCTACGCGGACATCTCCGCGCTGTACGCGGCGATCGGCGAGGGCCATGTCTCCGCGCAGAACATCGTGCAGAAGCTGGTCCAGGCGCTCGGCGGCGAGGAGGCGGCCAGCGAGGAGATCGACGAGTCGGTCCCGCCCACCCGCAGCCGCCGCAAGCGCCGTGCCAGCGCCGACCCGGGCGTCATCGTCAAGGGCGTCGAGGACGTGTGGGTCAAGCTGGCCCGCTGCTGCACGCCCGTGCCCGGCGACCCGATCATCGGGTTCGTGACCCGCGGCAGCGGGGTCTCGGTGCACCGCAGCGACTGCGTGAACGTCGACTCGCTGTCCCGTGAGCCCGAGCGCATCCTCGACGTCGAGTGGGCGCCGACGCAGTCCTCGGTCTTCCTGGTCGCCATCCAGGTGGAGGCACTCGACCGCTCGCGCCTGCTGTCGGACGTCACCCGCGTCCTGTCGGACCAGCACGTCAACATCCTGTCGGCGGCCGTCCAGACCTCCCGCGACCGCGTCGCCACGTCCCGCTTCACCTTCGAGATGGGCGACCCGAAGCACCTGGGCCACGTCCTGAAGGCCGTCAGGGGAGTGGAGGGCGTCTACGACGTCTACCGCGTGACGTCGGCACGCAACCGGTCGTAACGCCGACCGAGGAACGCGAGAGGGGCTCCCGTACATCGCGTACGGGAGCCCCTCTCGTCTCGGCTCGGGCGGCGGATCAGCCGCCGAACTCCTGCAGCCCCTTCAGAGCCTGGTCCAGCAGCGCCTGACGGCCCTCCAGCTCACGCTCCAGCTTGTCGGCCTTCGCGTTGTTGCCCTGGGCGCGGGCCTGCTCGATCTGGCCCCTCAGCTTGTCCACGGCGGCCTGGAGCTGACCCGTCAGCCCCTCGGCACGCGCGCGCGCCTCCGGGTTGGTCCGGCGCCACTCGGCCTCCTCGGCCTCCTGGATGGCCCGCTCCACGGCGTGCATCCGGCCCTCGACCTTCGGCCGGGCGTCGCGCGGCACATGGCCGATGGCCTCCCAGCGCTCGTTGATCGAGCGGAAGGCGGCGCGCGTGCCCTTCAGGTCGCCGATCGGCAGCAGCTTCTCGGCCTCCTCGGCCAGCTCCTCCTTCAGCTTGAGATTCTCCGCCTGCTCGGCGTCGCGCTCGGCGAACACCGAGCTGCGGGCGGCGAAGAAGACGTCCTGGGCGCCGCGGAAGCGGTTCCACAGGTCGTCCTCGTGCTCACGCTGGGCCCGTCCTGCGGCCTTCCACTCGGCCATCAGCTCGCGGTAGCGCGCGGCCGTCGGACCCCAGTCCGTCGAACCGGACAGCGACTCCGCGTCGGCGACCAGCCGCTCCTTGATCCGGCGGGCCTCCTCGCGCTGCGCGTCCAGCTGCGCGAAGTGCGCCTTGCGCCGCTTGGAGAAGGCCGACCGCGCGTGCGAGAAGCGGTGCCACAGCTCGTCGTCCGACTTGCGGTCCAGCCGCGGCAGGCCCTTCCACGTGTCGACCAGCGCCCGCAGCCGCTCACCGGCGGCCCGCCACTGGTCGGACTGCGCCAGCTCCTCCGCCTCGACGACCAGCGCCTCCTTGCGGTGGCGCGCCTCGTCGGACTGCTTCGCCCGCTGCTGCTTGCGCTCCTCGCGGCGCTTGTCGACCAGCTCGACGAGCTTGTCGAGGCGCACCCGCAGGGCGTCCAGGTCGCCTACCGCGTGGTGCGCGTCGACCTGCTCGCGGATGTGGTCGATCGCCGCCTGGGCGTCCTTCGCCGACAGGTCGGTGGTCTTCACTCGCTTCTCGAGGAGGCCGATCTCGACAACCAGGCCCTCGTACTTGCGCTCGAAATAGGCCAGCGCCTCGTCGGGAGAGCCGGCCTGCCAGGAACCGACGACCTGCTCGCCGTCGGCCGTACGCACGTACACGGTCCCCGTCTCGTCGACGCGGCCCCACGGGTCGCTGCTCACAGCGCCTCCTCCACATGATGCCTGCGAGGGGCTGGTGTCCCCCCGGGCATCGTCCACAGTTTCGTCACGGCCAACATAGGCGACCGGCGGGTGGCCTGTCCGCATCCCGCGCGACCGAAATTACGCAGGAGGAGGGTCAGGATTCCGTGACCGTCGCCTTGTTGATCACGACCGTCGCGTTCGGCGCACCGTCACCGGCTCCGGTGCTCTCACCGGCGTCGGCGATTTTTTTCAGCACCTTCATGCCGGATTCGGAAACGGTACCGAACGGTGTGTAGCTGGGCGGAAGCTGACTGTCCTGGTAGACGAGGAAGAACTGGCTGCCGCCGGTGTGCTTCTGGCCGGTGTTGGCCATCGCCACGGTGCCCGCGGGATACACGTTGTCCTTGAGGCTCTTGTCCTTCAGGTTCTCGTCCGGAATCGTGTAACCGGGGCCGCCGGTGCCGGTGCCCGTCGGGTCGCCGCACTGCAGCACGTAGATGCCGTTGGTGGTGAGCCGGTGGCACTTGGAGTGGTCGAAGTAGCCCTTGCCGGCCAGGAAGTCGAACGAGTTGACGGTGTGCGGCGCGGCCGACGCATTCAGCGCGATGTCTATGTCACCGCACGTCGTCGCGAGCTTCATGGTGTACTTCGCCGACTTGTCGACGGTGAGCTCCGGCTCCTTCTTCCAGGTCGCCGTCTTCACCTTGCCCTCGGCGGGCTTCTCGCACGGGTCCGGCGCCTTGCTCGGCGCGCTCTCGGTCGGCGTGACCTCCGAGCCCGCGTTCTGCTTGGTGTCGTCGTCGCCCTTGAGGACACCGGTCGTGTACAGCGCGACGCTGCCGATGACGACCACCGCGAGCACCGACGCGATCACCGAGTTGCGCATGCGCGCCTTGCGGCGGGCGTCCGTACGCCGCTGCTGCTGCCGCAAGAACTTCTCCCGGGCGAGCTGACGCCGCCGCTGTTCCTGGCTGACCACCGGGTTCTCTCCTCATGCGTCGTGTGTGTCGACCGGTACACATGTGCTCAGTGAGTCGACCGTCTGCGTGTGACCCGTACCGTATATGGGTTCGCTGAGTGTTCGGCAGCGCCGGTAGGCTCTGACCACAGGCGGAGCCCGCCGACAAACCACTCGTGTCGACACAAACGAAGGACGATCGTGCTCATTGCCGGGTTCCCCGCCGGGGCCTGGGGGACGAACTGTTATCTCGTCGCCCCCGCCGCCGGTGAGGAGTGCGTGATCATCGACCCGGGCCACGAAGCGGCCCCCGGAGTCGAGGAAGCACTGAAGAAGCATCGGCTCAAGCCCGTCGCCGTCGTCCTCACCCACGGCCACCTCGACCATGTGGCCTCGGTCGTCCCGGTGTGCGGTGCGCACGACGTACCGGCCTGGATCCACCCCGAGGACCGGTACATGATGAGCGACCCCGAGAAGGCGCTCGGCCGGTCCATCGGCGCGCAGCTCATGGGCGAGCTGACCGTCGGGGAACCGGACGACGTCAAGGAGCTGACCGACGGTGCCACGCTGCAGCTGGCGGGGATGGAGCTCACCGTCGCCCACGCGCCGGGCCATACCAAGGGGTCGGTGACCTTCGGCCTGCCCGAGGCGGCGGACATCCCGCCGATCCTCTTCTCGGGCGACCTGCTGTTCGCCGGCTCCATCGGACGCACCGACCTGCCCGGCGGTGACATGGCCGAGATCCTCGACTCGCTGGCCCGCGTGTGCCTGCCGCTCGACGACTCGACCGTGGTGCTGTCCGGCCACGGCCCCCAGACGACCATCGGCCAGGAGCGCGCCACCAACCCGTATCTGCGGCAGGTGGCCGCCGGGCAGGGAGCCAAGCCCGCTCCCCGACGAGGAATGTGACGAGACTTCCGTGAGCACCTTCAAGGCCCCCAAGGGCACGTACGACCTGCTGCCGCCCGAGTCCGCGAAGTACCTCGCGGTCCGCGAGGCGATCGCCGCGCCCCTGCGCAACTCCGGCTACGGCTACATCGAGACGCCCGGCTTCGAGAACGTCGAACTGTTCGCGCGCGGTGTCGGCGAGTCCACCGACATCGTGACCAAGGAGATGTACGCCTTCGAGACCAAGGGCGGCGACCGGCTCGCCCTGCGCCCCGAGGGCACGGCCTCGGTGCTGCGCGCCGCCCTGGAGGCCAACCTGCACAAGACGGGCAACCTCCCGGTCAAGCTCTGGTACTCCGGCTCGTACTACCGCTACGAGCGCCCCCAGAAGGGCCGTTACAGGCACTTCTCCCAGGTCGGCGCCGAGGCGATCGGCGCCGAGGACCCCGCCCTGGACGCCGAGCTGATCATCCTGGCCGACCAGGCGTACCGCTCCCTGGGCCTGCGGAACTTCCGCATCCTGCTGAACTCCCTGGGCGACCAGGAGTGCCGCCCGGTGTACCGCGCCGCGCTCCAGGACTTCCTGCGCGGCCTGGACCTCGACGAGGACACCCTGCGCCGCGCGGACATCAACCCGCTGCGCGTGCTGGACGACAAGCGCGAGTCGGTCCAGAAGCAGCTCGGCGGCGCCCCGCTGCTGCGGGACTACCTGTGCGACGCCTGCAAGGCGTACCACGAGGAGGTCCGCGAGCTGATCACGGCCGCGGGCGTCGTCTTCGAGGACGACCCCAAGCTGGTGCGCGGCCTGGACTACTACACCCGGACGACCTTCGAGTTCGTCCACGACGGTCTGGGCTCCCAGTCCGCGGTGGGCGGCGGCGGCCGGTACGACGGCCTGTCCGAGATGATCGGCGGCCCCGCGCTGCCGTCCGTCGGCTGGGCCCTCGGCGTCGACCGCACGGTCCTCGCCCTGGAGGCGGAGGGCGTGGAGCTCGAACTGCCCTCCACCACCAGCGTGTTCGCGGTGCCGCTCGGCGAGGAGGCCCGCCGGGTGCTGTTCACCAAGGTCACCGAGCTGCGCAAGCTCGGCATCGCGGCGGACTTCGCCTACGGCGGCAAGGGCCTCAAGGGCGCGATGAAGAACGCCAACCGCAGCGGCGCCCGCTACACGATCGTCGCCGGTGAGCGCGACCTCGCCGAAGGCGTCGTCCAGCTCAAGGACATGCAGTCCGGCGATCAGATCGCCGTCGGCGTCAACGAGATCGTCGCGGAGCTGGAATCCCGTCTGGGCTGATTCCGCGGGCCGTCCGGGGAGGAGGGGGACCGGCCGGGTCCCCCTCCTTTCCGCTGTTCCGGGGGTGTCCCGAACCGAACGCAAGCCTGCGCTCCTGCGTACTTCCTTATGCGCAGCGAACGGTGGGAACGCGTGCGTGTGCGGCACAATGTGCCCTGTCCGGGGAAACTCCAAGCCTCAAGTGACGGAATCGGCGTGATGAGCAAGACGACAGTCAAAGACGTCTCCACCGAGCCCGAGTCGGAGCCCGCACCGTCCGCCGCGCGGTCGGTCGGCGGCAGCCGGGCGCTCGCCCTGCTGCTGGTGATCACCGGCGCCGCGGGCCTGCTCGCCGCCTGGGTCATCACGATCGACAAGTTCAAACTGCTCGAGGCCAAGGCCGAGGGGAAGACGTTCACCCCCGGGTGCAGCCTGAACCCCGTCGTCTCCTGCGGCAGCGTCATGGAGTCCAAGCAGGCCGCCGTCTTCGGCTTCCCCAACCCGATGCTCGGCCTCGTCGCCTACGGCATCGTCGTCTGCGTCGGCGTGAGCCTGCTCGGCCGCGCCCGCTTCCCGCGCTGGTACTGGCTGACCTTCAACGCCGGCACCCTCTTCGGCGTGGTCTTCTGCGCCTGGCTGATGTTCCAGTCCCTGTACCGGATCAACGCCCTGTGCCTGTGGTGCAGCCTCGCGTGGGTCGCCACCATCGTCATGTTCTGGTACGTCACCTCGTTCAACGTGCGCAACGGCCTGCTGCCCGCGCCCACCTGGCTGAAGTCCTTCTTCGGCGAGTTCACCTGGGTCATGCCCGTGCTCCACATCGGGATCATCGGCATGCTGGTCCTGACCCGCTGGTGGGACTTCTGGACGAGCTGACAGCCCCGAGGGGATTGTCAGTGCGGTGCTTTAGGGTTTCTGTCGTGGAGCCCGATCTGTTCACCGCCGCAGCCGAAGAGCGCCAGGAGAAGGACCCGACGAGCAGTCCCCTGGCGGTCCGCATGCGTCCGCGCACCCTCGACGAGGTCGTGGGCCAGCAGCACCTGCTCAAGCCGGGCTCCCCGCTGCGCAGACTCGTCGGCGAGGGCGCCGGGGGGCCGGCCGGCCCCTCCTCGGTGATCCTCTGGGGCCCGCCCGGCACCGGCAAGACCACCCTGGCCTACGTCGTCTCCAAGGCCACCAACAAGCGCTTCGTCGAGTTGTCCGCCATCACCGCCGGGGTGAAGGAGGTCCGGGCGGTCATCGACGGCGCCCGCCGCGCCACCGGCGGCTACGGCCAGGAGACCGTCCTCTTCCTCGACGAGATCCACCGCTTCAGCAAGGCCCAGCAGGACTCCCTCCTGCCCGCCGTGGAGAACCGCTGGGTGACCCTGATCGCGGCCACCACCGAGAACCCCTACTTCTCGATCATCTCGCCCCTGCTCTCCCGCTCCCTGCTGCTCACCCTCGAACCCCTCACCGACGAGGACATCCGCAGCCTCCTGCGCCGCGCGCTGAGCGACGAGCGCGGCCTGAAGGACGCCGTCGCCCTCCCCGGGGACACCGAGGAGCACCTGCTGCGCATCGCCGGCGGCGACGCCCGCCGCGCCCTGACCGCGCTGGAGGCCGCCGCCGGGGCCGCCCTCGACCAGGGTGAGAGCGAGATCAGCCTCCAGACCCTGGAGCAGACCGTCGACCGGGCCGCCGTGAAGTACGACCGTGACGGCGACCAGCACTACGACGTGGCCAGCGCCCTGATCAAGTCGATCCGCGGCTCCGACGTGGACGCCGCCCTGCACTACCTGGCCCGGATGATCGAGGCCGGCGAGGACCCCCGCTTCATCGCCCGGCGCCTGATGATCTCCGCCAGCGAGGACATCGGCCTCGCCGACCCCAACGCCCTGCCGATCGCCGTCGCCGCCGCCCAGGCCGTCGCCATGATCGGCTTCCCGGAGGCCGCCCTCACGCTCAGCCACGCCACGATCGCCCTCGCGCTCGCCCCGAAGTCCAACGCCGCGACGACCGCGATCGGCGCCGCGCTGGACGACGTGCGCAAGGGCCTGGCCGGCTCCGTGCCGCCCCATCTGCGCGACGGGCACTACAAGGGCGCCGCCAAGCTGGGGCACGCCCAGGGGTATGTGTACCCGCACGACCTGGCGGAGGGCATCGCCGAGCAGCAGTACGCGCCCGACGCCCTCAAGGACCGCGAGTACTACACCCCGACCCGGCACGGCACCGAGGCGCGGTACGCGGACGCCGTCGAGTGGACCAGGAAGCGGCTCGGTCGCAGACGGTCCTGAGCACCCTGTAGAATGTCGCGAAGTGCTGCGTCCCGTGTCCGGCCTCGGTCGGCGCCTCAGGCGGGACATCCAGCCGGATCTTCGATCCAGGAGCGTCGCGCACCGTCGTAGGTGTCGCGGGCAGCCCACCACCACCCGTGAGTTCCGGGACCGGTCGGTGGGCCGTTCGTGTGCTGCACGTATGTGCCCAGACCAGGGAGCGGCTGCCTGGCTCGTCCCTCGTGGACCTGCCGGGATTCCCGGGCTGCGGATTGCGACCTCCCGTAACCCTGAGGCAGCCGAATGAGAAAAGGAAAAGCAGTGGCGAACCAGTCCCGCCCCAAGGTCAAGAAGTCGCGTGCCCTCGGCATCGCGCTGACCCCGAAGGCCGTCAAGTACTTCGAGGCCCGTCCCTACCCGCCGGGTGAGCACGGCCGCGGCCGCAAGCAGAACTCGGACTACAAGGTCCGTCTGCTGGAGAAGCAGCGTCTGCGCGCGCAGTACGACGTGTCCGAGCGCCAGCTCGTCCGCGCCTACGAGCGTGCCTCCAAGGTTCAGGGCAAGACCGGTGAGGCCCTGATCATCGAGCTCGAGCGCCGTCTCGACGCCCTGGTCCTGCGTTCGGGCATCGCCCGCACCATCTACCAGGCCCGTCAGATGGTCGTCCACGGCCACATCGAGGTCAACGGCCAGAAGGTCGACAAGCCGTCCTTCCGCGTCAAGCCCGACGACGTCGTGATGGTCCGTGAGCGCAGCCGCGAGAAGACCCTCTTCTCCATCGCCCGCGAGGGTGGCTTCGCCCCCGACGGTGAGATCCCGCGCTACCTCCAGGTGAACCTCAAGGCCCTGGCGTTCCGCCTGGACCGCGAGCCGAACCGCAAGGAGATCCCGGTGATCTGCGACGAGCAGCTCGTCGTCGAGTACTACGCCCGCTGATCCCTCGGCGGCCGTAGCACCCTGGCACCGGAGCCCGTCGTCTCCCCACCTTCCCGGTGGGGCGGCGGCGGGCTTTCGCGTCCGCGGCGACTCGGCCGTGCGCCCGGGGGTAATCCGGTACGGCTGCACATCACCGGCGCGATAGGCTCGGTGCACGACTTTTTCGATGCAGACCGATGCAGAGGCACGTATCAGGGAGCGGGTGCACACAGTGTCCGGTGGAGAGGTAGCCGGGATTCTGGTGGCAGTCTTCTGGGCGATCCTGGTCTCCTTCCTCGCCGTAGCGCTGGCGAGGCTGGCCCAGACGCTCAAGGCGACCACCAAGCTGGTCGCGGAGGTGACCGACCAGGCAGTGCCGCTCCTCGCAGACGCCTCCTCGGCGGTGCGCTCCGCGCAGACCCAGATCGACCGGGTCGACGCGATCGCCTCCGACGTGCAGGAGGTCACGTCGAACGCCTCCGCGCTGTCGACCACCGTCGCCTCCACCTTCGGCGGCCCCCTGGTCAAGGTGGCGGCCTTCGGCTACGGGGTGCGCCGGGCGCTCGGCCGCAAGGACGGCGAGCCCGCCCGGGCCTCCAGAGGCACCGTGATCGTCGGCCGTACCGTGCCGGCCGCGCGGCGCGAGAAGCGAAACCGCGGGAAGAGGGACTGAGACCCAGCATGTTCCGCCGTACGTTCTGGTTCGGCACAGGCGTCGCCGCCGGTGTCTGGGCCACCACCAAGGTCAACCGGAAGCTGAAGCAGCTGACCCCCGAGAGCCTCGCCGCGACCGCGGCGAACAAGGCGCTCGAGGCGGGTCACCGCATCAAGGACCGAGCTGTGGGCTTCGCCCTCGACGTCCGGGACAACATGGCCCGGCGGGAGGCCGAGCTCCAGGAGGCCCTGGGCATCGACGAACGCCCCGAGCTCCCCGCGTCCCGGCGGTACACCGCCATCGAGAACCACAAGCAGCCGAAGTCATACGTCATCGACAGCACGACGTACACGAACAACCGGAATGAGGACCACTGATGGAGTCGGCCGAGATTCGCCGCCGCTGGCTGAGCTTCTTCGAGGAGCGCGGGCACACCGTCGTCCCTTCGGCGTCGCTCATCGCGGACGACCCGACTCTGCTCCTCGTCCCCGCCGGCATGGTGCCCTTCAAGCCCTACTTCCTGGGTGAGGTCAAGCCGCCCTTCCGCCGCGCCACCAGCGTGCAGAAGTGCGTGCGCACGCCCGACATCGAAGAGGTCGGCAAGACCACCCGGCACGGCACGTTCTTCCAGATGTGCGGCAACTTCTCCTTCGGCGACTACTTCAAGGAAGGCGCCATCGAGTACGCCTGGGAGCTGCTCACCACCCCCCAGGACAAGGGTGGTTACGGCCTGGAGCCGGAGAAGCTCTGGATCACCGTCTACAAGGACGACGACGAGGCCGAGCGGATCTGGCACGAGGTCATCGGCGTGCCGAAGGAGCGCATCCAGCGCCTCGGCATGAAGGACAACTTCTGGTCCATGGGGGTCCCCGGCCCCTGCGGCCCGTGTTCCGAGATCAACTACGACCGCGGCCCCGAGTTCGGCGTCGAGGGCGGCCCCGCCGTCAACGACGAGCGGTACGTGGAGATCTGGAACCTCGTCTTCATGCAGTACGTGCGCGGCGAGGGCACCGGCAAGGACAACTTCGAGATCCTCGGCGAACTGCCCAGCAAGAACATCGACACCGGCCTCGGCCTCGAGCGCCTCGCCATGATCCTGCAGGGCGTGCAGAACATCTACGAGATCGACACCTCGATGGCCGTCATCAAGAAGGCCACCGAGCTGACCGGCGTGGCCTACGGCGACTCCCAGGAGTCGGACGTGTCCCTGCGCGTGGTCACCGACCACATGCGCACCTCCGTGATGCTCATCGGCGACGGCATCACCCCGGGCAACGAGGGCCGCGGCTATGTGCTGCGCCGCATCATGCGCCGCGCCATCCGCAACATGCGCCTGCTCGGCGCCACCGGCCCGGTCGTCCTGGACCTCATCGACACCGTCATCGAGATGATGGGCCAGCAGTACCCCGAGCTCATCACCGACCGCGAGCGCATCGAGAAGGTCGCCGTCGCCGAGGAGAACGCCTTCCTCAAGACGCTGAAGGCCGGCACCAACATCCTCGACACCGCCGTCAGCGAGACCAAGGCCGGCGGCGGCAAGGTCCTCGCCGGCGACAAGGCGTTCCTGCTCCACGACACCTGGGGCTTCCCGATCGACCTCACCCTGGAGATGGCCGCCGAGCAGGGCCTCTCGGTGGACGAGGACGGCTTCCGCCGGCTGATGAAGGAGCAGCGGGAGCGCGCCAAGGCCGACGCCCAGGCCAAGAAGACCGGTCACGCCGGCGCGGGCGCCTACCGCGAGATCGCCGACAAGGCCGGTGCGACCGACTTCATCGGCTACACGGAGACCGAGGGCGAGTCCACCGTCGTCGGCATCCTGGTCGACGGCGTCTCCTCGCCGGCCGCCTCCGAGGGCGACGAGGTCGAGATCGTCCTCGACCGCACCCCGTTCTACGCCGAGGGCGGCGGTCAGATCGGCGACACCGGCCGCATCAGGACCGACGCCGGCGCCCTCATCGAGATCCGTGACTGCCAGAAGCCCGTCCCGGGCGTCTACGTCCACAAGGGCGTCGTCCAGGTCGGCGAGGTCACCGTCGGCGCCCGCGCGCACGCCTCCATCGACGCCCGCCGCCGTACCGCCATCGCCCGCGCCCACTCGGCCACGCACCTCACCCACCAGGCCCTGCGCGACGCCCTCGGCCCGACGGCCGCCCAGGCCGGCTCCGAGAACCAGCCCGGCCGCTTCCGCTTCGACTTCGGGGCGCCGTCCGCCGTCCCGACGGCCGTGATGACCGACGTCGAGCAGAGGATCAACGAGGTGCTCGCCCGCGACCTCGACGTGCGCGCCGACATCATGGGCATCGACGAGGCCAAGAAGCAGGGCGCCATCGCCGAGTTCGGCGAGAAGTACGGCGATCGGGTCCGCGTGGTGACCATCGGGGACTTCTCCAAGGAGCTGTGCGGCGGCACGCACGTCCACAACACCGCCCAGCTCGGCCTGGTCAAGCTGCTCGGCGAGTCGTCCATCGGCTCCGGCGTCCGCCGGATCGAGGCCCTGGTCGGCGTCGACGCCTACAACTTCCTGGCCCGTGAGCACACGGTCGTCGCCCAGCTCCAGGAGCTGGTCAAGGGACGTCCCGAGGAGCTCCCGGAGAAGGTGTCCGCCATGCTCGCCAAGCTGAAGGACGCCGAGAAGGAGATCGAGAAGTTCCGCGCCGAGAAGGTGCTCCAGGCCGCCGGCGGGCTCGCCGAGTCCGCCAAGGACGTCCGCGGCGTCGCGGTCGTGACCGGCCAGGTCCCCGACGGCACCACCCCCGACGACCTGCGCAAGCTCGTCCTCGACGTCCGCGGCCGCATCCAGGGCGGACGCGCCGCCGTGGTCGCCCTGTTCGCCGTGACCAACGGCAAGCCGCTGACGGTCATCGCCACCAACGACGCCGCCCGCGACCGGGGCCTCAAGGCCGGTGAGCTGGTCCGTACGGCTGCCAAGACCCTCGGCGGCGGCGGTGGCGGCAAGCCGGACGTGGCCCAGGGCGGCGGCCAGAACCCGGCCGCCGTCGGCGAGGCCGTCAACGCGGTCGAGCGGCTCGTGGCGGACACCGCCAAGTGAGTTCCGACACACAAGCGAGCGGTGACGGCCGGGGCATGCGCCGCGGCCGCCGCCTCGCCGTCGACGTGGGCGACGCCCGGATCGGCGTCGCCTCGTGCGACCCGGACGGCATCCTCGCCACCCCCGTGGAGACGGTCCCGGGCCGGGACGTCCCGGCCGCGCAGCGCCGCCTCCGGCAGCTCGTCGAGGAGTACGAGCCGATCGAGGTCGTCGTCGGGCTGCCCCGCTCCCTCAAGGGCGGCGAGGGCCCGGCCGCGGTGAAGGTCCGGGGCTTCGCCCAGGAACTCGCCCGCATGATCGCGCCCGTTCCGGTCAGACTCGTCGATGAGCGGATGACGACCGTGACGGCCAGTCAGGGGCTGCGCGCCTCCGGCGTGAAGTCCAAGAAGGGCCGTTCGGTCATCGACCAGGCCGCCGCGGTGATCATCCTGCAACAGGCGCTCGAATCCGAACGGGTGTCAGGCACAGCACCCGGCGAGGGCGTCGAAGTGGTTATCTGATCGCGATACGGTAACGTTCCGCGCGATACGGCGGCAGTCGAACAGCCGTTGTACTGACGGAGACCGGACGGCATCTGAGCCGATCGCTCAGGGACCGACCGTCTCGCGGTTCCAGGGAACCGGTCACCCGCCCCCGGCCTGCCGGCCGGACCCGCCGCGGACGGCGGAAACGAGGTGACCGGTCCCGGTCACCGCGTGGAGGAGGTGCGATCGGTGACCACGCTTCAGGTGCGTGGACGGACCCATGCGGGCCGGGCCGGACAGGCCGGCCCGTTGCCCGTGCATGGCCCGGTGCCGGTCGGACCACGAGTTCTAGGGGCGCACATCCACCAGGCAATGCTGCGGCGAGCCGTGCCCGAGCGCGCGGGGCGCACGGACACGGCTGTCATGAACGGTGCTACGGGGCCAGGCCCCGCCACCGTCGGGCGACACCACGGGACCCATCTGCCGCGACGGGCCGACGGCTACGGCCACCTCACCCGAGAGGAGGAAGGCACGCACGGCCTCGCCCCCCACGGCGGACTCCGGCGTGCCGACCGCTCCGATGACTGAATATGGCCGGGGCGACGGCTCCGATCGATGGCAGGACGATCCGCTGCTCGGGGACGGCGGATGGGACGCCCAGCGGGACCAGCAGGGCTACGGGCAGCAGCAGTACGCCGACCCGCAGCACCAGCAGCACGGTCACCAGCAGTACGACCAGCAGCAGTACGACCAGCAGCAGTACGCCGACCAGCAGTACTACGCCCAGCAGGCGCAGCAGCAGTACGGCGAGTGGAACGACGGGCAGCACACCGGGTACGGCCAGCAGCAGTACCCGCAGCAGAACCACCCCCAGCAGTACGCGGACCAGGGGCAGCAGCAGGGCCACGGCCGGCAGCAGGACCACGGGCAGCAGCCCTACGACGGCGGCTGGGCCACGGGCGGGCACCAGCAGGCCCCGTACGGCGACCCGGCGGACCCATACGGGCAGCAGCAGGCCGCCTACGGGGGAGGGCAGCCCGACTACTACGGCACGCGGGACTCCTATCCGCCCCCGGAGCCGCCCACCCGGCGCGCCGCCGAGCCCGAGCCGGACACCGGCTGGGACCCGGGCCCGGACCAGGGCGAACACGCCTTCTTCGCGGGCGGCGACCAGGACGATGACGACGACACGGGCGAGCGTGGCGACCGGTCGGGGCGCGGCGGCAAGAAACCGAAGAAACGTCGCGGCGGACCCGCCTGCCTGGTTCTCACCCTGATCTTCGTGGGCGCGGTCGGCGGCGTCGGCTACTTCGGCTACCAGTTCTACCAGGACCGTTTCGGCCCGGCGCCCGACTACGCGGGCGACGGCAACGGCGAGCAGGTCACCGTCGTCATCCCCAAGGGCGCCGGCGGCTGGGTCATCGGCCAGAAGCTCAAGGCGGCCGGGGTCGTCGAGAGCGTCGAGGCGTTCGTCTCCGCGCAGAACGACAACGCGGACGGCCGCTCCATCCAGGACGGCGTCTACACGATGCAGAAGCAGATGTCGGCGGCCAGCGCCGTCGAGCTGATGCTCAGCCCCAAGAGCCGGTCCAATCTGATCATCGCCGAGGGCTCCCGGAACGTCGCCGTGTACGCGCTGATCGACAAGCGCCTCGGCGTCGCCGACGGCACCACGGCCGAGGTCGCGAAGAAGCAGTACAAGAAGTTCGGCCTGCCCGACTGGGCGCTGGACCACCCCAATGTGAAGGACCCGCTGGAAGGGTTCCTCTACCCGTCCAGCTACGCGGCCAGCAAGGGCCAGAAGCCGGCGGCCGTGCTGAAGGAGATGGTCGGCCGGGCCACGGAGAAGTACGAGGAGATGGGGCTGGAGAAGAAGGCCGCCGGCCTCGGTCTCGACGGCCCCTGGGAGGTGCTCACCGTGGCCAGCCTGGCCCAGGCCGAGGGCACCAGCCACGACGACTACCGCAAGATGGCCGAGGTCGTCTACAACCGCCTCAAGCCCGGGAACCCCGAGACCTACGGGTCCCTGGAGTTCGACTCCACGTACAACTACATCAAGAACCAGAGCGAGATCGACCTGAGCATCGCCGAGCTGCGGCGCTACGACAGCCCGTACAACACGTACTTCGTCAAGGGCCTGCCGCCCGGCCCCATCGACAACCCGGGTGAGGAAGCGCTCAAGGGCGCGCTGAACCCGACGAAGGACGGCTGGTACTACTTCATCTCGCTGGACGGCAGGACCAGCAAGTTCACCAAGACGCTGAAGGACCACGAGAAGCTGGTCGAGCAGTTCAACGCGTCGAGGAAGAAGAGCTAGGGACCACGGACGCAGTGAACGATTCCGCGATGGCCGCGACGGACAGGCGGTGCCGGGCGGCGGTGCTCGGTTCCCCCATCCAGCACTCGCTGTCCCCGGTGCTGCACCGGGCCGCCTACGCCGAACTGGGGCTCACCGACTGGTCGTACGACCGCTTCGACGTCGACGAGGCGGCCCTGCCCGGCTTCCTCGCCGAGCTCGGCCCCGAGTGGGCCGGCCTGTCGCTGACCATGCCGCTGAAGCGGGCCGTCATCCCGCTGCTCGACGAGATCAGCGAGACGGCCGCCTCGGTCGAGGCCGTCAACACCGTCGTCGTCACCGGGGACGGCCGCCGCGTCGGCGACAACACCGACATCCCCGGGATGGTCGCCGCCCTGCGCGAGCGCGGCATCGAGGAGGTCGGCTCGGCCGCCGTGCTCGGCGCCGGCGCCACCGCGTCCTCGGCGCTGGCCGCGCTGGCCCGCGTCTGCACCGGCGAGGTCGTGGCGTACGTCCGCAGCGAGGCGCGCGCCGCCGAGATGCGGCAGTGGGGCGAACGGCTCGGCATCGACGTCCGTACGGCGGACTGGGCCGACGCCGCCGAGGCGCTGCGCGCCCCGCTGGTGATCGCGACCACCCCCGCGGGCACCACCGACGCCCTCGCCCACGCCGTGCCCGAGCGGCCCGCCACCCTCTTCGACGTGCTCTACGACCCCTGGCCCACCGCGCTCGCGGCCCGCTGGTCGATGTTCGGCGGGGCCGTCGTGAGCGGCCTCGACCTGCTCGTGCACCAGGCCGTGCTGCAGGTCGAGCAGATGACCGGCCGCGCCCCGGCGCCGCTGGAGGCGATGCGAAAAGCGGGCGAGCGCGCCCTCGCGGACCGCTAAGATCCGCTGAGTTCCGCAGGGGGCGGAGCAGTCTTCACAGGGGGAGCACGACACCGTGTCCACAGGCGTGCCGATCGCGTCCGGCAAGAGCGAGATATTCGAGATCGTCCTCCAGTTCATGCCGGACTGGATCCAGATTCCCGTCCTGGTCCTCATCCTGCTCCTCGTGGTGGGGTCCTGGGTCTACAAGGCCAAGCGCAAGCTCGACCAGCGGCGGGCGCGGCGCCAGGGCCGGACGCCCACCGTCGCGCCCCAGCCGGCGCAGGCCAGGGGCGCCGACTTCCTCGGCCCCTACGCCCCGCAGCAGCCGCCGCAGCCCGCGGGGCAGCCGAGCGGCGCCGACTTCCTCGGCTCCTACGCCCCGCCGCGGGGCCAGGGCGACCCCTCCTCCTGAGCCCCGCCCCGGCCGCAGGACGTCCACCTGCCGTCCGCCAGATGGACCGGCGGCCGGTGGCCGGGCCCGGACGTGGGAGGATCGGAGGTGGCGGGCCCGGGCCGCGCACCTGGCCGCCGACGCGGTACGCGCTGACGCGTGCACGCAGTGCAGTACCAGGGCGCGAGCATCGAGGAGCACCGTTGAGCAGGTTGCGCTGGCTGACCGCGGGGGAGTCCCACGGCCCCGCACTCGTCGCGACGCTGGAGGGCCTTCCCGCCGGCGTGCCGATCACCACGGAGATGGTGGCGGACCACCTGGCCCGGCGCCGCCTCGGCTATGGACGCGGTGCGCGCATGAAGTTCGAGCGTGACGAGGTCACCTTCCTCGGCGGCGTCCGGCACGGCCTCACGCTCGGCTCCCCGGTCGCGATCATGGTGGGCAACACCGAGTGGCCCAAGTGGGAGCAGGTCATGGCGGCCGACCCGGTCGACCCGGAGATCCTGGCCGGGCTCGCCCGCAACGCCCCGCTGACCCGGCCCCGCCCCGGCCACGCCGACCTCGCCGGGATGCAGAAGTACGGCTTCGACGAGGCCCGGCCCATCCTGGAGCGGGCCTCGGCCCGGGAGACGGCCGCCCGTGTGGCGCTCGGCGCGGTGGCCCGGTCGTACCTCAAGGAGACGACGGGCATCGAGATCGTCTCGCACGTCGTGGAGCTGTGCGCGGTGAAGGCCCCGCAGGGCGTCTACCCGACCCCGGCCGACGTCGAGCGGCTGGACGCCGACCCGCTGCGCTGCCTGGACGCCGACACCTCCAAGGCGATGGTCGCGGAGGTCGATCAGGCCCACAAGGACGGCGACACCCTCGGTGGCGTCGTCGAGGTGCTCGCCTACGACGTGCCGGTGGGCCTCGGCTCGCACGTGCACTGGGACCGCAAGCTGGACGCCCGTCTCGCCGGGGCCCTCATGGGCATCCAGGCCATCAAGGGCGTCGAGCTCGGCGACGGGTTCGAGCTGGCCCGCGTGCCGGGCTCCAAGGCCCACGACGAGATCGTGCGGACCGACGAGGGCATCCGGCGCACCTCCGGCCGCTCCGGCGGCACCGAGGGCGGGCTCACCACCGGTGAGCTGCTGCGGGTCCGCGCCGCGATGAAGCCGATCGCCACCGTGCCGCGCGCCCTGAAGACGGTCGACGTCACCACCGGCGAGGCCGCCCAGGCCCACCACCAGCGCTCCGACGTCTCCGCGGTCCCGGCCGCCGGCATCGTCGCCGAGGCCATGGTGGCCCTCGTCCTCGCGGACGCGGTCGCGGAGAAGTTCGGCGGCGACTCGGTCGCCGAGACGCGCCGCAACGTCCGCTCGTACCTCGACAACCTGGCCATCCGATGAGCGGGGCGCCCGTCGTAGTGCTGGTCGGGCCAATGGGTGTGGGCAAGTCCACCGTCGGCGAGCTGATGGCCGGGCGGCTCGGCGTCGGCTACCGCGACACCGATGACGACATCGTGGCCGAGCAGGGCCGGACCGTCGCCGAGATCTTCGTGGACGACGGCGAGGCCGCCTTCCGGGAGATCGAGAAGCAGGCCGTCCGCCGCGCGCTCGGGGAGCACGACGGCGTCCTGGCGCTAGGCGGCGGGGCGATCCTCGACGCCGGCACCCGGGCCCTGCTCGCCGGACAGCGGGTCGTCTACCTCTCGATGGACGTCGAGGAAGCCGTGAAACGCACCGGCCTCAACGCCGCCCGCCCGCTGCTCGCGGTCAACCCGCGCAAGCAGTGGCGCGAGCTCATGGAGGCCCGCCGCCACCTGTACGAGGAGGTCGCGACGGCCGTCGTGGCCACCGACGGCCGTACCCCCGAAGAAGTGACCCGAGCCGCGCTGGACGCACTGGAGTTGAAGGACGCATGACCGAGGCAGTGACGCGGATCCAGGTCGGCGGCAGCGCGGGCAGTGACCCCTACGAGGTCCTGGTGGGCCGTCAGCTCCTCGGCGAGCTGGGCGGCTTGATCGGCGACCGGGTCAAGCGGGTCGCGGTGATCCACCCGGAGGCGCTGGCCGAGACCGGTGAGGCGCTGCGGGCCGACCTGGCCGACCAGGGCTTCGAGACGGTCGCCATCCAGGTCCCGAACGCGGAGGAGGCCAAGACCGTCGAGGTCGCCGCCTACTGCTGGAAGGCCCTCGGCCAGTCCGGCTTCACCCGCTCCGACGTCGTCGTCGGCGTCGGCGGCGGCTCCACCACGGACCTCGCCGGCTTCGTGGCCGCCACCTGGCTGCGCGGGGTGCGCTGGATCGCCGTCCCGACCACCGTGCTGGCCATGGTGGACGCGGCGGTCGGCGGCAAGACCGGCATCAACACCGCCGAGGGCAAGAACCTCGTCGGCGCCTTCCACCCGCCCGCCGGGGTCCTGTGCGACCTGGCGGCGCTGGAGTCCCTGCCCGTCCACGACTACGTCTCCGGGCTCGCGGAGATCATCAAGGCCGGCTTCATCGCCGACCCGGCGATCCTGGAGCTCATCGAGGCGGACCCGCAGGCCGCGCGCAGCCCGGCGGGCCCGCACACCGCCGAGCTGATCGAGCGCTCGATCCGGGTCAAGGCGGAGGTCGTCTCCTCGGATCTGAAGGAATCGGGCCTGCGGGAGATCCTCAACTACGGCCACACGCTCGGCCACGCCATCGAGAAGAACGAGCGCTACAAGTGGCGGCACGGTGCCGCCGTCGCCGTCGGCATGCACTTCGCCGCCGAACTCGGGCGCCTGGCGGGCCGGTTGGACGACGCGACCGCCGACCGGCACCGCGCGATCCTCGAATCGGTCGGGCTGCCGCTGCACTACCGCTACGACCAGTGGCCCAAGCTGCTGGAGACCATGAAGGTCGACAAGAAGTCCCGCGGTGACCTGCTGAGGTTCATCGTCCTGGACGGCCTGGCCAAGCCGACCGTCCTGGAGGGACCGGACCCGGCCGTGCTGCTCGCCGCCTACGGCGAAGTCGGACAGTAAGTCCGCGGACGCGCGTTTGTGTCCGATTCGCCTGCGGCGACGGGCACTTCGGACCGCCCCCGGCCGTTCACCAAACGACGGCCGGGGGCGGTACCGTTCGGTAGGCAGCGGGGCCGGGCCCGGCTGCCAGCGCCAATGGCCATGGACGACGAGACGGAGTGGCACCGGATGCAGCACGCAGTGGGTTCTCCGCTGCCGCCGCCCCACCAGCCGGGGCACGGCTGGTCGCCGGCCGCACACCACCCCGGAGCGCAGGGAGCACAGCCGGGGTCCGCATCGCAGCAGGGGCCCGCACCGGTGCCCCCGCCGCCCGCGGCGCCGGGCTTCGCACCCCCGGGACCCGCGGCACCCGCCCCGCAGCACGGCTACGGCCCGCCGGCGCCCGAGACCACCGGCCACGTCCCGCTGCCGCCCGGCGGCCCCGTCGCCATGCCGAGCGCCCCGCCCGCCGTCACGGCCCCCGACCCGGCGTCCACCACCCTCGCGGTGCTGCTGATCGGCCCGGCCGGAGCGGGCAAGACGAGCGTCGCCAAGTACTGGGCGGACCACCGCAGGGTCCCCACCGCGCACATCAGCCTCGACGACGTCCGGGAATGGGTCCGCTCGGGCTTCGCCGACCCCCAGTCCGGCTGGAACGACCACTCCGAGGCCCAGTACCGCCTCGCCCGCCGCACCTGCGGCTTCGCCGCGCGCAACTTCCTGGCCAACGGGATCTCCTGCATCCTCGACGACGCGGTCTTCCCCGACCGGCCCGTCGTGGGCCTCGGCGGCTGGAAGCGGCACGTGGGTCCCGGGCTCCTGCCGGTCGTCCTCCTCCCGGGCCTGGAGATCGTCCTGGAGCGCAACGCCGAACGCTCGGGCAACCGCCGCCTCACCGACGAGGAGGTCGCCCGCATCCACGGCCGCATGGCCGGCTGGTACGGCTCGGGCCTCCCCATCATCGACAACTCCCAACTGGACGTCCCCCAGACGGCCCAGGTCCTCGACGAGGTCCTCTCCCGCTCCATCGCCAGCCCCCCGTCCTGGTAGCCCCTCCGAGAAACGCGAGCAACCGCGCGCCCAGCCCCCCACGGTCCCGAGCCCGACGATCGACAGCGACCACCAGCCCCCCCAGGGGCGCGGGGAACGGCGCGCCCAGCCTCCACCGGCCCGAGGCCGACGATCGACAGCGGCCACCCACCTCCCCCAGGGGCGCGGGGAACGGCGCGCCCAGCCCCTACGGGCCCGAGGCCGACGATCGACAGCGGCCACCCCCCGGGGGGCGCGGGGAACGGCGCGCCCAGCCCCCACCGGCCCGAGGCCGACCCACGACGCTCCCCCAAGCCCCGCAGGGAACCGCCCACTCAGCCGCTCCCAACCGGCGCCGACCCGGCAAAGCTCTTACGCTCGGGTCATGTCAGAGGTGTACGCCACCCGCCGCTCCCGCCTGAGGGACCGCTGCCACGCCAGCGGCAGCGCCACCGCGCTGATCTCCCGCCCCGCAAACGTCCGCTACCTCGCGGGCGCCGCCCCGCGGGGCGCCGCGCTGCTCCTCGGCAAGACCGACGACCTGCTCGTGTGCGCCGAGCCGCCCGACGAGCGCCCCTACGAGGGCCGCCCCGACGAGGCGCTGCTGATCCACACCCTTCCCCGCCCCGGCGGGGACGCCGCCGTCGCCGCCGCCGGCCTCGCCGCGGCCCAGGGCGCCGACTCGCTCGCCGTGGAGGAGCACCACCTCACCGTGGCCCGGCACCGGGCCGTCGACTCGGCCGCGCCGCAGCTGCGCCTCGCCGGCCTGGGCACCGCCGTCGAACAGCTCCGGGTCGTCAAGGACGAGGAGGAGATCTCCTGCCTCAGGATCGGCGCGGAGATCGCCGACCAGGCCCTCGGTGAACTCCTCGAGTCCATCCTCGTCGGCCGCACCGAACGCCACCTCGCCCTGGAGCTGGAGCGCCGCCTCGTCGACCACGGCGCCGACGGCCCCGCCTTCCCCACTGCCGTCGCCACCGGCCCGCACTCCGGCCGACGTGCGCACCGGCCCACCGACCGCAGGGTCGAGGAGGGCGACTTCCTCTCCGTCTGCCTGGGCGCGACGTACCGTGGCTACCGCTGCGAGATCGGCCGTACCTTCGTGATCGGCACGTCCCCCGCGGACTGGCAGATCGAGCTGTACGACCTCGTCTTCGCCGCTCAGCGGGCCGGGCGGGAGAGCCTGACGCCGGGCGCCGCCTACCGCGACGTGGACCGGGCCGCGCGCCAGGTCCTGGAATCCGCCGGGCATCATGAGGGCCTGCCGCCCCTCATGGGCCACGGTGTCGGACTCGAAATCGACGAGGACCCGCAGTTGGCCCCCGCGGCCATGGGTAAACTGGACGCTTGCGTGCCGGTCACCGTCGAACCGGGGGTCCACCTCCCGGGCCGGGGCGGCGTCCGGATCGATGACACGCTCGTCGTCCGCCCCGAGGCGGACGGCGGACCCGAGCTACTCACCATCACGACCAAGGAGCTGCTCGCCCTGTAGGCAGGTGCGTGCGCCGGGGTCGTCCACGTCAGTCCAGGAGATTCCGCAACCGTGGCTTCCACGAACGACCTCAAGAACGGCATGGTGCTCAAGCTCGAAGGCGGCCAGCTCTGGTCCGTCGTCGAGTTCCAGCACGTCAAGCCCGGCAAGGGCCCGGCCTTCGTGCGCACCAAGCTCAAGAACGTGCTGTCCGGGAAGGTCGTCGACAAGACCTTCAACGCCGGCGTGAAGGTCGAGACGGCCACCGTCGACAAGCGCGACATGCAGTTCTCCTACATGGACGGCGAGTACTTCGTCTTCATGGACATGGAGACCTACGACCAGCTCATGGTCGACCGCAAGGCCGTCGGCGACGCCGCCAACTTCCTGATCGAGGGCTTCACCGCCACCGTCGCGCAGCACGAGGGCGAGGTGCTCTTCGTCGAGCTGCCGGCCGCCGTCGAGCTGACCATCCAGGAGACCGAGCCGGGTGTCCAGGGCGACCGCTCCACCGGTGGCACCAAGCCCGCCACCCTGGAGACCGGCCACCAGATCCAGGTCCCGCTCTTCATCACCACCGGTGAGAAGATCAAGGTCGACACCCGCACGAGCGACTACCTCGGCCGGGTGAACAGCTAACCGTGGCTGCCCGCAACACGGCCCGTAAGCGCGCCTTCCAGATCCTCTTCGAGGGCGACCAGCGCGGCGTCGGCGTCCGCACCGTCCTCGCGGACTGGGTCCGGCTCTCCCGGGAGGACACCCGGCAGCCGCCGGTCAGCGAGTACACGATGCAGCTCGTCGAGGGGTACGCGGAGCGCGCCCGGCGGATCGACGAGCTGATCGCGCAGTACTCGGTCGGCTGGACGCTCGACCGCATGCCGGTGGTGGACCGCAACATCCTGCGCCTCGGCGCGTACGAACTGATCTGGGTCGACGAGACGCCGGACGCGGTCGTGCTGGATGAGATGGTCCAGCTGGCGAAGGAGTTCTCCACGGACGAGTCGCCGTCGTTCGTGAACGGCCTGCTCGGCCGCTTCAAGGATCTGAAGCCCTCGCTGCGCCGCGAGGACGCGTAGGTCCCGGATCAGGCGAACACGCCGAAGGGCCCGCAGCAGGCACGCTGCGGGCCCTTGGCATGTCCGGAGCCCCAGGGGCCCCAGATGGCCCACCAGGGCCGCAGAAGGCCGCCGGGGTGGCCGGAACCGCTTGGTTCCGGCCACCCCGGCGGCACGTTTCTGCTGAGAGAACCCAACCCAGGGAAGTGCTCAGCTCTCCTCGGCGTGGGAGACCGCGCGGCGCGCGTCCGCGTCGAGCACACCCCAGCTGATCAGCTGCTCGGTGAGGACCGAGGGGGACTGGTCGTAGATGACGGCGAGTGTGCGCAGGTCGTCCTGGCGGATCGACAGCACCTTGCCGTTGTAGTCACCGCGCTGCGACTGGATCGTCGCCGCGTACCGCTGGAGCGGACCCGCCTTCTCGGCCGGCACGTGCGCCAGCCGCTCCAGGTCCAGGACCAGCTTCGGCGGCGGCTCGGCGGCCCCGCCCGGCGTCGTCCCCGGCAGCAGCTCCTGCACCGGAACGCCGTAGAAATCCGCCAGCTCTGCGAGCCGCTGCACGGTCACGGCGCGGTCGCCGCGCTCGTACGAACCGACCACGACGGCCTTCCAGCGTCCCTGGGACTTCTCCTCGACACCGTGGAGGGAAAGGCCCTGCTGGGTGCGGATGGCCCGGAGCTTGGCCCCGAGCTGTTTGGCGTATTCGCTGGACATATAGCTCCCCGGCACTGGGTCGACGCGACTGGCTTGGCTTCCATGCCGCGCAGTTGGTAACTCACTGTGAGGTTACGCAGCGTTACACTCGTGCGTCAAGCCGAATGGTCCACACCGACGCTTCCGCTTCCGGCACGGCCGATTGGGCCAGGCGGGTGACAGGAGGTGTACCGGCGGCCTGCTACGGTGGATGGCGCAAACCAGACGTCCTTTAAGGTCCGTCCCGTGAGGCGGAGAAGGAGGTCCCTTTCGTATGGACAGGCAGCAGGACACCTCAGCGTCCGACGCCCGGCCCGTGCTCGAAGGCCCTGACATCGCGCGGGTGTTGACCCGCATCGCCCACGAGATCGTCGAACGCGCCAAGGGCGCAGACGACGTGGTACTCCTCGGCATTCCCACCCGCGGGGTCTTCCTCGCCCGGCGGCTCGCCGCCAAGCTGGAGGAGATCACCGAGCGCAAGATCCCGGTCGGCTCGCTCGACATCACCATGTACCGGGACGATCTGCGCATGCACCCGCCGCGGGTGCTGGCCCGCACCGAGATCCCCGGTGACGGCATCGACGGCCGCCTCGTCGTCCTCGTCGACGACGTGCTCTTCTCCGGCCGTACCATCCGTGCCGCCCTCGACGCCCTGAACGACATCGGCCGCCCGCGCGCGGTCCAGCTCGCCGTTCTGGTCGACCGCGGTCACCGCGAGCTTCCCATCAGGGCCGACTACGTCGGCAAGAACCTCCCCACGTCGTTGCGGGAGACGGTCAAGGTCCAGCTCGCCGAGGAGGACGGTCGCGACACCGTCCTGCTCGGTGCCAAGCAGACCCCCCAGTAGCGCCGGACGGCGTACGCCGCCGTCGTACGCCCGCTCAGTGCGCCCAGGCGCACCCGTCTGCCCGAAATCCTTCATGAACTGCCTTACGGAGCCTGACAGATGCAGCGTCATCTCATCTCGGCCGCCGACCTCACCCGCGACGACGCCGTCCTGATCCTCGACACCGCCGAGGAGATGGCCCGGGTCGCCGACCGGCCGATCAAGAAGCTTCCGACCCTGCGCGGCCGCACCGTCGTCAACCTCTTCTTCGAGGACTCCACGCGCACGCGCATCTCCTTCGAGGCCGCCGAGAAGCGCCTGTCCGCGGACGTCATCAACTTCACCGCCAAGGGCTCCAGCGTGTCCAAGGGGGAGTCCCTGAAGGACACCGCCCAGACCCTGGAGGCCATGGGCGTGGACGCCGTCGTCATCCGGCACGGCGCCTCCGGGGCGCCGTACCGCCTGGCCACCTCCGGCTGGATCGACGCCCACGTCATCAACGCCGGCGACGGCACCCACCAGCACCCCACCCAGGCCCTGCTGGACGCCTTCACGATGCGGCGCCGGCTCGTCGGCCGGGACGCCGGGATCGGCCGCGACCTCGACGGGCGGCGCATCACCATCGTCGGGGACGTCCTGCACAGCCGGGTCGCCCGTTCCAACGTCGACCTGCTGCACACGCTCGGCGCCGAGGTCACCCTGGTCGCGCCGCCCACCCTGGTGCCGGTCGGCGTCGGGAGCTGGCCCTGCGAGGTGTCGTACGACCTCGACGCCGTGCTCCCCAAGTCCGACGCCGTGATGATGCTGCGCGTGCAGCGCGAGCGCATGAACGCCGCCTTCTTCCCGACCGAGCGCGAGTACTCGCGGCGCTACGGCCTCGACGGCGACCGCATGGCCCGGATGCCGGAGCACGCCATCGTGATGCACCCCGGCCCGATGGTCCGCGGCATGGAGATCACCGCCGAGGTCGCCGACTCCGACCGCTGCACCGTCGTCGAGCAGGTCGCGAACGGAGTCTCCATCCGCATGGCCGTCCTCTACCTGCTGCTCGGCGGCAACGGGCCGGCCTTCCCCCACACCCGCCCGCCCGTCTCCCTCCACCCTTCCGACGAGCGTCCCGCGCACACCCCGTTCACGGCCGAGGAGAAGTGAAGACCATGAGCAAGACCCTGATCCGTGGTGCGAGGGTGCTGGGCGGCGAGCCGCAGGACGTGCTGATCGACGGCGGGATCATCGCCGAGGTCGGCAGCGGGCTGAGCGCCGAGGGCGCCGAGGTCGTCGAGGCCGGCGGCAAGGTGCTGCTGCCGGGCCTGGTCGACCTGCACACCCACCTGCGCGAGCCCGGCCGCGAGGACTCCGAGACCGTGCTGACCGGCACCCGAGCGGCTGCCTCCGGCGGCTACACGGCCGTCTTCGCCATGGCCAACACCTTCCCCGTCGCCGACACCGCCGGCGTGGTCGAGCAGGTGTACCGGCTCGGCCAGGAGCACGGCTACTGCGACGTGCAGCCCATCGGCGCCGTCACCGTCGGCCTGGAGGGCAGGAAGCTCGCCGAGCTCGGCGCCATGCACGAGTCGGCCGCCGGCGTCACCGTCTTCTCCGACGACGGCAAGTGCGTCGACGACGCCGTGATCATGCGTCGGGCGCTGGAGTACGTGAAGGCCTTCGGCGGCGTCGTCGCCCAGCACGCGCAGGAGCCCCGGCTGACCGAGGGCGCGCAGATGAACGAGGGCGTCGTCTCCGCCGAGCTGGGCCTCGGCGGCTGGCCCGCGGTGGCCGAGGAGTCGATCATCGCCCGGGACGTCCTGCTCGCCGAGCACGTCGGCTCCCGCGTCCACATCTGCCACCTGTCGACCGCCGGGTCCGTCGAGATCGTCCGCTGGGCCAAGTCCCGGGGCATCGACGTCACCGCCGAGGTCACCCCGCACCACCTGCTCCTCACCGACGAGCTGGTGCGCACCTACGACCCGGTCTACAAGGTGAACCCGCCGCTGCGCACCGAGCGGGACGTGCTGGCGCTGCGCGAGGCGCTGGCCGACGGCACGATCGACATCGTCGCCACCGACCACGCCCCGCACCCGCACGAGGACAAGGACTGCGAGTGGGCCGCCGCCGCCATGGGCATGGTCGGCCTGGAGACCGCGTTGTCGGTGGTGCAGGAGACCATGGTGGACACCGGGCTCCTCACCTGGGCCGGGGTCGCCGAGCGCATGTCCGTCAAGCCCGCAGAGATCGGGCGGGCGACGGGCCACGGCCGGCCCGTCTCGGCTGGTGAGCCCGCGAACCTCACGCTCGTCGACACGGCATACCGTGGGTCCGTGGACCCCGCGGGCTTCGCCTCGCGCAGCCGGAACACCCCGTACGAGGGGCGTGAGCTGCCGGGCCGTGTCACCCACACCTGGCTCCGGGGCAAGGCCACGCTCGTCGACGGGAAGCTCACGTGACACCTGCAACACTCCTCGCAGCCGGACTCGCCGCCGACCAGAAGTCGGCCGAGGTCACCGACTGGGCCGCCCGCGTGGGCTGGGTCGTCGGACTCGGCCTCTTCGTGGCGCTCGTCTACTGGCTGATGCGCGAGGGCTGGAAATGGCGCGGCACGCTCCAGGGCGACCTGCCCGCGCTGCCCAGCGCGCCGGACGACCCGGGCCCGGTGAGACTGGGCATGAGCGGCCGCTACCACGGTTCCACCACCGCCGGTCAGTGGCTCGACCGCATCGTGGCGCACGGCCTCGGCACCCGGAGCCGGGCCGAGCTCACGCTGACGGACGCGGGACTGGACGTCGTACGCCCCGGCGCGGCCGACTTCTTCGTCCCCGCGGACCGGCTGCGCGGGGCGCGGCTCGACAAGGGCATCGCCGGCAAGGTCCTCACCGAGGGCGGCCTGCTCGTGGTGACCTGGGCGCACGGCGACCGGCTGATCGACTCCGGGTTCCGCTCGGACCGGGCGGCGGAGCACACCGCGTGGGTCGACGCCCTCAACTCCATGACCAACGACACCAGCACGGAAGGCGCCGAACGATGACCACCTCCACAAGGGGAGCCGACAAGGTTCCCGCGGTACTCGTCCTGGAGGACGGCCGGATCTTCCGCGGCCGTGCCTATGGGGCCGTGGGGGTGACCTTCGGCGAGGCCGTGTTCTCCACCGGTATGACCGGCTACCAGGAGACTCTGACCGACCCGTCGTACCACCGCCAGGTGGTCGTGATGACCGCCCCGCACGTCGGCAACACCGGCGTCAACGACGAGGACGCCGAGAGCAAGCGGATCTGGGTCGCCGGGTACGTCGTCCGCGACCCCGCCCGCACCCCGTCCAACTGGCGCTCCCGGCGCTCCCTGGACGACGAGCTGCGCGGCCAGGGCGTCGTCGGCATCTCCGGTGTCGACACCCGCGCGCTCACCCGCCATCTGCGCGAGCGCGGCGCCATGCGCGTCGGCATCTTCTCCGGCAACGCCCTGCCCGACGAGGGCACCATGCTCGCCGAGGTCCGCCAGGCCCCCGAGATGGAGGGCGCCGACCTCGCCGCCGAGGTCGCCACCAAGGAGGCGTACGTCGTCCCCGCGATCGGCGAGAAGAAGTTCACCGTCGCCGCCGTCGACCTCGGCATCAAGGGCATGACCCCGCACCGGATGGCCGAGCGCGGCATCGAGGTGCACGTGCTGCCCGCCACGGCCACCGTCGAGGACGTCTACGCCGTCGCACCGGACGGTGTGTTCTTCTCCAACGGACCCGGCGACCCGGCCACCGCCGACCACGCCGTATCCGTGATGCGGGGCGTGCTGGAGCGCTCGACCCCGCTGTTCGGGATCTGCTTCGGCAACCAGATCCTCGGCCGCGCCCTCGGCTTCGGCACCTACAAGCTGAAGTACGGCCACCGCGGTATCAACCAGCCCGTGCAGGACCGCACCACCGGCAAGGTCGAGGTCACCGCGCACAACCACGGGTTCGCCGTGGACGCCCCGCTCGACCAGGCGTCCGACACCCCCTACGGCCGCGCCGAGGTCTCCCACGTCTGCCTGAACGACAACGTGGTGGAGGGCCTCCAGCTCCTGGACCGCCCGGCCTTCAGTGTCCAGTACCACCCCGAAGCGGCGGCCGGCCCGCACGACGCCGCCTACCTGTTCGACCGCTTCGTTTCCCTGATGGAGGGCCAGCGTGCCTAAGCGCACCGATATCCAGTCCGTCCTGGTCATCGGCTCCGGCCCGATCGTCATCGGCCAGGCCGCCGAGTTCGACTACTCCGGCACGCAGGCGTGCCGCGTGCTCAGGGCCGAGGGCCTGCGCGTCATCCTGGTCAACTCCAACCCGGCGACGATCATGACCGACCCGGAGATCGCCGACGCCACGTACGTCGAGCCGATCACCCCGGAGTACGTCGAGAAGATCATCGCCAAGGAGCGCCCGGACGCGCTGCTGCCGACCCTGGGCGGCCAGACCGCCCTCAACACGGCCATCTCGCTGCACGAGGCCGGCACCCTGGAGAAGTACGGCGTCGAGCTGATCGGCGCCAACGTCGAGGCCATCAACAAGGGCGAGGACCGCGACCTCTTCAAGGGTGTCGTCGAGGCCGTCCGCCGCAAGATCGGCCACGGCGAGTCCGCCCGCTCGGTGATCTGCCACTCGATGGACGACGTCCTGGCCGGCGTCGAGACCCTCGGCGGCTACCCGGTCGTCGTCCGCCCCTCCTTCACCATGGGCGGCGCCGGCTCCGGCTTCGCGCACGACGAGGAGGAGCTGCGCCGCATCGCCGGCCAGGGACTCACGCTCTCCCCGACCACCGAGGTGCTCCTGGAGGAGTCCATCCTCGGCTGGAAGGAGTACGAGCTGGAGCTGATGCGCGACCGGAACGACAACGTCGTGGTCGTCTGCTCCATCGAGAACTTCGACCCGATGGGCGTGCACACCGGCGACTCCATCACCGTCGCCCCCGCGATGACGCTCACCGACCGCGAGTACCAGATCCTGCGCGACGTCGGCATCGCCGTGATCCGCGAGGTCGGCGTCGACACCGGCGGCTGCAACATCCAGTTCGCGGTGAACCCCGAGGACGGCCGGGTCATCGTCATCGAGATGAACCCGCGCGTGTCCCGCTCCTCGGCGCTCGCGTCCAAGGCGACCGGCTTCCCCATCGCCAAGATCGCCGCCAAGCTGGCCGTCGGCTACACGCTCGACGAGATCCCGAACGACATCACGCAGGAGACCCCGGCCTCCTTCGAGCCGACGCTCGACTACGTGGTCGTGAAGGCGCCCCGGTTCGCCTTCGAGAAGTTCCCGAGCGCGGACTCCACCCTCACCACCACCATGAAGTCGGTCGGCGAGGCCATGGCCATCGGCCGCAACTTCACCGAGGCCTTCCAGAAGGCGCTGCGCTCGCTGGAGAAGAAGGGCAGCCAGTTCACCTTCGTCGGCGAGCCCGGCGACAAGGACGAGCTGCTGCGCGAGGCGGTCCGGCCCACCGACGGCCGCATCAACGCGGTCATGGGGGCCATCCGCGCGGGCGCCACTCCCGAGGAGGTCTTCGACGCCACGAAGATCGACCCGTGGTTCGTCGACCAGCTCTTCCTCATCAAGGAGATCGCCGACGAGCTCGGCGCGGCCCCCGAGCTGACCCCGGACCTGCTGGCCGAGGCCAAGCGGCACGGCTTCTCCGACGTGCAGATCGCCGAGATCCGCGGCCTGCGCGAGGACGTCGTCCGCGAGGTGCGGCACGCGCTGGGCATCCGCCCGGTCTACAAGACGGTCGACACCTGCGCCGCCGAGTTCGCCGCGAAGACCCCGTACTTCTACTCGTCCTACGACGAGGAGAGCGAGGTCGCGCCGCGCGAGAAGCCGGCCGTCATCATCCTGGGCTCCGGCCCCAACCGCATCGGCCAGGGCATCGAGTTCGACTACTCCTGCGTCCACGCCTCCTTCGCGCTCAGCGACGCCGGGTACGAGACCGTGATGGTCAACTGCAACCCGGAGACCGTCTCCACGGACTACGACACCTCCGACCGGCTGTACTTCGAGCCGCTGACGCTGGAGGACGTGCTGGAGATCGTCCACGCGGAGCGGCAGGCCGGTCCGGTCGCCGGTGTCGTGGTCCAGCTCGGCGGCCAGACCCCGCTGGGCCTGTCGCAGGCGCTGAAGGACAACGGCGTGCCGATCGTCGGCACGTCCCCCGAGGCCATCCACGCCGCCGAGGACCGCGGGGCGTTCGGCCGCGTCCTCGCCGAGGCGGGCCTGCCCGCCCCCAAGCACGGCACCGCCACCACCTTCGCCGAGGCCAAGGCCATCGCCGACGAGATCGGCTACCCGGTCCTGGTGCGCCCCTCGTACGTCCTCGGCGGACGCGGCATGGAGATCGTCTACGACGAGACCCGGCTGGAGTCCTACATCGCCGAGTCCACCGAGATCAGCCCGTCCCGGCCGGTCCTGGTCGACCGGTTCCTCGACGACGCCATCGAGATCGACGTCGACGCCCTGTACGACGGCGAGGAGCTGTACCTCGGCGGCGTCATGGAGCACATCGAGGAGGCCGGCATCCACTCCGGCGACTCGGCGTGCGCGCTGCCGCCGATCACGCTGGGCGGCTTCGACATCAAGCGCCTGCGCGCCTCCACCGAGGCCATCGCCAAGGGCGTCGGGGTGCGCGGCCTGATCAACATCCAGTTCGCGATGGCCGGCGACATCCTGTACGTCCTGGAGGCCAACCCGCGCGCGTCCCGTACGGTCCCCTTCACCTCGAAGGCGACCGCGGTGCCGCTGGCCAAGGCCGCCGCCCGGATCTCGCTGGGCGCCACCATCGCCGAGCTGCGCGCCGAGGGCCTGCTCCCGGCGAGCGGCGACGGCGGTGAACTCCCGCTCGACGCGCCGATCTCCGTCAAGGAGGCCGTGATGCCGTGGTCGCGCTTCCGCGACATCCACGGGCGCGGCGTCGACACCGTCCTCGGCCCGGAGATGCGCTCCACCGGCGAGGTCATGGGCATCGACAGCGTCTTCGGCACGGCGTACGCCAAGTCGCAGGCGGGCGCGTACGGCCCGCTGCCCACCAAGGGCCGCGCGTTCATCTCGGTCGCCAACCGCGACAAGCGCTCGATGATCTTCCCGGCGCGCGAGCTGGTCGCCCACGGCTTCGAGCTGATGGCCACCTCCGGCACCGCCGAGGTCCTCAGGCGCAACGGCATCAACGCCACCGTCGTGCGCAAGCAGTCCGAGGGCACCGGCCCGAACGGCGAGAAGACCATCGTCCAGCTCATCCACGACGGCGAGGTCGACCTCATCGTCAACACCCCGTACGGCACGGGCGGCCGCCTCGACGGCTACGAGATCCGTACGGCGGCCGTGGCGCGCTCGGTGCCGTGCCTGACGACGGTCCAGGCGCTCGCCGCCGCCGTCCAGGGCATCGACGCCCTCACCCACGGGGACGTGGGCGTCAGGTCGCTCCAGGAACACGCCGCACACCTGACCGCGGCCCGCGACTAGCAGCCGACGTGGGGGACACCGGAAACGGTGTCCCCCTCTTCATGAGGGACTCATGTACAAGATCTTCTTCACCTGCTTCTTCCAGCGGATGGACCCGGAGCAGGCCCACCACCTGGCCTTCCGGTGGATCCGCCTCGCCGCCCGCGTCCCCGTGCTGCGCACGTTCGTCGCCGCCGCGCTCGCGCCCCGCTACAAGGAGCTGCGCACGGAGGCCCTCGGGCTGCGCATGCACGGGCCGTTCGGGCTCGCCGCCGGCTTCGACAAGAACGCCGTCGCGATCGACGGCATGGCGATGGCCGGCTTCGACCACGTCGAGATCGGCACGGTCACGGGGGAGCCCCAGCCCGGCAACCCGAAGAAGCGGCTGTTCCGGCTCGTGCCGGACCGCGCGCTGATCAACCGCATGGGGTTCAACAACGACGGCTCGCTGGCCGTGGCCGCCCGTCTGGCGTCCCGTACGCCGGTCTTCCGGACCGTCGTGGGCGTCAACATCGGCAAGACGAAGGTCGTGCCCGAGGCCGAGGCCGTCGGCGACTACGTGACGTCGGCCGAGCGGCTGGCGCCGTACGCCGACTACCTGGTCGTCAACGTGTCGTCACCCAACACCCCCGGCCTGCGCAACCTGCAGGCCACCGAGTCGCTGCGGCCCCTGCTGACGGCCGTCCGCGACGCCGCCGACCGTGTGGTGCCCGGCCGCCGTGTGCCGCTGCTCGTCAAGATCGCGCCGGACCTCGCCGACGAGGACGTGGACGCCGTGGCCGACCTCGCCGTGGAGCTGGGCCTGGACGGCATCATCGCCACGAACACCACCGTCGCCCGCGAGGGCCTGGGCCTGACCTCCGAGCCCTCGCTGGTCAAGGAGACCGGCGGGCTCTCCGGAGCGCCGCTGAAGGCACGCTCGCTCCAGGTCCTGAGGCGCCTCTACGCGCGCGTGGGCGACCGGATCACCCTCGTGGGCGTCGGCGGCATCGAGAACGCCGAGGACGCCTGGCAGCGCATCCTGGCGGGCGCCACCCTGGTCCAGGGCTACAGCGCCTTCGTCTACGAGGGCCCCTTCTGGGCCCGCGCCATCCACAAGGGGCTCGCCGCGCGCCTGCGCACCAGCCCCTACGCCACCCTCGCCGACGCGGTCGGCGCCGACGTGAGGAAGACGGCATGACCGAGCCCTTCGGAAGTCGACTGCGCCGTGCGATGGACGAGCGCGGCCCCCTGTGTGTGGGCATCGACCCGCACGCCTCCCTGCTCTCCGAGTGGGGCCTGAACGACGACGTGGCCGGCCTGGAGCGGTTCAGCCGCACCGTCGTGGAGGCGACGGCCGACCGGGTCGCCGTGCTCAAGCCGCAGAGCGCGTTCTTCGAGCGCTTCGGCTCCCGCGGCGTCGCCGTCCTGGAGAAGTCGGTCGAGGAGGCGAGGGCGGCCGGCGCGCTCGTCGTCATGGACGCCAAGCGCGGCGACATCGGCTCCACGATGGCCGCGTACGCGGAGTCCTTCCTGCGCAAGGACTCGCCGCTGTTCTCCGACGCGCTGACGGTCTCGCCGTACCTCGGCTACGGCTCGCTGTCCCCGGCGGTGGCGCTCGCCCGTGAGAGCGGCACCGGGCTGTTCGTGCTCGCCCTCACCTCCAACCTGGAGGGCGGCGAGGTCCAGCACGCGGTCCGGGCGGACGGCCGGGACGTCGCCGCGACGATGCTCGCCCACCTCGCCGCGGAGAACGCGGGGGAGGAGCCGCTGGGCTCCTTCGGGGCGGTCGTCGGCGCCACGCTCGGTGACCTGTCGTCCTACGACCTCGCCATCAACGGCCCGCTGCTCGCGCCCGGCATCGGCGCCCAGGGGGCCACGCCCGCGGATCTCCCCAGGGTGTTCGGCGCCGCGGTGCGCAATGTCGTCCCGAACGTCAGCCGGGGGGTGCTGCGGCACGGCCCCGACGTCGTGACCCTGCGTGATGCCGCGTCACGCTTCGCCAACGAGGTGCGCGAGGCGGTCGCGGGCGCCTGAGGGCCGGTGACGGCATCGATGTCGGCCGCGGAGTCCTCCGGTGAGCGGTCCGCGGCCGACTTGAGTCTGGATACATCCTCAAATCCGGGGCAGTATGTCTTAAATGTCTGGCCTGACGGAGGCTGACCAGGACTTTTCCGCTGTTCTCGCTGACTCTTGCGGACTTGCCCGCTAGTCTCCGACGAGAGTCAGTGGGCAAGCGTGTTGCTCGTGGCTCCCCAGGTGTGGGGCGACTAGGTTCCTCACCGGTCCGTATCCGACAGTTCGACATCCGAGGTGACGTAGGCGTGGCTCTTCCGCCCCTTACCCCTGAACAGCGCGCAGCCGCGCTCGAAAAGGCCGCCGCGGCTCGCCGGGAGCGGGCCGAGGTCAAGAATCGACTCAAGCACTCCGGCGCCTCTCTTCACGAGGTCATCAAGCAGGGCCAGGAGAACGACGTCATCGGCAAGATGAAGGTCTCCGCGCTGCTCGAGTCCCTGCCGGGCGTGGGCAAGGTCCGCGCCAAGCAGATCATGGAGCGACTCGGCATCTCCGAGAGCCGCCGCGTGCGGGGCCTCGGCTCGAACCAGATCGCCTCCCTTGAGCGTGAGTTCGGCAGCACCGGCTCCTGAGTCCCGGTTCCCCGGGACCTCGGGTCCCGGGCGGTCCGCGATTGCTGGAATAATCGCTGCATGGCTGTAACACCCCGGGGGACGACCCCCGAGCCCCCGGACGCAGGTCCGCGGCTGACCGTGCTCTCCGGCCCCTCGGGGGTCGGCAAGAGCACGGTCGTCGCTCATATGCGCAAAGAACACCCCGAGGTCTGGCTCTCCGTGTCGGCGACGACGCGCAAGCCCCGCCCCGGCGAGCAGCATGGAGTCCACTACTTCTTCGTCACCGACGAGGAGATGGACAAGCTGATCGCCAACGGCGAGCTGCTGGAGTGGGCCGAGTTCGCCGGCCACCGCTACGGCACACCGCGCGCGGCCGTGCTGGAACGGCTCGAGGCGGGCGAGTCCGTGCTCCTGGAGATCGACCTCCAGGGCGCCCGGCAGGTCCGTGAGTCCATGGCCGAGGCCCGACTGGTGTTCCTGGCCCCTCCCTCCTGGGAGGAGCTGGTGCGCAGGCTCACCGGCCGGGGCACCGAGCCGCCCGAGGTGATCGAGCGCCGGCTGGACGCGGCGAGGATCGAGCTGGCGGCCGAGCCCGAGTTCGATGTGACCTTGGTCAACACCTCCGTCGAGGACGTGGCGCGCGAGCTGCTAGCCTTGATGGACGTTGTGTGATCGTGTCCGATCGCGTGACTGAATCTTTCCCATCCATCGGAAGGTAGAGCGTGTCCTCTTCCATCTCCGCGCCCGAGGGCATCATCAACCCGCCGATCGACGAGCTCCTCGAGGCCACCGACTCGAAGTACAGCCTCGTGATCTACGCGGCCAAGCGGGCCCGCCAGATCAACGCGTACTACTCGCAGCTCGGCGAGGGCCTCCTCGAGTACGTCGGTCCGCTGGTGGACACGCACGTCCACGAGAAGCCCCTCTCGATCGCCCTGCGTGAGATCAACGCGGGTCTGCTGACGTCCGAGGCCGTCGAGGGCCCGGCGCAGTAAGTACGATCTTCAGCTTGCAGCTGACTTTTCCACAGGCCCGGCGGCGCGTCCGCCGGGCCTGTGGTGTGTAGTGGAGTCGTACGCAGCCGAGTGCGGGGAGAGACGTGGACAAGCCGAAGGTCGTTCTGGGGGTCAGCGGCGGCATCGCCGCCTACAAGGCCTGTGAGCTGCTGCGCAGACTCACGGAGTCCGGCCATGACGTGCGCGTCGTGCCGACCGCCTCCGCCCTGCACTTCGTCGGCGCCGCCACCTGGTCCGCCCTGTCCGGCAACCCGGTCTCCACGGAGGTCTGGGACGACGTCCACCAGGTGCCGCACGTCCGCATCGGCCAGCACGCCGACCTGGTCGTCGTCGCCCCGGCCACGGCCGACATGCTCGCCAAGGCCGCCCACGGGCTCGCCGACGACCTGCTGACCAACACCCTGCTGACCGCCCGGTGCCCGGTGGTGTTCGCCCCCGCCATGCACACCGAGATGTGGGAGCACCCCGCCACCCAGGAGAACGTGGCGACCCTGCGCCGGCGCGGCGCCGTCGTCATCGAGCCCGCCGTGGGCCGTCTCACCGGCGTCGACACCGGTAAGGGCCGGCTGCCCGACCCCGCGGAGATCTTCGAGGTCTGCCGTCGGGTGCTGGCCCGGGGCGCCACCGAGCCCGACCTCACGGGCCGGCATGTCGTGGTGAGCGCGGGCGGCACCCGCGAGCCCCTGGACCCCGTGCGCTTCCTCGGCAACCGCTCCTCGGGCAAGCAGGGCTACGCCCTCGCCCGCACCGCCGCCGCGCGGGGCGCCCGCGTGACCCTGGTCGCAGCGAACACCCAGATAGCCGACCCGGCCGGCGTCGACGTGGTGCGGGTCGGCACGGCCGTGCAACTGCGGGAGGCCGTCGTCAAGGCCGCCGCCGACGCGGACGCGGTCGTCATGGCCGCGGCCGTCGCCGACTTCCGCCCGGCCACGTACGCGACCGGGAAGATCAAGAAGAAGGACGGCCAGGAGCCCGAGCCCGTCGTCCTGGTGCGCAACCCGGACATCCTGGCGGAGATCGCGGGCGACCGGCCCCGGGAGGGCCAGGTGGTCGTCGGCTTCGCCGCCGAGACGGACGACGTCCTCGCCAACGGGCGACGCAAGCTGGAGCGCAAGGGCTGCGACCTCCTCGTGGTCAATGAGGTCGGCGAGCGCAAGACGTTCGGCTCCGAGGAGAACGAGGCGGTCGTCCTGGGCGCCGACGGCAGCGAGACCCCCGTGCCGCACGGGCCGAAGGAGGCCCTCGCCGACATCGTCTGGGACCTGGTCGCGCGCCGCCTGGACGGCGCCGTCTGACCCACCCGGGAGGGTGCCCGCCACCCGCCCGATTCGGGCGTGGCGCCTCTGGCCACCGCCGTGTGCGATTGGCAGAATGCCCGTGCCGCAGGTCACAGCCCTCCCGAGAGGCGAGACACGGGGGTCCGTGACCGGGCACGACAGATAAACTGTCCACGGACGACGCCGGGCGCAGCCCCCGTCCCGTCCGCCAATGATCAGCCAGCAGCCGCTGCAACCCCAGGGAGCGTTGTGTCCCGTCGCCTGTTCACCTCGGAGTCTGTGACCGAGGGTCACCCCGACAAGATCGCTGACCAGATCAGCGACACCATTCTCGACGCGTTGCTGCGCGAGGACCCCTCGTCCCGCGTCGCCGTCGAGACGCTGATCACGACCGGCCTGGTGCACGTGGCCGGAGAGGTCACGACCAAGACGTACGCGGACATCGCGACGCTGGTCCGCAGCAAGATCCTCGAGATCGGCTACGACTCCTCGAAGAAGGGCTTCGACGGCGCCTCCTGCGGTGTCTCCGTCTCCATCGGCTCGCAGTCGCCCGACATCGCGCAGGGCGTGGACGCGGCCTACGAGGCGCGGGTCGAGGGCGACGAGGACGAGCTCGACCGTCAGGGCGCCGGTGACCAGGGCCTGATGTTCGGCTACGCCACCGACGAGACGCCGACCCTGATGCCGCTGCCGATCTTCCTGGCGCACCGGCTGTCCAAGCGCCTGTCCGAGGTCCGCAAGAACGGCACCATCCCCTACCTGCGCCCCGACGGCAAGACGCAGGTCACCATCGAGTACGACGGCGACAAGGCCGTCCGCCTCGACACCGTGGTCGTGTCCTCGCAGCACGCCTCGGACATCGACCTCGACTCGCTCCTCGCTCCCGACATCCAGGAGTTCGTGGTCGAGCCCGAGCTGAAGGCCCTCCTCGACGACGGCATCAAGCTCGACACCGAGAACTACCGCCTGCTGGTCAACCCCACCGGCCGCTTCGAGATCGGCGGCCCGATGGGTGACGCCGGCCTCACCGGCCGCAAGATCATCATCGACACCTACGGCGGCATGGCCCGCCACGGCGGCGGCGCGTTCTCCGGCAAGGACCCGTCCAAGGTGGACCGCTCGGCCGCCTACGCGATGCGCTGGGTCGCCAAGAACGTCGTGGCGGCCGGTCTGGCGTCCCGCTGCGAGGTGCAGGTCGCGTACGCGATCGGCAAGGCCGAGCCGGTCGGTCTGTTCGTCGAGACCTTCGGCACCGCCAAGGTCGAGGCCGAGCGGATCGAGAAGGCCATCGACGAGGTCTTCGACCTCCGTCCGGCCGCCATCATCCGCGACCTGGACCTGCTCCGCCCGATCTACGCCAAGACGGCGGCGTACGGCCACTTCGGCCGCGAGCTTCCCGAGTTCACCTGGGAGCGCACGGACCGCGTGGACGCGCTCCGCAAGGCCGCCGGGCTGTAGGCAGGCCCGCGGTTTCGTCAGGCCGAGGCCCGGTGCCCTTCTCTGGGGGACCGGGCCTCGGCGTGTGCGCGCGGCCCCGAGGGTGACGGGGGCGCCGCCGGATGTCAGTGGCGTTTGGTAGGAATGCAGGCGTGAGCAGCGAGGACGAGCAGCCGGGAGGCGGCGCCGACGGGGCGCCGCCCGAGCAGCTTGCCCTCATCCGCGAGAGCGTCCGCAAGGCCCAGGTGCCCCGCGCCAAGCCGCGGACCTGGCGCGGCGCCCGGCTCGCCAGGGAACTGCCCGTGGCGCGGGTGCTGGTCGACAAGGGCGTGCTGCACCTCGACCGCTACTTCGACTACGCCGTGCCCGAGGAACTGGCCGAACAGGCGCAGCCCGGGGTCCGGGTCCGGGTGCGCTTCGGCGCCGGGGCCCACCATGTGCGCGAGGGGCGCCGCGAAGGGGGCGGGCTGCGGGACGGGTTCATCGTCGAGCGCCTCGCCGAGAGCGACTACCAGGGCCCGCTGGCCGCCCTCGCCCAGGTGATCTCGCCGGAGCGCGTCCTCGACCCCGACCTGCTCGCCCTCGCCCGGGCCGTCGCCGACCGGTACGCCGGCAGCCTCGCCGATGTGCTGCAGCTGGCCATTCCGCCCCGGCACGCCCGCGCCGAGGCCCGCACCCTGCCGCCGCCCCCACCGCCGCCCCCGGCGCCGGACCCCGGCCCCTGGCAGCGCTACGAGCACGGGCCGCGCTTCCTGGAGGCGCTGGCGGCGGGGCGGTCGCCGCGTGCGGTGTGGACCGCGCTGCCCGGACCGCAGTGGCCCCAGGAGATCGCCCTGGCGGTCCGCGCGACCCTGGCGTCCGGGCGCGGCGCGCTGGTCGTCGTGCCGTCCGGCCGCTCGGCCGCACGGGTGGACGCCGCGCTCACGGAGACCCTGGGGGAGGGGCAGCACGCGCTGCTCACCGCCGACGCGGGCCAGGAGCGCCGGTATCTCGAATGGCTGGCCGTGCGCCGCGGCTCCGTCCGGGCCGTGGTCGGCACCCGCGCCGCGATGTTCGCCCCGGTGCGGGACCTCGGCCTCGTGGTGATCTGGGACGACGGCGACTCCAGCCACAGCGACGACAATGCCCCGTTCCCGCATGTGCGGGAGGTGCTGGAGCTGCGCGCCGCAGGCGGCAAGTGCGGGTTCCTGCTGGGGAGTTGGGGCTGCACCGTGGAGGCGGCGCAGCTCGTCCGCAGCGAGTGGGCCGTCCCGCTCACCGCGGACCGCGAGGGCGCCCGGCGGCTCACCCCGCTGGTGCGGACCGTCGGCGACGGGGACCTCGCCCGCGACGAGGCAGCCCGGGCCGCCCGGCTGCCCTCCCTGGCCTGGCAGGCCGCCCGGGAAGGGCTGCGGCACGGCCCCGTCCTCGTGCAGGTCCCCCGGCGCGGCTACGTCCCCCGGCTCGCCTGCGACCGGTGCCGGGAGCCGGCCCGGTGCCGGCACTGCGCGGGGCCGCTGGAGGCGCGCGGCGGGGGCGGTGCCCTGACCTGCGCCTGGTGCGGGCAGGACACCCCCGACTGGCATTGCCCCGAGTGCGGGGGGTTCCGGCTGCGGGCCCAGGTCGTCGGTGCGCGCCGGACCGCCGAGGAACTGGGGCGGGCGTTCCCGGCCGTCCCAGTGCGCACCTCGGGGCGGGAGCATGTGCTCGACACCGTGCCGGGGGCGCCCGCGCTGGTCGTGAGCACACCGGGCGCGGAGCCGGTGGCCGAGGGCGGATACGCGGCGGCGCTGCTGCTGGACGGCTGGGCGATGCTCGGCCGGGCGGACCTGAGGTCCGGCGAGGAGGCGCTGCGACGCTGGATCACCGCCTCCGCGCTGGTCCGGCCGCAGGAGGCGGGCGGCACCGTGGTGATCGTCGCCGAGGCGACGCTGCGTCCCGTGCAGGCGCTGGTGCGCTGGGACCCGGTGGGATTCGCCGTACGGGAACTGGCCGAGCGCGCCGAGCTGGGCTTCCCGCCCGTGTCGCGGATGGCGGCGGTGTCCGGGCCGCCGGAGGCGCTCGCGGAGTTCCTGGCGGCCGTCGAACTGCCGGGCGACGCCGAGGTGCTGGGCCCCGTGCCGCTGCCGGTCACCCCCGCCGGACGTCCGCGGCGCCCCGGCGGCCCGCCGCCCGGCGAGCAGTGGGACCGCGCCCTGATCCGGGTGCGCCCCGGCAGCGGGGCCGCCCTGGCGGCGGCGCTGAAGTCGGCACGGGCGGCACGGATGGCCCGCGGGGGCGGCGAGACGGTGCTGGTGCGGATCGATCCGCTGGACATCGGCTGAGCGATGGCGGCGTGAGGCCGCGGGCCCGTGAGTCCGCGCCCGGCGCGGGGTGCGTGGTGCTGTCGGGCGGGGCGGTGTAATGGTGCTGGTGTGGGTCGACCGGCTGAGCGATGGCGGCTGTGGCGCCGGGCTTGAGCGCCTGAGTCCGGCAGCCGGGTGCGTGGTGCCGTCGGGCGGGGCGGTGTGATGGTGCTGGTGTGGGTCGACCGGCTGAGCGATGGCGGCTGTGGCGCCGGGCTTGTGCGCCTGAGTCCGGCAGCCGGGTGCGTGGTGCCGTCGGGCGGGGCGGTGTGATGGTGCTGGTGTGGGTCGACCGGCTGAGCGATGGCGGCGGTGTGCTGCCGGGCTTGTGCGTCTGAGTCCGGCAGCCGGGTGCGTGGTGCTGTCGGGCGGGGCGGTGTGATGGTGCTGGTGTGGATCGACCGGCTGGACATCGGCTGAGCGATGGCGGCGGGACGCTGCGGACCGTGAGGTCCGCGCCCGGCTGGGCGGGGGCCATGGGCGCCGTCGGCAGGGCGGTGAGACCGCTCTCGTGTGATGACCCATGGGGTGCCGGCTGAGCGACTGCGGGCGAGGGCGCCGTGCCCGCGTGTCCGCGCCCGGTGGGAAGGCGACCATGGGCACCGGGCAGGCAGGGGAGGCGGCGCTGGCCGACCGGCCGGACATCGGCCGGGCGGGGGCGGCGGGGAACCGGCGCGCCCCGCGGCTCCCGGCCAGGAAGAGGTCTGCCCTCCCGGGTGCGCGCCGGGAGGGCAGAGTCGAGGGGGTGTCAGCCGTTGCGTGGGCCGGGGAAGGCCGTGGGCCGGGCCTCGTCGCGCAAGGCGGGGCTGCCGGCCGTCGGCTGGGTCGGCATGGAGCGGGCGGCCGGGACCGTCGGCACCGCCGGCAGGGCGGTGGAGACGTTGACCGCGCGGGTACCGGCCGCCTCGGCCGTGCGCTCGGCCTCGGCCGCGGCCTGGGCGGCGGCGCGGCGGGCGCCGTAGCGACGGTGGACGGCCTGCTTGGTGACACCGAGGGCGGAACCGACCGCGTCCCAGGAGAAGCCCAGCGAGCGGTCGAAGTCCACGGCCGCCGTGACCAGGGTCTCGACGCTGTCCCTCAGCTCCTGCGCGAGGCGGACCGTCGGGGCGGGGGCGCGCCCGTAGACGACGAAGCCCGTGGACGGGCCGGAGCGGCGCGGGCGGTAGACGTTGCCCAGCTGGGCGGTGAGGGTGCGCAGTGCGTCCACCTGCCGGCGGACCCGCTCGATGTCCCGCACCAGCAAGTGCAGGCTGGCCCGAGCCTGGGCGTCGTGGGTTGCGTGGTCGGCCATGAACAAGCCTCTCGAACCGGCGTGAAAAGGAGAGGGCCGCGATGTCGGCGTCTGCGGCCCGAAGGGGTCAACTCTTTCTTGACCAACGCGGCAGGGCGCCGCTGGTCACGCTGTGGGGGCGTGCGGGCATATGCCTACGCCCGGCGGAGGGGTGCGCGCCACGGCGGGCCGCAGGCGGTACCGGCTTCCCGAACGGCCGGTGCTCCGGCGTGAGTCAGCGGCCCCCGCACCCATAGACTGGTGCGTCGCCCAGCCGCCCCCGCCCGAGAGGCCCTGCCCACCCATGAAGCTCGTCTTCGCCGGCACCCCCGAGGTCGCCGTTCCCGCTCTGGACGCTCTGATCGCCTCCGGGCGGCACGAGGTGGCCGCCGTCGTCACCCGGCCCGACGCGCAGGCCGGGCGGGGACGGCGGATGGTCGCGAGCCCCGTGGCCGAGCGGGCCGCCGAGGCCGGGATCGAGGTGCTCAAGCCCGCCACGCCGCGGGACCCCGCGTTCCTGGAGCGGCTGCGGGAGATCGCGCCCGACTGCTGCCCCGTCGTCGCCTACGGCGCCCTGCTGCCGCGCGTCGCCCTCGACGTGCCCGCCAACGGCTGGGTCAACCTGCATTTCTCGCTGCTGCCCGCCTGGCGCGGCGCCGCCCCCGTGCAGCACGCCATCATGGCCGGTGACGAGATCACCGGCGCGTCCACCTTCCTCATCGAGGAGGGCCTGGACTCCGGGCCGGTCTACGGGACGGTCACGGAGGAGATCCGGCCCACCGACACCAGCGGCGACCTGCTGACCCGGCTGGCCTTCGCCGGCGCGGGGCTGCTCTCCGCCACCATGGACGGCATCGAGGACGGCACCCTGAAGGCCGTGCCGCAGCCCGCCGACGGCGTCACCCTCGCCCCCAAGGTCAACGTCGAGGACGCGCACATCGACTGGACCGCCCCGTCCCTGCGCGTCGACCGTGTGGTGCGCGGCTGCACGCCCGTGCCCGGCGCCTGGACCACGTTCCGCGGCGAGCGCCTGAAGCTCATCCAGGTGCAGCCGGTGCCGGGCCGGGACGACCTCGCGCCCGGCGAGCTCGCCGCCGGGAAGAACAACGTGTACGTCGGGACCGGCTCCTACGCCGTCGAGCTGCTGTGGGTGCAGGCGCAGGGCAAGAAGCCCATGCGGGCGGCGGACTGGGCGCGCGGCGCGCGCATCGCCCAGGGCGAGCGGGTCGGGGCCTGACCGGGGCACGCCGGGCCCGCGACGGGACGTAGGCTGGTCGTATCTCTCGTCCAGCAATCCGGAGCACCTTTTTCGTGAGCGACACCTCTCGTCGGCCCCGCAGGCCCGGCAAGCCCTACCGTCGGCCCCAGAAGGACCCCGTCCGCATCCTCGCCTTCGAGGCGCTGCGCGCCGTGGACGAGCGGGACGCGTACGCCAACCTCGTGCTGCCGCCGCTGCTGCGCAAGGCGCGCGAGAAGGGCGACTTCGACGGACGGGACGCCGCGCTCGCGACCGAGCTGGTCTACGGGACACTGCGCCGGCAGGGCACGTACGACGCCGTCATCGCCGCCTGTGTGGACCGGCCGCTGCGTGAGGTCGACCCGCCGGTGCTCGACGTGCTCAGCCTCGGCACCCACCAGCTCCTCGGGACGCGCATCCCGACCCACGCGGCCGTGTCCGCCTCGGTGGAGCTGGCCCGGGTCGTGCTCGGCGACGGGCGGGCCAAGTTCGTCAACGCCGTGCTGCGCAAGGTCGCCCAGGACGACCTGGACGGATGGATCCAGCGGGTCGCCCCGCCCTACGACGAGGACCCCGAGGACCATCTCTCCGTCGTGCACTCGCACCCGCGCTGGGTCGTCTCGGCGCTGTGGGACTCGCTCGGCGGCGGTCGCGCCGACATCGAGCGCCTGCTCGAGGCCGACAACGAGCGGCCCGAGGTGACGCTGGTCGCGCGCCCGGGGCGGGCCACCACCGAGGAACTGCTGACCGAGGAGGCCGCCGTGCCGGGGCGCTGGTCCCCGTACGCCGTGCGGCTCGCCGAGGGCGGGGAGCCCGGCGCGATCGAGGCCGTGCGCGACGGGCGCGCGGGCGTGCAGGACGAGGGCAGTCAGCTCGTCGCGCTCGCCGTGGCCAACGCGCCGCTGGAGGGTCCCGACCGGCACTGGCTCGACGGGTGCGCGGGACCCGGCGGGAAGGCGGCGCTGCTCGGCGCGATGGCCGCCCAGCGGGGCGCGATGCTCGTCGCCTCCGAGAAGCAGCCGCACCGGGCCGGGCTCGTGGCCCGGGCGCTGGCCGGCAACCCGGGGCCGTACCAGGTGATCGCCGCCGACGGGACGCGGCCCGCGTGGCGGCCGGGCAGCTTCGACCGTGTGCTGGTGGACGTGCCGTGCACGGGGCTGGGCGCGCTGCGGCGCCGGCCCGAGGCGCGCTGGCGCAGGCGGCCGGAGGATCTGGACGGGTTCGCTCCGTTGCAGCGGGGGCTGCTGCGCAACGCGCTGGACGCCGTGCGGGTGGGCGGAGTCGTCGGGTACGCCACCTGCTCCCCGCACCTCGCCGAGACCCGGGCCGTCGTGGACGACGTCCTCAAGCAGCGGCCCGGGTTCGAGCTGATCGACGCGCGCGGCCTGCTGCCGGGCGTGCCCGATCTGGGGGAGGGGCCCGATGTGCAGCTGTGGCCCCATGTGCACGGTACGGACGCGATGTACCTGGCGCTGATGCGGCGCGTGGACTGACGCGGACCGCGCTGTCGCGTCCATGGGGGTCACTTGCCTGTTGCAGTCGAGTCCTGGCCGACCGCTTGAGACAGACGGGATGTGGCGCGACAGCCGGCACTCCTGGCAGACCAGCGGCCCTTGACGGAGCCGAAGCCGGTCCGCGAGCGCCTGGGCCATGCGCTGGCAGCCACCGACAGCACCGACCAGGCCAGCCCCTCACGCGCGATGCTCGATGCGCCTGCTCCGGGTCGCTGTCGGCGGGCTCCGCGCCGACGCTGTCTGGCGTGCTCGCCTCGACCGCGGATCCTGCGGTGCGCCGAGGTCGCCCCGGCGGTGACTGTGCCGATGCCGACCGGGCTTGCCCGCGTGCGGGGGTGGGCTCCTCCTGGCAGGAGGAGCCCACTTCGGGGGACCTGGGAGGCGTTATTCCGTGCGCAGGCCCTCCGGGCGCATCATCCGCAGCAGCGGCGCCAGGCTGAGCAGCGTGACCACGCCGACCACGGCCGCGCCCACGCCGGTCATGGTCAGGACGCTCGCCCAGTCCATGGTCACCGGGGTGCGGGTCATCTTCAGCAGCGCCGAGCCAAGGGTGATACCCACCGATGTGGCCAGGACGAGGCCGAGTCCGACCGGGAGGGCCGTCTGCCACAGCACCGACAGGGTCAGCGTGCGGCGCCGGGTGCCGAAGGCGACCAGCGCGGAGAGCAGCTTCCTGCGCTCGCGCAGTTGCTCCAGTTGGGAGACCAGCAGACTCGCGCCGATCAGTGCCAGCACGAAGGCGGAGCCGACGAACAGGCCGGTGCGGATGGAGGTGTACTTGACGTCTTCCTGGGTCGCCGACCAACTGTAGGTGTGTGCCAGGGGGTCGATGCGGGCGACGACGTTGCGTACGTACTCCCGTGAGTCCGGCACCGACGGGTCCAGACGCAGGTAGACACCGTCCGAGAACACCGCGGGCGCGGCCTTCCGGGGCAGGGCGGCGGGGGTGACCAGCAGACTGGTGTAGGCCTGCAGTGAGTCCTTGCGGGCGTTCACCTGCCGAATGTTTGCCGGAACGGTCCAGGGCACCTCGAGGCGGTGTTCGGCGTCGCCGTACGACGGGTCGACGTAGAGCTGCCGCCCGGGCTTCACCAGGGCGATCTCGGATGCGTTGCTGGGGTCCGAGTAACCGCTCCGCGTTCGCGTGACGAACACGTCACCGTCCTTGCAGGAGGGCAGTGTGGCGAGTTCACGCAGGGCGGCGCAGCTCCCCACGGTCAGGTCGTTGCTGTTCTCCGGGTCGCGACGTGCGTCCCCGTACTGGGAGCGGGCCAGGGCCACCGCGGCCAGGACCCCTTTGGTGCCGGTGAATTCGCGCTCGATGCCGGGCAGCGGCTTGGGGCCGCCGAAGTCGACCTCCATCTGGACTCGGCTGGGGTCCTGGCCGGTGCTCTTGGTGTACTGGCTCTGCGTTCCCGTGAAGAGCATCTGCAGTGCGATGGCCCCTGCCACCGCCACGGCGATGCCGTTGACCATGCGGGCGGCGGTGCCGCTGCTCAGCTGCAGTCGTCGCACGGCCAACTGCCAGGACAGCGGGCCCTTGCCGAGCCGGACGACGACTGCTTCCACGGCCCAGGGCAGCAGGGCGGTGATGCCGATCAGCAGCATCAGGACGCCGCCGATGACGAGGTACTGGTTGAAGTCACCGTTCTTGTGGCCTTGGCCGATCATCGGGTAGAGCATGGCGACGCCGGCCAGCGGCGGCAGCAGCCGCCACCACAGCCGGCGGCGGGGCTGCTTGGCCGCGCGCACGACCCCGAGGGGTTCGACGGTCACGCCGCGCATCGCGAGCAGTGTGACCAGCACCGCGGCGACCGGCACCGCGACCGCGACCAGCGCGGCGAGTGCGGGAGTGGGGTTGAGGTAGCTGGGCCAGACGCTCACGCCCAGCAACTCGCCGGCGTCCAGCTTCTCGCGGCCGAGCAGGAAGAAGCCGGTGCCCACCGCCAGCCCGAGCAGGGCTCCTGCCAGCGCCTCGCCCGCAGCGATCCGCCGGGTCATGTGGCTGTCGGAGCCGACCAGGCGCAGCGCGGCGAGGCGCCGGTCGCGGCGCTCGCCGCCGAAGCGGACGGCGGCGGCGATGAACACCGCGACCGGCGTCAGCAGCACCACGAACACGACCAGGATCATGAGCAGCAGCACAGGATCGGTCTTCTCGGGCGTCGCGTCCGGTTTGCCGAACTTGGTCAGCCGTGTCACCAGGGAGGAGTCCGTGAGCTTCAGCCCCGAGGCGCCCGCGTAGTAGGCCAGTTCCTGCGAGCCGATCAGCCCGCTCTCGCCGATCGTGCCGGTGATCTTGTACGGCAGGCGTTCCCGCAGCAGCTTCGCGTCGCCCGAGGCGAGCAGGTCCTTGAGCGCGGGGGAGACCACCATCTCGCCCTTGCCCGGCAAGCGGTCGACCCCGGGAGGCAGCGGCGCCCGGCTGCCCTCGGGTTCGACGAACCGGCCCAGGATGTCGTCGTCGCGCCAGGTGGTGTCGGCGTCGGCGATCAGGAGGGTGTTGTCGGCCTTGGGCGGGACCTTGCGGGCGTACACGTTGGCGTAGCGGGCGTCCTCCACCTTGCTGCGGGAGGCGAACACGTTGGGCATCGCGGTGCACAACAGGAGCAGAGCCACGCCGAGGCCGACCCCGACCGCTGTCAGCGTCACCCGGATCCAGCCCTCGCGACCGCCGGTGACGGCGAACCGGGCTCCCATGGCCAGGTCTCTGGACCACTGGCGCGAACTCATATGGCACGCTCCATGTCCCGGGACTTGCCGTCGCGTACGACGACCTCGCGGTCGGAGTAGGCGGCCACCCGTGCCTCGTGGGTGACGAGGACGACGGCGGCGTCGGTGGAGCGGGCCGCGCCGGTCAGCAGTTCCATCACGCGCTCGCCGTTGTGGGAGTCGAGCGCGCCGGTGGGTTCGTCGGCGAACAGCACCCGGGGGCCGGTGACCAGCGCGCGGGCCACGGCGACGCGCTGGCCCTGGCCGCCGGAGACCTCGCCGGGCCGCTTGCCCTTCAGGTCGTCGACCTCCAGGCGTTCCATCCAGCCGAGCGCCGCCCGCTCGGCCTCCTTGCGGGAGGTGCCGTTCAGCCTGAGCGGCAGGGCGACGTTCTCCACGCAGGTCAGTTCCGGCACGAGCTGCCCGAACTGGAACACGAATCCGAACTCGGAGCGGCGTAACGCGCTGCGCTGGGCGTCGCTCATCGTCGTCACCTCGCGCCCGTTGTAGGTGATCGACCCGGAGTCGGGCGGCAGGATGCCCGCGAGGCAGTGCAGCAGCGTGGACTTGCCGGAGCCGGAGGGGCCCATGACGGCGACGACCTCGCCGGGGTGGATGGAGAACTCGGCGCCGTCGAGAGCGTGGGTGTGCCCGTAGGTCTTGCGCAGGTCCTGCGCGGTGAGCAGGGAACCAGGGAGAGAAGTCGTCATCGGGCCACAGCCTCACGGAGTTTGTCGAGTCGGGCGGCGGTCAGCTCCAGCCAGCGCAGGTCCGCTTCCAGGTGGAAGAGGGCGTGGTCGCAGATCAGCTGGTCCGCCAGATCGCCCTTGCGCTTGCGGTCGGTCAGGACGCGCATGCTGCGCAGGTGTTCGGAGCGCTGGGTGTCCAGGATGTCGGCGGCGTCCCGGTGGGTGAGCAGCGCGAGGATGACTTTCGTGTAGAGGGCCGACTGGAGGTATTCCTCCGGCTTCTGCGGGGTCGCGAGCCACCGCTCCACGTCGGTGATGCCGGCGTCGGTGATCGCGTAGCGCTTGCGCTCCGGGCCGCCGCCGGCCTCGATTCCGTCGACCTCGACGAGGCCGTTCTTCAGCAGCCGGGACATCGTCGAGTAGACCTGGCCGTAGTGCAGCGGCCGGTCGTGACCGAACGTCTCGTCGAAGGCCCGCTTCAAGTCGTAACCGTGTCGCGGGCCGGACTCCAGGAGCCCCAAAAGGGTGTGACCGATGGACATGACCCGCACTCTACACGCCGTGTATACGCGGCGCGTATACGCAGAGTGTGTAGCTCAGGGGCGAACCGGTACGACAGCGCAGGTGAGGGAGCCGGGAATGCTGATCATCACGGTTCGGAAACGGGTAGCTCAGCCGCCTCGACCGCGGCATTGTCGCGGAGCAGCGCGAACAGCACGCTGCTCACGTCGGCTGGTCCCGAAGCCGGGCCGCTTGGCCAAGATCGAGAGGCAAAGCAGGGTGGCCGTCGCATGAGGAACCAGATAGACGACAGGATCACCGTCCCGACGAGCGGCAGCGGCGCGACCGGCGCCCGCAGCCCGCAGCCCGACGCACGGCGCCGAGGATCAGCGCGACCCACTTCGAACGCCGTCCGCACACCAGGTGCGCCACGCCTGACGTCCCGGTCACGGCCACCCCCGCGGTCGTCGGACGACCCGGCCGGCGGCCCGGCACGGCCCGTGCCGCCCGCCCCCGGCGTCCGCCGATCGCCTGAGGTCTGGACCGGGGGTAACAATCGCGCCCGGGCATGGCAGGCTTGGGTCATGGCCGCGCAGATCAACCCCAGCATCCTGTCCGCCGATTTCGCCCGTCTCGCGGACGAGGCGAAGGCGGTCGAGGGAGCCGACTACCTCCACGTCGACGTCATGGACAACCATTTCGTCCCGAACCTCACGCTCGGCGTGCCGGTCGTAGAGTCACTGGCCCGTGCGACGGACACCCCGCTGGACTGCCATCTGATGATCGAGGAGCCCGATCGCTGGGCACCCCAGTACGTCGAGGCGGGTGCCTCCTCCGTCACCTTCCATGTCGAGGCCGCCGCCGCTCCCGTCCGGCTGGCCCGGGAGATCAGGGCCAAGGGCGCCCGTGCCGCCATGGCGCTCAGGCCGGCGACGCCCATCGAGCCCTACGAGGACCTGCTCCCGGAGCTCGACATGCTGCTGATCATGACCGTCGAGCCCGGCTTCGGCGGGCAGGCGTTCCTCGACATCATGCTGCCGAAGATCCGTCGCACCCGTGAGTTGATCGCCAAGCACGGCCTGCAGCTCTGGCTCCAGGTGGACGGCGGCGTGTCCGAGTCCACGATCGAGCGATGCGCGGAGGCGGGCGCCGACGTGTTCGTCGCCGGTTCGGCGGTCTACGGGGCCGACGACCCGGCGGAAGCGGTCCGCGCGCTGCGGGCCCGGGCCGACGAGGCCACCAGGACGGCCGCCTGGGCGTGCGGCCACTGAACCAAGGGAACGTGAACGCCCGCCCATCAGGGCGGATCAAGTGCGCCGGATCTGCAAGGATGAACGGCGAATCCAGAGTGTGAACAGCAGTGAGGAGATCGCCGTGTCGGGTATGTCGGCGGGCCGGTCAGCCATGCGGATGGGACCCGCTGAGCTGGTGCAGGCGGCGGCCATGGCCCGCCGCTTCTACCTCGAGGGGAAGTCCAAGATCCAGATCGCGGAGGAGTTCGGCGTCAGCCGCTTCAAGGTGGCCCGGGTCCTGGAGACCGCTCTCGAACGGGATCTGGTGCGCATCGAGATCCGCGTGCCGGCCGAACTGGACGCCGAGCGCTCGGACGCGCTGCGCGCCCGGTACGGACTGCGGCACGCCGTGGTCGTGGAGTCCCCGGCCGACGCCGAGGAGACGCCCGACCCGGAGAACCTGGGAGAGGTGGCCGCCGACCTGCTCGGCGAGCTGGTCGACGAGGGCGCCGTGCTGGGCCTGGCCTGGGGCCGGTCCACCATCCACATGGCCGCCGCCCTCAACCGGCTGCCACCGTGCACGGTGGTCCAGCTGACGGGCGTGTATGACGCCGGGACCGCCGAGCGCGGCTCGGTGGAGGCCGTCCGGCGGGCCGCTCAGGTCTCCGGCGGCGACGCGCACCCCATCTACGCGCCGATGCTGCTGCCGGACGCCGCCACCGCGGCGGCGCTGCGGCACCAGACGGGGATCGCCCGGGCCTTCGAGTACTTCGACAAGGTCACGGTCGCCTGCGTCTCCATCGGCTCCTGGGAGCCGGGCATCTCGACGGTGCACGACATGCTCAGCGACGAGGAGCGGGCGCACTACGCCTCGCTCGGTGTCGCCGCCGAGATGTCCGCGCACCTCTTCGACGCCCAGGGGCGCCGGGTCGGCCGGGACCTCGGCGAGCGGTGCATCACCGTCAAGGCCGACCAGCTCCGCCGTATCCCCGAGGTCGTCGCGATCGCGGGCGGGGCGCGCAAGGCGGCCGCGATCGACGCGGTGCTGCGCTCGGGGCTCGTCACCAGCCTGGTGACGGACACCTCCGCGGCGGACGTGCTGATGACGGCCGGCCCGACGCCGAAGCCGGCGCTCAGCAGGACGGACCCGGACGGGAACTGACAACGCGTCGGAGAGGGGGCGGCCGGGTGCCGCCCCCTGTGCGCATCGACGAACACCGGAGCGGCACTCGTATGACGGAGCTCGTGGTCACGCTCGACCTCGACGGGGTCACGGACAAGGCGGCGCTGATGGACCGCTGCGCCGGGGCGCTGCGGCTGCCGGACTGGTTCGGGCGCAACTGGGACGCGCTGGCGGACTCCCTGTCCGACCGCACCGTCTGGCCCGAGGCCGGCCGGCAGCGGGGCATGTGGCTGGTCGTACGCAACTGGCGGGCCTATGCGGACGCCCGGCCCGACGAGTGGCGGCTGGCCCGGGAGGTGTTCGCCGAGGCGGCGGACGGCACCCGGGACCTCACCGTGCTGCTCGACCTCGGAGGTTCCTCCAAGTAGGGGTCTGACCTGCTTGGACGATGTGACCGTTCAGGGCGTTCCGGCCGGCATGGGAGAATGAAGTACGTGCTCTTCCCCCTGGCTGACCTGTCCGGGGGCCACCTCTGATCGACTGGGATGTGCAGCACGTGCGTTTCCTCAACGACATCCAGCCCCCGTACGACCTGACGTACGACGACGTCTTCATGGTGCCGAGCCACAGCGCGGTCGGCTCGCGGCAGGGCGTGGACCTCGGCGCCCCGGACGGCACGGGCACCACCATCCCGCTGGTCGTCGCCAACATGACCGCCGTCGCCGGGCGCCGTATGGCCGAGACGGTGGCCCGGCGCGGCGGCCTGGTGGTCGTCCCGCAGGACATCCCCATCGAGGTCGTCACGGACGTCGTCTCCTGGGTGAAGAGCCGCCACCACGTGCTCGACACCCCGATCGTGCTGGCCCCCCACCAGACCGTCGCCGACGCGCTGGCCCTGCTGCCCAAGCGCGCCCACAACGCCGGTGTGGTCGTCGACGAGGACCGGCGGCCGGTCGGCGTGGTCACCGACAGCGACCTGTCCGGCGTGGACCGCTTCACGCAGCTCGAGGTCGTCATGTCCCGCGACCTGCTGCTCCTGGACGCGGACATCGACCCGCGCGAGGCCTTCAACAAGCTCGACGCCCACAACCGGCGCTACGCCCCCGCCGTCGACGCCGACGGCCGTCTCGCGGGCATCCTGACGCGCAAGGGCGCCCTGCGCGCCACCCTGTACACCCCGGCCGTCGACGCCGCCGGCAAGCTGCGCATAGCGGCCGCCGTGGGTATCAACGGCGACGTGGGCGGCAAGGCCAAGCAGCTGCTCGACGCGGGTGTGGACACCCTGGTCATCGACACCGCCCACGGCCACCAGGAGTCGATGATCGCCGCCATCGGGACCGTGCGGGCACTCGACCCCCAGGTGCCGATCGTCGCGGGCAACATCGTGGCCGCCGAGGGTGTGCGCGATCTCATCGAGGCCGGCGCGGACATCATCAAGGTCGGGGTCGGCCCCGGCGCCATGTGCACCACCCGCATGATGACCGGCGTCGGCCGCCCGCAGTTCTCCGCCGTCCTGGAGTGCGCGGCCGAGGCCAGGAAGTACGGCAAGCACGTGTGGGCCGACGGCGGTGTCCGGCACCCGCGCGACGTCGCCATGGCGCTCGCCGCCGGCGCGTCCAACGTGATGATCGGGTCCTGGTTCGCCGGCACCTACGAGTCGCCCGGCGATCTGCAGCAGGACTCGAGCGGGCGCCTGTACAAGGAGTCGTTCGGCATGGCGTCCGCGCGGGCCGTGGCCAACCGCACCTCCGACGAGTCGGCGTACGACCGGGCCCGCAAGTCCCTGTTCGAGGAGGGCATCTCCACCTCGCGGATGTTCCTCGACCCGGCCCGTCCCGGTGTGGAGGACCTGATCGACTCGATCATCGCGGGCGTGCGGTCCTCCTGCACCTACGCGGGCGCCGCCTCGCTGGAGGAGTTCGCCGAGAAGGCCGTCGTCGGCATCCAGAGCGCCGCCGGCTACGCCGAGGGCAAGCCGCTGCACGCCAGCTGGAGCTGACCGGTCCTCACCCCTTTCGCGTACGGCCCCTTCGCCCCGGCACCCCGCCGCACGGGACGCAAGGGGCCGTTCCGCGTCCCGGCGCAACGGTCGAAAGCCCTCGTGCAACGAACACCCGCCCGGGCCCCCGGAACGCAATGATCTTGCGGGTATGCGCAAGGTTGCTGCATTTCACCCGCAACGTCGATGCTCGTAGGCTGTCGCCTCGTACGTGGCGCGGCAGGGACCCCGCTCGGTGGGTCCCCGCCCTCAGGGGACGCCGCCGGTCCCTGCCGCCCTGACCGGCAGCGACAAGGAGCCAGCGCGTGCTCGACCAAGGCGCACCCCCGCAGGACCGAGACCGGACGGCCGCCGCCGCCCCCCGTGGGACCGGCGCGCGCCTGATGCGCCGCAAGCCCGTGGAACACCTGGTCGCGGAGGGTGGCCAGGGCGAGGGAGGGTCCCTGCGGCGCTCCCTCGGACTGTGGCAACTCACCATGATCAGCATCGGTGCCACCCTCGGCACCGGCATCTTCGTCGTCCTCGGCGACGCGGTCCCGGAGGCCGGCCCCGCGGTCACCCTGGCCTTCGTGATCGCCGGTCTCACGGCCCTCTTCTCGGCCCTGTCGTACGCCGAACTGGCGGGCAGCATCCCCGTCGCAGGCTCGTCGTACTCGTATGCGTACGCAACGATGGGCGAGCTGGTCGCCTGGATCTGCGGCTGGTGTCTGGTCCTGGAGTACGGCGTCTCCGTGGCCGCCGTCGCCGTCGGCTGGGGCGAGTACCTCAACGAGCTGCTCGACGGGACCATAGGCGTCACCATCCCGTCCGTGCTGTCCTCCGCCCCCGGCGAGGGCGGGGTCATCAACCTGCCCGCGCTGATCGTCGTCCTGCTGGCGATGGTCTTCCTGCTCGGCGGGGTCCGCGAGTCCGCCCGCGCCAACACGATCATGGTCGCGGTCAAGATCGCCGCGCTGGTGCTGTTCTGCGCGGTCGGCTTCACCGGCTTCAAGTCCGGCAACTACGCCGACTTCATGCCGCTCGGCATGGCCGGGGTGAGCGCCGCCGGCGCCACGCTGTTCTTCTCCTACATCGGCTTCGACGCCGCCTCCACCGCCGGCGAGGAGGCCAAGGACCCCAAGAAGGACCTGCCGCGGGCGATCATGCTCTCGCTGATCATCGTGACGGCGCTCTACGTCCTCGTCGCCGGGGTGGCCGTCGGCGCCTGGAACTGGACCAAGTTCGAGGGCTCCCAGGCGTCCCTCTCCGCGATCACGAACGACGTCAGCGGCCAGACCATCTGGGGCACCCTGCTCGCCCTCGGCGCGGTCATCTCCATCGCCAGCGTGGTCCTCACCGTGCTCTACGGGCAGACCCGCGTCCTGTTCGCCATGTCCCGCGACGGCCTGGTCCCCAAGGCCCTCGGCAAGGTCCACCCGAAGACCGGCGCCCCCCGTCTCAACACGGTGATCGTGTCGCTGTTCTGCGGTGCGCTGGCCGCCCTCATCCCGCTGGGCAAGCTGGTCGACGCCACCAGCATCGGCACCCTGTTCGCCTTCGCGCTGGTCAACATCGCGGTGATCGTGCTGAGGAGGAAGCGGCCCGAGCTGGAGCGCACGTTCCGGGTGCCGTTCGGACCGGTGCTGCCGGCGCTCGGCTTCCTGTTCTGCGTGTACAACATGCTCAGCCTCGACACCGTCACCTGGGTCGTCTTCGGGTGCTGGATGGCCGCCGGACTCGTGTTCTACTTCCTGTACGGGTATCGCCGTTCCCGTCTCGCCCTGCCTGAAGTGAAGTGAACCGCCCGCAGTGCTGAACGATCTCGACGAACGCATCGTGCACGCCCTCGCCGAGGACGCCCGCCGCTCCTACGCCGACATCGGGCAACTGGTCGGCCTGTCCGCGCCCGCCGTGAAGCGGCGCGTGGACCGGCTGCGGGCCACCGGGGCCATCACCGGCTTCACGGTCCGGGTGGACCCGTCGGCCCTCGGCTGGGAGACCGAGGGGTTCGTCGAGATCTACTGCCGGCACAACACCTCGCCGGAGACGATCCGGCGGGGTCTGGAGCCGTACCAGGAGGTCGTGGCCGCGTCCACCGTCACCGGCGACGCGGACGCCGTGGTGCAGGTCTTCGCCTCGGACATGCGGCACTTCGAACGGGTCCTGGAGCGGATCGCCGGGGAGCCGTTCGTGGAGCGCACCAAGTCGGTGCTGGTGCTCTCCCCGCTCCTGCGCCGGTTCTCCTCCGGCTCGCCCACCTGAGAGCCGCCCCGGCACCTATCATCGGTGTCATGACCTGGCGACATTGATCCACCAGCCGTGCCTCCCGAGGTCCGCCCCGGACGCCGTACCCCCGGTGTCCGAGACGTCCCTGCGGGAAGGCCCCATGACACTCTCACCCACGCGTGTGCCCACGACCGGCGTACGACGCCTGACGGCCACGCTGTACGGCTACGCGTTCCTCGACGACTTCGTCCTGCTCTACCCGGTGTACGCGCTGCTCTTCGCCGACACCGGCCTCCCGCTCTGGCAGATCTCCTCGCTCTTCGCCCTGTGGTCGCTCACCGCCGTGCTGCTGGAGGTGCCCTCGGGCGTCTGGGCCGACACGGTGTCCCGCCGCCGGCTGCTGTGGATCGGCCCACTGCTCACCGCCGCCGGCTTCGCGCTGTGGGTGACCGTGCCGTCGTACGCCGCCTTCGCCACCGGCTTCGTGCTGTGGGGCGCGGGCGGCGCGCTCGGCTCCGGCGCGCTGGAGGCCCTCGTCTACGACGAGCTGGACCGGCGTGACGCCGCCGGCCGCTACGCGCGCGTCATGGGCCGCGCCCGTGCCGCGCGCCTGCTGGGCACCGTGGCCTCCCTCGGCCTCGCGGGACCCGTGCTCGCCTGGGGCGGCTACCGGGCCGTCGGCGGGGCGAGCGTCCTGGCGTGCCTGGTGACCGCCGCGGTGGCCGCCCTGTTCCCCGAGCGGCGTGAGCGGCCGGCCACCGGCCACGGCGGCTGGGCCGGGACGCTGCGGTCCGGGCTCGCCGATGTGCGCGGCGACCGGGCCGTACGCGGCGCGCTGCTGCTGGTCCCCGCCGTCGCGGCGGTGTGGGGCGCGCTGGACGAGTACGTCCCACTGCTGGTCCGCGACATCGGGGTCCCCGAAGCGGCCGTGCCGTACCTGGTCATGCTGGTGTGGGCGGCCGTCACCGCCGGGAGCCTCCTGGCCGGACCGGCCGAACGCCTCGGCACCAGGGGCCTGGCGGCGCTGCTCGCGGGCGCGGCCCTCGCGCTGGCCGTCGGGGCGGCGTCCCGCACCCTGGCCGGGATCGCCCTGGTCGGCCTCGCCTTCGCCGGCTTCCAGCTGGCCGAGGTGCTCTCCGACGTCCGCCTCCAGCACCGGATCGAGGAGTCCCGCCGGGCCACGCTCACCTCGGTGGCGAGCCTGGGCACCGAGCTCGCCACGATCGCCGCGTTCGGCGTGTACGCGCTGCTCGGCACGGACCTCGCCCACGGCACCGTCTTCGCGGTGCTGGCCGTGCCGTATCTCGTGACGGCGGCCGCGCTGACCGGGGCCCGGACCACCCCGGCGTGACAGGGGAAGGTGCGGGGGGCGGCCCCCGCACCTGGGCCGCGCAACGAATCGCCGCCGACCCGCCCCCGAACGCAACGAACCGCTCACCGGCGCGCAACGGCTCCTTCTTGTCCCTGTCGGCCGGCCGACCGTACCTTCTAGATGGCTCCCACAACCACCCTTTCGCCCCGGTGAGGACACATGCGCACCGCCCTGCTCCAGAGCTCCGGCCGCCCCGGCTCCACCGTCGAGAACCTCAAGGTCCTCGACGAGGCCGCGGGCCGCGCCGCCGCCGCGGGCGCCGGGCTGCTGGTGACGCCGGAGATGTTCCTCACCGGGTACGCGATCGGCGACGGCATCGCCCGGCTCGCCGAGCCCGCCGACGGCGCGTACGCCGACGCGGTCGCCGAGACCGCCGCACGGCACGGGCTCGCGATCGCCTACGGCTACCCGGAGCGGGCCGGCGACAGCGTGTACAACTCCGCGCAACTGGTCTCCGCCGACGGCACCCGGCTCGCCGACTACCGCAAGACGCACCTCTTCGGCGGCTTCGAGCACGACCACTTCACGCCGGGCGACCGGCAGGTCGTCCAGACCGAGGTCGACGGCGTCCGGGTCGGCATCCTGATCTGCTACGACGTCGAGTTCCCGGAGAACGTCCGGGCCCACGCGCTGGCCGGCACCGAGCTGCTGATCGTCCCGACCGCGCAGATGCACCCGTTCCAGTTCGTCGCCGAGTCGATGATCCCGGTGCGGGCCTTCGAGAACCAGATGTACGTCGCGTACGTCAACCGGGTCGGCCACGAAGGGGAGTTCGAGTTCGTCGGCCTCTCCACGCTCGCCGGCCCCGACGGCATCGCGCGCACTCGCGCGGGCCGCGCCGAGGACCTCGTCCTCGCCGACGTCGACCCCGCCCTCGTCGCCGCCTCCCGCGAGGCCAACCCGTATCTGCGGGACCGCCGCCCCGGCCTCTACGGGTCCCTCGTCTGAACCTCCCCGCTCTTCCCCCGCAGTCGCAAGGAGTCCGTACCCCATGACGTCCACGGTGCCCACCGCCGTCCAGCACGCCGACGAGCAGCAGCCGCCGATCACCATGTTCGGTCCGGACTTCCCCTACGCGTACGACGACTTCCTGAACCACCCGGCCGGCCTCGGCCAGATACCCGCCACCGAGCACGGCACCGAGATCGCCGTCATCGGCGGCGGTCTGTCCGGCATCGTCGCCGCCTACGAGCTGATGAAGATGGGCCTCAAGCCCGTCGTCTACGAGGCCGACCAGATCGGCGGCCGGCTGCGCACCGTCGGCTTCGACGGCCCCAGCACCGAAGGCCTGACCGCCGAGATGGGCGCGATGCGCTTCCCGCCGTCCTCCACGGCCCTGCAGCACTACATCGACCTGGTGGGCCTGGAGACCCGGCCCTTCCCCAACCCCCTGTCGGAGACGACCCCGTCGACCGTCGTCGACCTCAAGGGCGAGTCGCACTACGCCGAGACGATCGACGACCTGCCGCAGGTCTACCGCGACGTCGCCGCCGCCTGGAACAAGTGCCTGGAGGAGGGCGCCGACTTCTCCGACATGAACCGGGCCATGCGGGAGCGGGACGTGCCGCGCATCCGCGCGATCTGGTCCGAGCTCGTCGAGAAGCTCGACAACCAGACCTTCTACGGCTTCCTCTGCGACTCCGAGGCCTTCAAGTCCTTCCGGCACCGCGAGATCTTCGGTCAGGTCGGCTTCGGCACCGGCGGCTGGGACACCGACTTCCCGAACTCCATCCTGGAGATCCTGCGCGTCGTCTACACCGAGGCCGACGACCACCACCGCGGCATCGTCGGCGGCTCCCAGCAGCTGCCGCTGCGCCTGTGGGAGCGCGAGCCGGAGAAGATCGTCCACTGGCCCTACGGGACGTCCCTGAAGTCCCTGCACGTCGACGGCGCGCCCCGCCCGGCCGTGACCCGCCTGCACCGGGCCGCGGGCAACCGGATCACCGTGACCGACGCGACCGGCGACATCCGCACCTACCGTGCGGCGATCTTCACGGCCCAGTCCTGGATGCTGCTCTCCAAGATCGACTGCGACGACTCGCTCTTCCCGATCGACCACTGGACCGCGATCGAGCGCACCCACTACATGGAGTCCTCCAAGCTGTTCGTCCCCGTGGACCGGCCGTTCTGGCTGGACAAGGCCGTCGACGACAGGGGAAATCCGACCGGCCGGGACGTCATGTCGATGACGCTCACCGACCGGATGACGCGCGGCACCTACCTCCTCGACGACGGCCCGGACAAGCCCGCCGTCATCTGCCTCTCCTACACCTGGTGCGACGACAGCCTGAAGTGGCTGCCGCTGTCCGCGCAGGAGCGGATGGAGGTCATGCTGAAGTCGCTCGGCGAGATCTACCCGAAGGTCGACATCAGGAAGCACATCATCGGCAACCCGGTGACGGTCTCCTGGGAGAACGAGCCCTACTTCATGGGCGCGTTCAAGGCCAACCTGCCCGGCCACTACCGCTACCAGCGGCGCCTGTTCACCCACTTCATGCAGGACCGGCTGCCCGAGGACAAGCGGGGCATCTTCCTCGCCGGCGACGACATTTCCTGGACCGCCGGCTGGGCCGAGGGCGCCGTCCAGACCGCGCTGAACGCGGTGTGGGGCGTCATGCACCAACTCGGCGGCACCACGGACGCCACCAACCCGGGTCCGGGCGACGTCTACGACGAGATCGCGCCGGTCGAGCTGCCGGAGGACTGACCGCGTACTGCCGCAGGTGGGGAAGACAGTCCGAGGCCGATGGCCGTGGCGCAGAGCTCCTTCCCCATCGGCGGACCCCCGCCGGCCGACGTACCGGCGGCCCGGGGAATCGCCATCCGGCCGCCGCTCAGTCGCGCAGCGGGGTCAGCAGCATGCGTCCGGCCAGGCCCACGGCCGCGTCCAGCCGCTCGGTGAACTCCGCTGCCAGCTCGGGGAGCCGGCGCAGCGCCCACAGGGCACGCGCCGCCGCCCAGGTGGCGTCCCGTGCCCGCTCCAGGCTCCACGAGCCCAGCAGATGGGTGAGCGGGTCCGCGATCTGGAACAGGTCGGGACCCGGCATCAGCTCCTCGCGGATGTGCTCCTCCAGCGAGATGAGCAGATCCCCCACCCGCTCGAACTCGTCCTCCAGGTCGGTGGGTTCGCAGCCGAGGCTACGGCAGGCGTCCACCACGGCGAGCGCCAGATCGTGCCCGATGTGCGCGTTGATGCCCGCGAGAGCGAACTGCAGCGGCCGTACGCCGGGGTGACGGCGCATCTGGACCAGGGGCCGCCAGCAGGCGGGCGGACGCCGGGCCTCCTCCGCCGTCTCCACCGCCGTGAGATAGCGTTCCGCGAACCGCACATCCAGGGTGATCGCGGCGCGCGCGTCGGGGAACCGCCCGGCGTCGATGTGCCGGTCGACCGCCTCGGTGACGGTGAGGTAGACGCGGTTGAAGACCGCGACCCCGTCGCGCTCGGGCAGCCTCGCGTCGAGGGCGCGCATACGGGAGAGGACGGCGTCCACGGGTGTGGTGAATTGTTCGCATTGCGCCATGGGGGCAGATTCCCAGCTTTAGGCTGACCCGGGTGACGGCGGGCCCGGCGCTTCCCCAGAACGGGGGAACGTGCCCGCCGTGGGGGAGGGGGAGCAGGACGGTGCCAGGCTCACGCGCCCGGCGACTGGCGTCACGCAGGGCCGAGCGCAGGAGGACCGCACGGCGGAGCGCCCTGGTCGCGGCGGCCTCGGTCGTGGTGGCCGTCGGAACGACGACCGGGCTGATCTCCGCCCTCGACGGCGGGCCGGACTCCGAGCAGGCCGGGCCGCCCGAGAAGACGCGTTCCGTGCGTCTCGACGCGCTGCCCGTCGCGCCGTCCGCGTCGCCGTCGCCCACCGCGTCCCCGTCCCCCTCGGCCTCGCCGAGCCCGCGGCGGACGGCGTCCGCGACACCCTCGGGGACGCCGGAGCGGGCGCGGCGCGCGGCCCCGGTCTCCACCCGGCTCTACCGCCACCCCGACTCGCAGGTCCAGGAGTGGGTCCGGGGCCACCCCGGTGACCCTCGGTACGGCGTCATCCAGTCCCGGATCGCCGCCCAGCCGGCCGCGGTGTGGTTCGCCGACTTCACGCCGGGCACCATCACCGCCCGGGTCCGCGCGGTCACCTCGGGCGGCGCGGCGCAGGGCCGCACCCCGGTGGTGGTGCCGTACGTGATCCCGGACCGCGACTGCGGCGGGTACTCCGAGGGCGGGGCTCCCGACCTGGCGGCGTACGACGCGTGGATCGACCGGTTCGCGGCCGGGCTGGGCTCCGGTGACGTCATCGTCGTCCTGGAGCCGGACTCCGTCGCCCAGTCCGAGTGCCTCTCCGAGCGGGAGCGCGCGGCGCGTTTCGCGTCCCTGGCCCGGGCCGGCCGGGTCGTCAAGGCCGCCAACCCCCGGGCGCGTGTGTACTACGACGCCGGGCACTCCGGCTGGCACAGCCCGGCCAGGCAGGCGGGATGGCTCCGGCAGGCGGGCGCCGCCTCGGCCGCGTCCTCCGACGGAGTCTTCAGCAACGTCTCCAACTTCCACACCACGGCAGCCGAGATCGCCTACGACCGGCGGGTCCTCGACGCCCTCGGCGGCGGCCCGGGCCTGGGCGCCGTCATCGACACCAGCCGCAACGGCGCCGGTGCACCGCCGGACGGCGAGTGGTGCGACCCGTTGGGCCGCAAGCTGGGCCGGGCCCCCACCCTCGCCACCGGCGAGGCCCGGATCGACGGCTATCTGTGGGTGAAGCTGCCGGGGGAGTCGGACGGCTGCAAGGGGGAGCCCGGCACGTTCACCGCCTCCTACGCCTACGAGCTGGCGCGCTGAGGGCCCTCGCCGGCGTTCCCCTCGTCATACGACGACGTGCCCTCGTCGAGCAGCGGCTGCTGCGTCTTGAGGTGGGCCGGGGCGAACGCCCGCAGGGCGTGATAGCCGGTGATGACGACGAGTGTGCCCAGCGCGATGCCGCTCAGCTCGAAGGTGTCGGTGATCTTCAGCGTCACGTTGCCGACGCCGATGATGATGCCCGCCGCGGCCGGCACCAGGTTCAGCGGATTGCGCAGGTCGACCTCGGCGTTGATCCAGATCTGCGCGCCGAGCAGGCCGATCATGCCGTACAGGATCACGGTGATGCCGCCGAGCACGCCGCCGGGGACGGCCGCCACGACCGCGCCGAACTTGGGGCAGAGCCCGAAGAGGAGGGCGAAGCCGGCGGCGGCCCAGTAGGCGGCGGTGGAGTAGACGCGGGTCGCGGCCATCACGCCGATGTTCTCGGAGTACGTCGTGTTGGGCGGGCCGCCCACGGCGGTGGACAGCATCGAGGCGGCGCCGTCCGCGGAGATCGCGGTGCCCAGCTTGTCGTCGAGGTCGTCGCCGGTCATCTCGCCGACGGCTTTGACGTGCCCGGCGTTCTCGGCGACCAGGGCGATGACCACCGGCAGCGCGACGAGGATGGCGGACCACTGGAACGACGGGCCGTGCAGATCGGGCAGGCCGATCCAGTCGGCCCGGGCGACGCCGGACAGGTCGAGCCGCCAGTGGTCGGTGACCTTGCCACTCGCGTCGACCGAGTGGATACGGCCGAAGACGCGGTCGAACACCCAGGACAGGCCGTACCCGAGGACGAGACCGAGGAAGATCGCGATACGGGACCAGAAGCCGCGCAGGCAGACCACGGCCAGACCGGTGAACAGCATCACCAGCAGGGCCGTCCACTGGTCCTGCGGCCAGTAGGTGGAGGCCGTCACCGGGGCGAGGTTGAAGCCGATCAGCATGACCACCGCGCCGGTCACGACCGGTGGCATCGCGATGTGGATGATGCGGGCCCCGAACCGCTGCACCGCGAGCCCGACCAGGAACAGCGCCGCACCGACCACGAGGACCGCGCCGGTCACGACCGCGCTCGACCCGCCGTCCGCCCGGATGACGGCCGCGACGCCCACGAAGGACAGCGAACAGCCGAGGTAGCTGGGCACCCGGCCGCGCGTGGCCAGCAGGAAGATCACCGTGGCGACGCCGGACATCATGATCGCCAGGTTGGGGTCGAGCCCCATGAGGACCGGCGCGACGAAACTGGCGCCGAACATCGCCACCACGTGCTGGGCGCCGAGCCCGGCCGTGCGCGGCCAGGACAGCCGCTCGTCGGGGCGGACCACCGCGCCGGGCGCCGGAGTGCGTCCGTCTCCGTGCAGTTTCCAGCGGACGCCGAGATCCATGGTGCGGTTTCGCTTTCGTCGTGCGAACGAGGGGTCCGGACCATTGTCGGGTACACCGACCGGGCCGCCGACCCGGGGCCACCTCGACTTCTGAGCGTCCGCTTAGGATGGCGGGGTCCTCTCGTCCGTCCCAGGAGTCCCGCCGTGACCGCCGAAGCCCCGCCACTGTCCGCCCCGTCCCACGGCCGGCTCGTGCCCGTCACCGTGCACTTCGACGACCTCGACGCGCTCGGGCTGCTGCACAACGCCCGCTACCCGCTGATGGTCGAGCGGGCGTGGACCGAACTGTGGCAGGAGCACGGCTTCCGCTTCGAGGGCGACTGGGTGGCCGCGGGCGACGCCTGCAACGCGGTCAAGGAACTGCGCATCACCTACGAGGCGCCGGTAACCAGGCCCGGCGCCTACGCCGTCCACCTGTGGCTGGAGCGACTGGGCACCACCGGGCTGACGTACGGCTTCCGGTTCTGCTCCTCCGACGGCTCGGTGACCTACGCGCACGGCAGCCGCGTGCTGGTCCGGCTCGACGCCCGGACGCTGCGCCCGGCGCCGTGGAGCGAGGAGTTCAGGGCCGTGGGCCGGGAACTGCTGCGTCCGGCCGGCTGACCTTCGGGCGGTCGCGGTCGGCGGTGCGCAGGACGCCCGCGAACACCGCGAGACCCGAGGCGAGCAGGGTGACCAGGCAGAACGACACCACCAGGCTGGTGAGCTGGGCGAGCCCGCCGATCGCGCCGGGGGCGACCAGCCCCGAGGTGTAGGTGATGGTCGCGACGCCCGCGATGGCCAGCGAGGGGTTCGAGCCGCTGCGGCCCGCCGCCGCGAAGCACAGCGGCACGACCACCGCGATCCCGAGGCCCAGCAGCGCGAACCCGGTCATCGCCAGGGCCGGGACGTCGGAGACGACGACCAGCAGCCCGCCGAGCGTCGCGAGGACGCCGCTGGCACGGACCGTGCGCACCGAGCCGAAGCGGTCCACCACCCGGTCGCCGGCGATCCGGGCGATCGCCATCGTGAGCGTGAAGCCCGTGGTGCACGCGGCGGCCAGCCCCGCCGAGGGGTCCAGCTGGTCCCGCAGGTACACCGCCGACCAGTCCAGGCTCGCGCCCTCCGCGAAGACCGCGCAGAACCCGACGGCCCCGATGAGCAGGGCGGACCGGGGCGGCAACGCGAACCGGGGCGGCGGGTCCTCGCCCTCATCGGGCTGCAGGTCCAGCACCCACCGGCAGGCCGCCACCCCGAGCACGGTCAGCACCGCCGCCGCGAGCGCGTGATGCAGCCGGGCGTCCGAGCCCAGGTGCGCCGCGAGGGTGCCGGCCGCGGAGCCGATCAGGGCGCCGGCGCTCCACATGCCGTGCAGCCCGGACATGATCGAGCGGCCCAGGCGGTTCTCCACCTCGACGCCGAGGGCGTTCATCGCCACGTCCGCCATGCCCGCCGTGGCGCCGAACGCGAACAGGGCCAGGCACAGCGCCGGCAGGTTGGGCGCCAGCGAGGGCAGGGTCAGGGCGAGCGTCCACAGCGCCATCAGCCCGCGCAGCGCGTTGCGGGCGCCGAAGCGGTGGGTGACCCGGCCCGCGACCGGCATGGCGACGGAGGCGCCGAGCGCGGGGAACGCCAGTGCGAGGCCGAGCTGGCCCGCGCTGACCCCCGCGTGGTCCTGGATCCACGGCACCCGGGTGGCGAACGACCCGGTGACGGCGCCGTGCGCGGCGAAGACGGCGGCCACGGCGTACCGGGCGCGCCTGACCTCCCGCAGGTCGTAGACCCTTCCACCGGTCCCACCCATGAAGTGACCCCCTCCTGGTCCGCGCCTCCGCGCGGTCCGGCCGTAAACTATCAGGAACCCTGCCTGATAGATAGGGTGCCGGGACGCCGCCCGCCGCCGCGCGCGGCCCCGCCGATCTGGAAGGATCCCGGCATGCCCGCCGCATCCCCGAGCACCGCCCGGGCCATCAACGACCGGCTCGCCCTGCGACTGCTGCAGCAGGAGGGCCCGCTGACGGCCGGCCAGTTGAAGCAGCTGACCGGGCTGTCCCGGCCGACCGTCGCCGACCTCGTCGAGCGCCTGGCGGACGCCGGGCTGATCACCGTCGTCGGCGAGGCGGGCGAGCAGCGGCGCGGCCCGAACGCCCGGCTGTACGGCATCGTCGCCGACCGTGCCCATCTCGCCGCGCTGGACGTCCGTACCGAGGGCGTCTCCGTGGCGGTGTCCGACCTGGTCGGCACGGTGCTCGCCGAGGCGTCCGTGCCCATCGGCGACGACACCGGGACGGGCCCCGCCGTGGAGCGGGCGGTCGCCCTGGTCGAGCGGGCCGTGAAGGAGGCCGGCGCGGACCGGCTGCACACCGTGGGCATCGGCGCCCCCGGCCTGATCGACCCGGCGAGCGGCGAACTGCGCGACTCCTCCGGCCTGCCGCAGTGGCACCGCGGCCTCGTGGCGACCCTCCAGGAGCGGTTCCCGGAGGCCCGCGTCAGCGTCGAGAACGAGACCAACCTCGCCGCCCTCGCCGAACAGCGCGACGGCGCGGCCCGTGACCGCGCCACCTTCGTCCTGCTGTGGCTGGGGCACGGCACCGGCGCCGCCGTCGTCCTCGACGGGGCACTGCGCCGCGGGGCGTCCGGCGGCACCGGCGAGATCGGCTTCCTCCCGGTGCCGGGCACCACGGGACTGCCGTCGGCGACGGACTGCGCGGGAGGCTTCCACTCGCTGGCGGGCTCGGCGGCGATCACACGGCTGGCGGCGGAGCACGGGTTGACCGCCGAGGACGCCCACGCACCGGCCGCCGCACGCCTGGTGGGGGAGGCGGCGGCGCACGCCGGCGAGGCCCGGCCGTTCCTCGACGCCCTCGCGGACCGGATCGCGCTGGGCGTGGCCTCGGTCGTCGCCGTCCTCGACCCCGGCTGCGTGGTCCTCGGCGGCGAGGTCGGACAGGCCGGCGGCCCGCTCCTCGCCGCCCTGGTCGAGGAGCGGGTACGGCGCATGTCCCCCCTCCCGGTCGCGGTCCGCCCGAGCACCCTGGGCGGCACGGCGGTCCTCCGCGGAGCCCTCCTGACGGCTCGGGACCGGGCGCAGGAGGTCCTGTTCGCCCCGCCGGGGCGGTGAGGAGGGCGACGCTCCCTAGGACCGGGGACCGAAGCGCCGGTCCAGGTACTCCTCGAACGTCCCCTTGCCCACCGCCTGTTCGGGTGCGAGGTGTCCGCCGGAGCGGAAGGCGCGGTAGGCCCGTCCCCACAGCGGCACGCTCACGACGAGGCGCCTGCGGCCCGTGGCCTTCAGGTAGGAGCGGGCCAGCGAGTCGAAGGTCCGCACCTCGGGCCCGCCCATGTCCGCCACGCGCCCGGCGGGCTCGCCCTCGGCCAGTTCGGTCAGCCGGTCCGCGACCTCGGCGACCTCTACCGGCTGATCCTCCACCCGGGCCGGCAGCAGCACGACCGGCAGCCTGGCGAGGGCGCCCGACACGCGCGCGAGCAGATCGTGGAACTGGGTCGCGCGCAGCACCGTCCAGCCCAGCCCCGACTCCTCGACCAGGCGTTCCACGGCGAGCTTGCCGCGGTAGTAGCCGAACGGCACCCGGTCCACGCCGACGATCGAGATGTAGACCAGGTGGCGCACCCCGGCTCTCCGCGCGGCGGCGATCAGGTGCCGCGCCGCCTCCTCGTCGCCGCCGTTGGGCGAGCTCGCGCAGTGCACCACCGTGTCCACGCCGGCCATCGCCGCGTCCAGTCCGGGCCCGCCCTTGCGGAGGTCGACGGCGTACGGCCGCGCGTGCCGGCTGAGCACCCGCACCTCGTGCCCGCTCGCCCGCAGCCGCTCCGTGACGAGCCGGCCGAGCGTCCCTGTCCCGCCGGTCACCAGCGTCGTGGTCATCGTGTTCCACCCCTTCGTGACGCGGACGCTCCTGTTCCGGAGCATCCCTCGCCTTCTCCGACGGAGCACCCGGGGGGAGATGTGACATCCGGGGGGGGTGGAAGGGGAGCGCTTGGGGAGACCCGGCGGCGGGCAAGGGCCGTCGTCACCGCCGCCGGGCGCTCTCGTGGGTGCGGCGGGGCGCCGAGTCCCGGCCGCGCACCGCTGACAGTAGAGAGGACTAGACCATAGCGTCAATAGGTATGGACCAGTCGGGAAACTTCCACGGAAACAGGGGAGTTGGGAGCATCGCCGCCCGCCGGGAAAGTCCAGCGACGCGTCCTGTGAGTCACCCCACACCCCTCGCCCGTATGGACACCCACCGGTCGTGGCACACTGGGCATGTACCACAAGCAGCGCACTCCGGGGTCGGTGAAAGTCCGAACCGGCGGTTACAGTCCGCGACCCGGTCGCTTCCAGCGACCGGTTGACCAGGTGAAATTCCTGGACCGACGGTTAAAGTCCGGATGGGAGGCAGTGCGCGGCGGGCGAGCCTGTGTGCGCGCCGCCGTACCGGTTCGTCGATGGGGCGAACCCTCGTCCGGCGTCGCCCCGGTGCCCTCGCTCGTACATTCTGTCGTCATCGGCAGCCCCGGAGTCCGTGCCCCTATGAGGCAGGAGGACCCGGGAAGTGTTCACCGGAATCGTCGAAGAGCTGGGCCACGTCACGGCCGTCGAGACCCTCGGCGACGCCTGTCGCTTCCGACTGCGCGGCCCCGTCGTCACCGACGGCGCCAAGCACGGCGACTCCATCGCGGTCAACGGCGTCTGCCTCACGGTCGTCGACCACGAGGGCGACGAGTTCACCGCCGACGTCATGGCCGAGACGCTCAAGCGCTCCAGCCTGGGCGCCCTGACCGTCGGTTCCCGCGTCAACCTGGAGCGGCCCACCGCCGTGGGCGACCGCCTCGGCGGGCACATCGTCCAGGGACACGTCGACGGCACCGGCCAGGTCCTGGAGCGCACGCCCTCCGAGCACTGGGAGATCGTGAAGATCTCCCTGCCCGCGGACCTCTCCCGCTACGTCGTGGAGAAGGGCTCCATCACGGTCGACGGCATCAGCCTCACCGTCGTCGACGCCGGACCCGACTTCTTCACCGTCAGCCTCATCCCGACCACCCTCGACCTGACCACGCTCGGCCGCAAGCAGCCCGGCGACCCGGTCAACCTCGAGGTCGACGTCATCGCCAAGTACGTCGAGCGGATGCTGGGCGGCCGCCTCTCCTCCGAAGGGACGGCCACCCGGTGAACTCGCTGAACTCCGAGGCGTTCACGCTGTTCGGCCAGCACATCCTCTGGTCGGACATGATCGGCAACCTCTTCGGCCTGGCCGCCCTCGCCCTCGGCTGGCGGCGCTCCCTGTGGACCTGGCCCGTGCAGTTCCTCGCCGGACTGATCCTCTTCGGCGCCTTCTTCGGGCACCTCACCGGCAGTGCCGGCAAGCAGGCCGTCGTCATGGTCGTCGCCCTGTACGGCTGGTGGCAGTGGCAGCGCGGCAAGGGCCGCGGCGAGGACGGCCACATCGCCGTACGGTTCGCCACCTGGCGCGAGCGCGCGGCCATGCTGGGCGCGGCCGCCGTCGGCACCGTGGGCGTCGCGCTGCTGTTCAAGGCGTACCCGACCCTGTCCTGGGACCCCTGGCCCGACGCCTACATCTTCGTCGGCACCGTCGTCGCGATGTACGCCCAGGCGCGCGGCATGGTCGAGTTCTGGTTCGCCTGGCTCCTCGTCGACCTGGTCGGCGTCCCCCTCAACTTCGCCAACGGCTACGCCTTCTCCGGCTTCGTCTACGTCATCTACGGCGCACTCGTCCTGTGGGGCATGCGCGACTGGTGGCTGCGCTCCCGCAACGGCGCGCGGCCCGTCCTGGAAGGAGCGCCGGTATGACCGCGGCACCGATTCTGTACAGCGCCGAGAGCGCCGAGGACCTGCGGCTCGACCCGATCGAGCGGGCCGTCGCCGACATCGCGGCCGGCCGCCCCGTCGTGGTCGTCGACGACGAGGACCGGGAGAACGAGGGCGACCTCGTCGTCGCCGCCGAACACGCGACGCCCGAGATCGTCGCCTTCATGATGAGCGAGTGCCGCGGGCTGATCTGCGCGCCCATGGAGCCCGAGGAGCTCGACCGGCTCGAACTGCCGCAGATGGTGGCGGACAACACCGAGTCGATGAAGACGGCGTTCACCGTCTCCGTCGACGCCTCCGCCGAGCACGGCGTGACCACCGGCATCTCGGCCTCCGACCGGTCCACCACCCTCCAGCTCCTGGCGAGCGGCACGGCCCGGCCCACGGACCTCGTCCGCCCCGGACACATCTTCCCGCTGCGCGCCCGGCCCGGCGGCGTCCTCGTCCGCAACGGCCACACCGAGGCCGCCGTCGACCTCGCCCGGCTCGCCGGACTGCGCCCGGCCGGCGCCATCGTGGAGATCGCCGGGGAGGACGGCGAGATGCTGCGGCTGCCCGAGCTGATCCCGTTCGCCCGCAAGCACGGCCTGACGATCGTCTCCATCGCCGACCTCGTCGCCTACCGGCGCGAGGCCGAGCACCCGAAGCCCGTGGAGCCCACCGCCCCCGACGAGGACCGGCTCGCCGCCGACTCAACCGTCCGGCGCGAGGCCGAGGTCCATCTCCCCACCGCCCACGGCACGTTCACGGCCTACGGCTACCGCTCCACCGTCGACGGCGTCGAGCACGTCGCCCTCGTCCACGGCGAGATCGGCGACGGCGAGGACGTCGTGGTCCGCGTCCACTCCGAATGCCTCACCGGTGACGTCTTCGGCTCCCAGCGCTGCGACTGCGGCCCCCAGTTGGCGGCCGCGCTGCACCGCATCCAGGACGAGGGCCGCGGCGTCGTCGTCTACCTGCGCGGCCACGAGGGTCGGGGCATCGGCCTGATGTCCAAGCTGCGTGCCTACGAACTCCAGGAGCGCGGCCGCGACACCCTCGACGCCAACCTCGAACTCGGCCTGCCCGCCGACGCCCGCGACTACGGCGCCGGCGCGCGCATCCTCGCCGACCTAGGGGTGCGCAGCGTACGTCTGCTGACCAACAACCCCGACAAGTCCGACGCGCTGCTCGCCCACGGCATCCAGGTCAGTGAGCGCGAGCCGATGCCCGTCCAGGCGGGCGAGCACAACCTGCGGTACCTGCGCACCAAGCGCGACCGGATGGGGCACGAACTGCCCTGGCTGGACCCGGAGCCCGCGGTCCCGGCCCCGTCCGCCCTGTCCACCTGCACCAGCCAGTAGAACCACACCGAGGAGACACGAGAACGTGAGCGGCAAGGGCGCACCGGAGCTGTCCGTACGCAATGTGGGTGACCTGCGGGTCGCCGTCATCGCGGCGCAGTGGCACGAGAAGGTGATGGACGGACTGGTCGACGGCGCGCTGCGCGCCCTGCACGACCTGGGGATCGACGAGCCGACCCTGCTCAGGGTACCCGGCAGCTGGGAGCTCCCGGTCGTCGCCAAGGTCCTCGCGGGTCGCGGCTACGACGCGATCGTGGCCCTGGGTGTCGTCATCCGCGGCGGCACCCCCCACTTCGAGTACGTGTGCCAGGGCGTGACCCAGGGCCTCACCCAGGTCTCGGTCGACAGCGGCGTCCCCGTCGGGTTCGGCGTGCTGACCTGCGACACCGAGGAGCAGGCCCTGGACCGGGCCGGCATCGAGGGCTCCAGCGAGGACAAGGGGCACGAGGCGGTGACCGCGGCCGTGGCGACGGCGGCGACCCTGCGCTCGGTATCCGAACCCTGGCGCTGACGAACGGCACATGTGGCATAGGCTGAGCGTCACCATGTCCAAGAAGACGTTCGAGGAGCTCTTCACCGAGCTCCAGCACAAGGCAGCCCAGGGCGATCCCGCCACCTCCCGCACCGCCGAACTCGTCGAGAAGGGCGTCCACGCCATCGGCAAGAAGGTCGTCGAGGAGGCCGCCGAGGTCTGGATGGCCGCCGAGTACGAGGGCAAGGAAGCCGCCGCCGAGGAGATCTCGCAGCTGCTCTACCACGTCCAGGTGATGATGGTCGCCCGCGGGATCTCCCTGGACGACGTCTACGCCCACCTCTGAGCACTACCACCCCGTCACACCGCCGAGCGAACGAAGGAAGCCGACCTCATGCTGCGCATCGCCGTCCCCAACAAGGGTTCACTCTCCGGCCCTGCGGCGGACATGCTGCATGAGGCCGGCTACCAGCAGCGCCGCGAGTCCAAGGAACTGCGGATCGTCGACCCGGAGAACGACGTCGAGTTCTTCTACCTCCGCCCCCGCGACATCGCGATCTACGTCGCCTCGGGTCAGCTCGACATCGGCATCACCGGCCGCGACCTGCTGATCGACTCCGGCGCCGGCGCCGAGGAGATCCTGCCGCTCGGCTTCGCCCGCTCCACCTTCCGCTTCGCCACCAAGCCGGGCACCGTCGGCGGCGACCTCGCGGACCTCAAGGGCAAGACGATCGCCACCTCCTACGAGGGCATCGTCGCCAAGTACCTCGCCGACCACGGCATCGACGCCTCCGTCGTGCACCTCGACGGCGCCGTCGAGACCGCCATCCAGCTCGGTGTCGCCCAGGTCATCGCGGACGTCGTGGAGACCGGCACCTCGCTGCGCAACGCCGGCCTGGAGGTCGTCGGCGACCCGATCATGAAGTCCGAGGCCGCCGTCATCCGCCGGACCGGCGCGGACTCCGAGGACCCCAAGGTGCAGCAGTTCCTGCGCCGCCTCCAGGGCGTCCTGGTCGCCCGGACGTACGTGATGATGGACTACGACTGCCGCGTCGAGCAGCTGGAGAAGGCCGTCGCCCTCACGCCCGGCCTGGAGTCGCCGACCGTCTCGCCGCTGCACAACGAGGGCTGGGTCGCCGTCCGCGCCATGGTCCCGGCCCGCGAGGCCCAGCGGATCATGGACGACCTGTACGACATCGGCGCCCGGGCCATCCTGACCACGGCCATCCACGCCTGCCGCCTCTGACACACCGAGATGTCCTCCGAGAGCCCCGTCATGTCCGAGCTGCCCACCCTTCCCGTCACCTTCCGGCCGGGCCGCACCCGCGCCATCCTGCTCGCCGCGGGCCTCGCGATCTTCGTTGTCATCACGGCGGTCGCGCTGCTGCTGGACAAGCTCGGCCCGGGGGAGCGGCTCAGCTTCATCCTCACCGGCGCCCTCATGTTCGGCGTGCTCGCCCAGCTGGCGCGCGTCCGGGTGGTCGCCGACGAGGCCGGCGTCACCGTGGTGAACATCGCGTCCCGGCGCCGGCTGGCCTGGGCCGAGATCGTCCGGGTGAACCTGCGGCCCGGCGACCCCTGGGTCTTCCTCGACCTCAGCGACGGCACCAGCCTGCCCGCGCTCGGCATCCAGCCCGGTATCGCCAAGGACAAGGCCATCGCCGACGCCCGCGCCCTGCGCGCCCTCGCCGAGGCCCGTTCCGTCCAGGACCCCGAGGGCCGTCAGGGCTGACCCGCCACCCGTCAGGGCGCACTCGGGGGCGTTCGCCCTGCCGCAAGTGCCCCGGTCTTGATTAATCTGTTGGCGGAGGCGTTTCCACGACGCCTCCGCCTCTCGTGGGTCCGACCGGTCCTTCGAAGGCCCCTCCTACCCGAGGAGTGATTCCCTCCAGCGATGGACGGATCGTCCTGTAGTACCTGCGCCGCCCGCCCCCGACATATCGGGGCGGCGGCATCATGAGTACCCCCCTGCTGCTCCTGGCAGCCGCGTTCCTCCTCATCCTCGCCAACGGCTTCTTCGTGGCCGCCGAATTCGGCCTGGTCACCGTCGAGGCCACGGACGCCGAGAAGGCCGCCGCCGAGGGCGATCGACGGGCCCACCGGGTCGTCGCCTCCCTCCGGGAACTGTCCTTCCAGCTCTCCGGCACCCAGCTCGGCATCACCATCACCTCCCTGGTCGTCGGCATGCTCGCCGAACCGGCCCTGGCCGAGCTGCTGGGCGGTCCGTTCAGCGCGATCGGCGTCCCCGAGGGGGCGGTGTCCGGTGTCGCCGTGGTCGTCGGCATGCTGCTGGCCTCGGCCGTGCAGATGGTGATCGGCGAGCTCGTGCCCAAGAACTGGGCGGTGTCGCGGCCCCTGCAGGTCGCGCGCTTCGTCGCCGGACCCCAGCACGTCTTCGCCCTGCTGTTCCGCCCGGTCATCGCAGCGCTGAACTCCGTCGCCAACCGTCTGGTCCGGGCCATGGGCGTCGAGCCCACCGAGGGGCTGGCGTCCGCCCGCACCCCCGGCGAACTGGTCTCCCTGGCCCGCCACTCCGCGCAGGCCGGCGCCCTGGAGCAGGACACCGCGGACCTCTTCGTCCGCACCCTGTCCCTCGGTGAGCTGACCGCGCAGCACGTCATGACCCCGCGGGTGAAGGTCAGCGCGCTCCAGTCGTCGGCCACGGCCGAGGACGTGGTGAACCTCACCCGCGCCACCGGCCTGTCCCGCTTCCCGGTCTACCGGGAACGGATCGACGAGATCGTCGGCATGGTCCATCTGAAGGACGCGCTCGCGGTCCGTTCGAGTGACCGGCTGCGCACCCCCGTCGGCCGGATCGCCCGGCCGGCCCTGCTGGTCCCCGAGACCCTGCCGGTCCAGCCGCTCCTCGCCCGGCTGCGCAGCGAGCAGCCCATCGCCGTCGTCGTCGACGAGTACGGCGGCACGGCCGGCGTGGTGACGCTGGAGGACATCGTCGAGGAGATCGTCGGCGAGGTGCGGGACGAGCACGACGGGCAGGACCTGCCCGAACTCGCCGCGGCCCCGCCCGAGGACGGCCGGCCGGCCTGGGACGCCGACGGCAGCTGCCGGGTCGACATCCTCCAGCGCATAGGTCTCGACGTGCCCGAGGGACCGTACGAGACCGTGGCCGGCCTGGTCGCCGACCTGCTCGGACGGATCCCGGCCGTCGGCGACAAGGCGGAGCTGCCCGGCTGGCGGCTGTCCGTGCGCCGGGTCGGGCACTACCGGGCCGAACGGGTCCGGCTGGTGCGCACCGGGGCCGTCGTGGAGGTAGCCCGATGAGCGTGCTCCAGCTTCTCTTCGCCGCGCTGCTCGTGCTCGCCAACGGATTCTTCGTGGGCGCCGAGTTCGCCCTGGTCTCGGTCCGCCGCAGCCAGGTCGAGCCGCTCGGCACGGCCCGCGCCCGCCAGGTGCTGTACGGGCTGGAGCATCTGCCGCAGATGATGGCCGCCGCCCAGTTCGGCATCACCGTCTGCTCCCTGACGCTCGGCGCGGTCGCCGAGCCGACGGTGGCGCATCTGCTGGAGCCGGTGTTCGAGTGGGTGCACATGCCGGACGGCGTGATCCATCCGCTCACCTATGTCATCGCGCTCGCCGCGGTCGTCTTCTTCCACCTGGTCATCGGCGAGATGGTGCCGAAGAACCTGGCCATGGCGGCACCGGAGAAGGCCGCGCTGTGGCTGAGCCCCGGTCTGGTGTACTTCGCCCGCTTCTGCCGGCCGATCACCGTCGCCCTCGGCGCGGTCGCGCAGGCCGTCCTGCGGCTGTTCCGCGTCGAACCGAAGGACGAGGTCGAGGCGGTGTTCACCAGCGAGCAGCTCAACCGGCTCGTGGAGGACTCCGGCCAGGCCGGACTGCTCGACCCCGAGGAGCAGGAGCGCCTGGAGGACGCCCTGGAGCTGGGCTCGCGTCCGGTGACGGACGTCCTGCTCCGGCGCGAGTCGCTGGTCACCGTCAGCCCCTCGGTCACCCCCGGCCAGATCGTCGCCCTCACCGCCCGTACCGGCTACTCCCGGTTCCCCGTGGCGGCCGAGAACGGCGCCTTCATGGGCTACCTGCACGTGAAGGACGTCCTGGACCTGGAGGAGTCCCAACGGGCGGTGCCGCAGCACGTGTGGCGCCCGATGACGACCCTGCGCTCCGAACTGCCCCTGGACGACGCCCTCACCGTCATGCGGCGGGCCGCCACCCATCTGGCCCAGGTGGCCGACGCGTCCGGCCGGGTCCTCGGCCTGGTCGCGCTGGAGGACGTGCTGGAGCTGCTGGTGGGCGAGGTCCGCGACCCGGCCCACCGGGAGCTGCCGGAGGTACGGGTGACCGGCCCCAGGCTGAGCACGGGCGAGCCGGAGGGAGCCCTGGCCGGCTGAGCCGGCCGCACGCCGCGGGACCCGTCAGCGCGCCGACGGGTCCTGCGGCCCCCGCCCCGACAGCACCTCGCCGTACGCCTGCATCAGATCGGGCAGCCGCAGCGTCGCCAGCTCCTCCCGGGTCAGCGCACCCGGGTAGACCGACAGACGCAGATCCCGGTAGGCGCAGCTCTTCTCGTACAGCGTCCGCAGGAACCGCCCGTTGCCGAGTTCGTCGATCCATCCCTGGTCGACCACGTGCCCGGCGATGGACCGCAGCTCGTCCAGCGCCTCCTCGTCCCACAGGTCGCCGTTCTCGGCGGCGAGCACCTCGCCGATCGCGGTGAGCTCCAGCGGGCGGTACGAGGGGAAGTCGACGCGGGTGGTGAACCGGGAGGACAGCCCGGGGTTGGCGGCCAGCAGCCGGTCCATGCCCTCGGGATAGCCGGCCAGGATCACGACCAGATGGTCCCGGTTGTCCTCGGCCCGCTTCAGCAGCACCTGGAGGGCCTCGTCGCCGTAGGCGTCGCCCTTGCCGTAGCCGGTGTTGGACAGCGAGTACGCCTCGTCCACGAACAGCACACCGCCGAGCGCGGAGTCGATGAGCTCATTGGCCTTCACGGCGGTCTGGCCCAGGTACTCGCCGACCAGGTCAGCCCGCTGGGCCTCCACGAGGTGGTCGCCGCCGAGCAGCCCGAGCGCGTAGAAGACCCGGCCCAGGATCCGGGCGACCGTGGTCTTGCCGGTGCCGGAAGGGCCGGAGAAGACGAAGTGCCGCTTGGGCGGCTGCACCGGCAGTCCCTGCCCGGCCCGCAGCCGCGCCATGTTCAGTTGTGCGGACAGCGCCTTGACCTGGCGTTTGACGGGCTCCAGCCCCACCATGCGCTCGAGTTCGGCGAGCGCCTCCTCGAGCAGCGCGGGGTCGGTCGGCCCGGCGGGCAGCGGCTGCGACGGCACGGCCGCCTTCTCCCGCACCGCCGGATCCGCCACCGACGGCAGGGGGCCGGCCGGCGGCTCGGGGTCCGACAGCTTCAGGTCGCGTCCCTCGACGCCGAACAGCGGGTCGAGTCCGTCGGTGCCGTCGACGTCCTGCCCGAACCCGGCCAGTGCGATCGCGGCCAGGTCGGCGCTGTCGTCGTACCCGTCGCCCTCGGCGATGGCGGCGAGCCGGGCCGAGGTGTCCATGAAGGCCGGGTCGACGCGGTGCACCGCCCGGTACAGGGGGAGCGCCGCCGCCGAGCGGCCGGTGCCCTCGTGCGCCCGGGCCAGCCAGTACCGCAGCTCCTTGCGCTGCGGCTGCTCGCTGCGGCACCGCATCAGCGCGGCCGACAGCAGGGGTTCGGCCTGCCCGTACATCTCCAGGCGCACCCGTGCCATGCCGCCGAACAGACCGGCCTCGATGCCGAGCATCGGATCGTCGAGCAGGGGGTCGGTGTGCCGCACGAGCTGCTCCCAGTCCTTGACCAGGTAGGCCCGGCAGGCGTGCAGGAAGCGGACCTGGTGGTCGCTGTCCACGGGCGGCAGCCCGGCGAGCGCGCGGTCCAGCTCGGGAACGTGCCGTCCGTCCAGCCAGTGCGAGGCGTGGGCCAGCAGAAGATCGCGCGGGCTCTCCAGCACCGGCTGCACCCACCAGCCGAGCCAGTACCAGGAGTTGAGCGTACGGCGGTGCCGGGCGCGCTGTTCCCCGAAGCGGTCCCGGTGCCGGAACATCCGCAGCAGCGCGGTCGTCGTGTCGACGCGCAGCGCGTGCAGGCCGAGCCAGCCGTCGGCCATCCCCGGATCGATCCGCACCGCGGTGCGGAACTCCTCCTCCGCCTGCGGGTACGCCCCCATCGTGTAGGCGTCCACACCTCGCAGCCAGGCGAGGTCGGCCGGGGCCTCGGGGCCCTGCGTGCCGAAGTCCATCACGTCCCCCACAAACCGTGCCCCCCGTCGGTTGGCCGACCGCTCGCCCTGGCCGCCGGTATTCGAACCGCCGTACCGCGGACCGGAGTTGCCACGGTGCGCAGAGCAGCCGTCCGTACGTCGCACCGAGGGCATCGTACCTGCGAGGGCGTGGCGCGCCCCAGGGTGCCGCACAGGCCGTCGGGGGAGGTGGGGGCACATCGGGGGAGCGCGCGGCGGTGACCGAGGGTGATCGGATCGCCCCTCTCGGCGCCCGGGACACCGCGTCCGGGCAGAACGAAGCCCCCGATCACGGGGGAACAACCGGGGGCTTCGCGTCTGGAGAGCGGTTTCTCATGACCGCATATTGAGAACGTAAGACCTGTACGGCCCTTGGGTCAAGCCAAGTTGGGGCACCCCGGGAAGTCGCCGGGGAGCAGCCTTCACCAGTTCAGCACCGTGCCGACGGGTCGTCACGGTGGGTGACCGAGTGGTCCGCTCCAGCGGTCACAGCAGGCCCGTACATCACCTCATATCCCGGTGTCCCCTGCTTTTTCTGCCGCACCAGGAGGTCGGCGAAGGGCCGGGACGGGTCCGCGGCGAAGTGAGCGCGTTCCGCCGTGACCCAGCCGTCCCAGAACTCCCGCTGCTCCTCCCCGTCGCGGGCCCGCCCGCGGGCCCAGGACTCCTCGGCCGGCAGCTCCATCCACAGCAGCCGGGCGAGATACGGCCGCAGGGCGCGCCGGCCCGCGCCCACCCCCTCCAGGACGACCACCGGCTCGGGCGGCAGGGCGACGGAGGGCCCGAAGCGGCGCGCCCGCCAGTCGTAGGGGGTGTAGAGGGCGGCCCCGCCACGGGCGAAGGGCTCGATCACCTGGGCGGTCAGACGGGCGGTCCAGTCGAACAGCTCGTCGTGGCTGGCGATGTCGTCGAGATGCAGGACCGGGGCGTCGCCGAGGGAGCGCGCCAACTCCGGGGCGAACGTGGACTTTCCGGAACCGGCGTGCCCGTCGACGGCGATCAGGCGGACCGGACCGCAGGACGGGGGCAGCCGGCGGAGCCGGGAGGCGAGCTCGTGAATCGTTCTTCCCGAAGTCGGAGGGAGTGCTGGCGCACCGCGTCGGCACATTCTAGTGGGCGGCCGGAACCGAGTCCGGCCCGTGATGAGAAAACGTCTCGCTTTGAACTACTCCATGCTTTCTCCATTGCCGTCGAAAAACTCCGGCCACCACGGTGAAATCGATGTTCCGGAGGCGGGCGACGCTGAGTAGGGTGCCTGGTGCGCGACGGTGAGGTGCCACAACGGGGGATGGGCTGGGACAGATGGCCGCTGGGTTATTCGAAGGGCAGTACGTGTGGCATCCGGCGGCCGACGACCGGGTGCTCGCGCGCGTTTGCGTCGAGGTGCGGGCCGGCCGATATCGGGGCGCCCGCGAGGCTTTGGCGCAAACCCGGGGAGACTTCGCGCTGCGTGCCCACCGCTCGCTCGTGCTCGCCTCGGAGGCCGCCGACTCCGACCTCGTGGAGCGCTGGCTGGCCGAGGAGCCCGGCCCGGAGGCGATGCTGCTGTGGGCGCGGGTCGCGGTGGTGCGGGTCCTGCGCGCGGCCGACGCGCACGACCCGCGGGCCGAGGCGCTGGAGCGGATCGCGCTGGCCGCCTGCGAACGGGCCGCGAGGGCCGATCCCGCCGACCCCACGCCCTGGGTGGCCAAGCTGGCGATGGCCCGGCTGCACCGGCTGCGGGACGCGGCGCCGAGGGGCCTGCTCACCGCGCCACCCGGGCCCTGGCGTCTCTTCGCCCACGTCCTGTCGCTGGACCCCTGGCACCGCGAGGCCCACCACCGGTTCCTCGCCTGCTTCTTCCCCCGCCACGGCGGCTCCGTGACCGCCGCCTGGGACGTGGCCGCCTTCCTCGGCCAGCGGGCCCCGGCCGGCTCGGCCCTGGGACTGCTCCCCCTGGTCGCCCTCGTGGAGTGCTACGACCCCACCCGGCTGCTCGCCGACGGCGTCTGGGAGCAGCCGCAGTGGCGCGCCACGGCGGTCGCCCTGCACCGCGACTGGCTGCCCACGGTGGCCGACTACGCCTTCACTCCGGTCCTCGACCTCGCGTACCTCGCGCACGCCCTGGTCATGGCCCGGCGTGCGGAGGAGGCGCGTACGGCGTTCACGGCCATGGGGCCGTACGCCTCGCGCATGCCCTGGGCCGTCTTCGGCGACCCGGCCGACGAGCTGTCCCGGGCGCGCCGCGCCTGCGGTCTGCCCGTCCCCGGTGCCTGACGGCCTCCACCCCCCACCGAGAGGAAGGTCAGAACCGTGTCCTCACGGATACCGGCCTCGCGTGCCCGGGCGCGCGGGGCAGTGGATCCGATCGCGCTGGACGACGACGCGGCCCTGCGCGCGATGGGTTATCCGAGGAAACTCACACGTCGTTTTCAGGCGTTCGACAATTTCGCCATATCCTTCACCGTCATCAATGTGGTCGCCGGCATCTTCTCCGGTTTCGGATTCGGACTGGACGCGGGCGGCCCCGCAATTCTCGTCTTCGGCTGGATCGGCGTGTCCGTCATGGTGCTCTTCGTGGGGGCATCGATGGCGGAAGTCGCCTCGGCCTATCCGACGAGCGGGGCCCTGTATTTCTCCGCGGGGAAACTGGCCCGCCGGCACAGAGGCGCCTGGTCCTGGTACACGGGCTGGCTCAACTTCGTCGGCCAGGTCGGCGGTACGGCCGCCACCGGGTACGCCGCCGCCACCTTCCTGCAGGCCCTGATCGCCCTGCAGTGGCCCGGCTACCAGCCGACCGGCCACCGGACGGTGCTGCTCACAGCCCTGATCATCACGGCGCAGGGGCTCGCCCACACCTACACCGTGCAGCTGGTCGCCGTGCTGAACCGGATCTCCGTGTGGTGGCTGCTGTGCGGGCTGGCCGTCATCGTGACCGCCCTCGTCACCGTGCCCGACCGGCACCAGCCGGCGTCGTTCGTCGCGCACTTCGCGAACAACACCGGTTTCACGAGCGGCCTCTACGGCGGCATGCTCGGACTGCTGGTCACCAGCTGGACCTTCACCGGCTTCGACGGCAGCTTCCACATGTCGGAGGAGACGGTCCGGGCGACCGTCAACGCACCGAAAGGGATCACTCGTTCGATAGCCTTCTCGGCGCCGGCCGGTCTCGTCCTGATGTGCGCCCTCGTCTACAGCGTGCGGGACTACGACCAGGTGGCCGCCGCCGACGCGCCCGCCGTGCGCGTCCTGATCGACGGGGTCGGCCCGGCCGCCGCGAAGGCGCTGCTGGTCATCGTGATCGGCGCGATGCTGTTCTGCGGACTGGCCAACCTCACCAGCAACGCCCGGCAGATCTTCGCCTTCTCCCGGGACGGCGCGATGCCGGGGTCCCGGTGGTGGCACTCGGTGTCCCCGCGCACCCGCACCCCGGTCAACGCGGTGTGGCTCGCGGTCGGCTGCTCGGTGGTGCTGGTCCTGCCCGGCTGGTGGTCGCCCACCGCGTTCACCGCCGTCGTCAGCGTGAACGTCGTCGGGCTCTTCCTCGCCTACGGCATCCCGATCCTGCTGCGGCTGCGGCTCGGCGACGCCTTCGAGCCCGGCCCCTGGCACCTGGGCCGATGGGGCCGCCCGGTCGCGACGGTCGCGGTGACCTGGATCCTGCTCAGCAGCGTCCTGTTCATGCTGCCGCACGTCGCGCCGGTCACCGTGACCTCGTTCAACTACGCACCGGTCGTCCTCGCCGCCGTCCTGGGTGTGGCCACGCTGTGGTGGTTCACCTCGGCGCGGCGCCGCTTCCCCGGCCCGGTGGGCTACGGCCGCCCCGACCAGATCGCCGCCATGGACCTCGTCTGAGGCCGCGTCCCACGTCCCGGGGTACGCCGTCCCGGTGTTCCCCGGGACGTCGGCGCCCGCCCCGGGGTGCGGACGTGAAGGGTGTCTTTGCGGACAACCGCAGGTCATGCCAGTGGTCGAGACCAATATTGGCGGGCACGCCCGGGGCCGAAGTGCTGGCAGACGCCGCCGGGGGCGGCCATAGTTGGCGCACACCCGTGCACCGGACCCACCCGACTCGACACCTGGGGGTCTCCCGCCCATGAGCACAGCCGAACAGCCGTCCCGCAGAATCGTTCTGGCGGCCGCGGTGGCCGCAGCCGTCACCGGCACCGCGGGACCCGCGGCCGCCGCCGGTACCGCCGTCGAGGCCGACACCGACCGCTCCCCCCGTGCCGCCGCCCGCCAGGTCGACTACCGCGCCTGGACCTCGTACACGGACTGGCGCGGCGGCACCGCCGCGGGCACCCGCGCCGTCGCGGGCTCCCGCCCCGGCCTGGTGATCGGCACGCCGGCGGGCACGACCGAGTACACGGACCCGCACACCGGGACGAAGGCCCGCTGGGAGTACGCGACCTGGACGTCCCCCGTCCACCGTCTCGCCGTCCCGGCGACCGAGGTGATCGCGTCCTGGAACGCGCACACGCCGGCCGGGAGCTGGCTGCAGATCGAACTCGAGGGCACCTACTCCGACGGCACGGCCACCCCCTGGTACGTGATGGGCCGCTGGGCGGCCGGCGACCAGGACATCCGGCGCACCTCGGTCGACGACCAGAGCGACGGCCGCAGCAGCGTCTGGACGGACACCTTCGCGATCGACGACCCGGCGACGGGCCTGCGCCTCGCCTCGTACCGGCTGCGGCTGACCCTCCACCGCGAGCCCGGCACCAAGGTGACCCCGAAGGTCTGGCGGGCCGGTGCGATGGGCTCCGACGTCCCGGACCGCTTCACCGTCCCCGCCTCGGAGCCCGGCCTCGCCCGCGAGCTGACCGTCCCGCGCTACTCGCAGGAGCTCCACGTCGGCCAGTACCCGGAATACGACAACGGCGGCGAGGCCTGGTGCAGCCCCACCTCCTCGCAGATGATCATCGAGTACTGGGGCGGCCGGCTCACCCCGGAGCAACTGTCCTGGGTTGATCCGGCGTACACCGACCCGCAGGTCTGCCACGCCGCCCGCTTCACCTACGACCACCAGTACGAGGGCTGCGGGAACTGGCCGTTCAACGCCGCCTACGCGGCCACCTTCGACGGCCTCCAGGGCGTGGTCACCCGGCTCGGCTCACTGACCGACCTGGAGACGCTGATCGCCGCCGGCATCCCGGCCATCACGTCCCAGTCCTTCCTCAAGGAGGAGCTGACCGGGGCGGGCTACGGCACCGCCGGGCACCTCATGACCGTCGTCGGGTTCACCGCCGACGGCGACGTGATCGCCAACGACCCCAACTCGCCGACCAACGAGGCCGTACGCCGTGTCTACAAGCGGCGGGAGTGGGAAAATATCTGGCTCAGGACCAAGCGCTACAACGCGAGCGGCAAGGTCGTCTCGGGCACCGGTGGCGTCTGCTACCTCTACTTCCCGGCGCGGCCGACGCCCCGCCAGCGCGCCGCGCTCGCCGCGGTGGGTGTGCGCTGACCCCGCTCGGCGCGCGACGGTGACAGGGCTCCGGGTGACCGGGGCCCTGCCGCTGTGAGCAACGTCTCGGCCGCACGGGCCGCCGGCGATGGCAAGGTGGGGCATATGACCGCGCACTCCACCTCGGCGGGCCGCGTCCGCACCGGCGGACCCCGGGAAGACGGCCCCAAGATCCTCGAACACCTCATGGGCTGGACCCTCGTCGTGGTGATCGCGATGCTCGTCACCCAGCTCGGGCTGTTGTGAGCTGACCCACACCGCGCCCCCGGGCCGGACATATACCGACCCCGCTGTGAGCGGACCCGTCAGCCTCGATCACACTCGAACAAGCAGCTGGCGCCCGTCTGCCATACTGCCGATGTCCCGCCGCCCGTTGGATAACAGGGTCGAAATTGAATATTAGTCAGCAGCGCGACGCGGCCCGTCCCAGGGCCCGCGGCACCGAGCGCTCGATGGCACGCCGAGCCGAACTCATCGCCATCGGGCGGAAGCTGTTCGCCGACACGTCGTACGACGCGCTCTCCATGGACGACATCGCCCGGCAGGCCCATGTGGCCAAGGGGCTCATCTACTACTACTTCCAGTCCAAGCGCGGCTACTACCTCGCGATCATCCAGGAATCCGTGGCCGAGCTCGTGACCTTCGCGGCGAGCGGGGGTGAACTGGAGCCCGTGGACCGGGTGCACCGCACCATCGACAGCTATCTGTGCTACGCCGAGCACAACCAGGCCGCCTACCGCACCATCGTCAGCGGCGGCGTCGGCTTCGACACCGAGGTGCACTCCGTCCGGGACGGCGTGCGCGAGGCGATCATCGCCACCATCGCGGAGGGCGCGTACGGCCGCACCGACATCGCCCCGCTCGCCCGCATGGGCCTGCTGGCCTGGGTGTGCAGCGTGGAGGGCGCCACCCTCGACTGGATCGACCGCCCCGAGCTGCCCCGTGACGCCATGCGCGAACTGCTGGTGAAGACCCTGGGCGGCGCCCTGCGCGCCATCGAGGACCTCGCCCCCGCCTACCGCGCCCCGCAGCCGGCCCGCCGTGAGGCCTGACCCGCACGGCAAGGGGCGGAGGCTCGTGGTCCTCCGCCCCGAGTCCCCCGTGGGACCGGCTACCTGATGGCCTTGATCAGCTCACCGTTGGCGGTGTCGCCGCTCAGCTCCCAGAAGAAGGTGCCGCCGAGACCCTGCTGGTCCTTGTAGGTCATCTTCGTCCCGACGGTCGCCGGGGTGTCGTAGCTCCACCACTGGTCCCCGCACTTCGCGTACGCCGTGCCGCCCACCGTGCCGGTCGCCGGGCACCTCGTCCTCAGCACCTTGTAGTCCTCGATGCCCGCCTCGTAGGTGCCGGGCGCCGCGCCCGTCGCGGTGCCGCCGGGCTGCGACTGGGTGACGCCGGTCCAGCCGCGCCCGTAGAAGCCGATGCCGAGCAGCAGCTTGGACGACGGGATGCCGAGGCCCTTCAGCTTCGCGATGGTCGCCGAGGTGTGGAACTGCGCCTTCGGGATGCCGGAGTACGAGGTCAGCGCCGAGTGCGGAGCCGTGGGACCGGTCGCGTCCCAGGCGCCGAAGAAGTCGTACGTCATCGGGTTGTACCAGTCGACGTAGCGCGCCGCGCCCGCGTAGTCCGCCGCGTCGATCTTGCCGCCGCTGGTGGCGTCCGCGGTGATCGCCGCGGTGACCAGGTTGCCGGAGCCGAACTTCGCCCGCACGGCCGACATCACGTTCCTGAAGGCGTCGCGGCCGCTGGTGTCACAGGTGGCACCGCAGGCGTTCGGGTACTCCCAGTCGATGTCGATGCCGTCGAAGACGTCGGCCCACTTCGAGTTCTCGACCAGGTCGTAGCAGGACTGCGCGAACGCGGCCGGGTTGCGGGCGGCCTCGCCGAAGCCGGTCGACCAGGTCCAGCCGCCGAAGGACCACAGGACCTTCAGGCCCGGGTGCTTCTTCTTGAGCTCGCGCAGCTGGTTGAACGTCCCGCGCAGCGGCTGGTCCCAGGTGTCGGCGACGCCGTCCACCGACTCGCCCGCGGTGTAGGTGCGCTCGGTCGCGGCGTAGGAGTCGCCCATCGCGCACTTGCCGCCGGTGACGTTGCCGAAGGCGTAGTTGATGTGGGTGAGCTTGTTCGCCGAACCGGACGTCTCGATGTTCTTGACGTAGTACTTGCGGTCGTACGTGCCCCATTCGGTGAAGTAGCCGACGACCTTGGAGCCGGCGGAGAGTCTCGGGCCGGAGGCGGGCTCGGCGCCGGCCGGTGCGGCGCCGGCGAGCAGTCCGGCGCCGAGGACCGCCGCGCAGGCGGCGGACACGAACGCGAGGAGCCGGGGGCGTGGGGGGTGCGGATTGTGCATCGGGGTGCGTCCTCCGTGGGGGAGAGGGGAGCTGGGCCGATTGGCATGAACGCGTTGATGAACCGCTCCGTCAAGGTAGGAGGACTAGACCAGTACGTCAATGGTTCGGACCAATTCCGCACCGCGGTAACGTGCTGGACACGTTGTGGAGTGAGCGGTCGTTAACTGGTGACGGCATACGCCCGATCGGGCATACTCACAGCGCACAGCCGCTGGTCAGCAGCCTCCGAGACCCGGGGTTCGCGAGCATCGGACTGGCCCAGAGAGACCTGGCGGAGCCGCCGAACCCAAGGCGACACGTCCGCCGACGTGCCCGACAGGGAGGATCGTCGCCATGCCCGACCGCGCCCCGCAGACGGTGGACCGTCAACTGCCCACGGACGAGGCCCGGGATCTGATCTCGCTCGTCCGCGACATCGCGCAGCGCGAGATCGCCCCGAAGGCGGCCGAGGAGGAGGACGCCGGGCGCTTCCCGCGCGAGGTCTTCACGCTGCTCTCCGAGTCCGGCCTGCTCGGTCTGCCCTACGAGAGCGAGTACGGCGGCGGTGACCAGCCGTACGAGGTCTACCTCCAGGTCCTGGAGGAACTCGCCGCGGCCCGCCTCACCGTCGGGCTCGGCGTCAGCGTCCACACCCTGGCCTCCTACGCCCTCGCCACCTACGGCAGCAAGGAGCAGCAGGTCGAGCACCTGCCCGCGATGCTCGGCGGCGGGCTGCTCGGCGCCTACTGCCTGTCCGAGCCGGCCTCCGGATCCGACGCGGCCTCCCTGCGCACGCGGGCGGTCCGGGACGGCGACGAGTGGGTGATCACCGGCACCAAGGCGTGGATCACGCACGGCGGCATCGCCGACTTCTACACCGTCATGGCCCGCACCGGCGAGGAGGGCCCGCGCGGCATCACCGCGTTCCTGGTGCCCGGCGACGCCGACGGGGTCGGCGCGGCCCCGCCGGAGAAGAAGATGGGCATGAAGGGCTCACCCACCGCCCAGGTGCACTTCGACGGCGTCCGCGTCCCCGATGGGCGCCGCCTCGGCGAGGAGGGCCAGGGTTTCGCCATCGCCCTGTCCGCGCTCGACTCGGGACGGCTCGGCATCGCGGCCTGCGCGATCGGCGTGGCCCAGGCGGCCTTGAACGAGGCCGTCACCTACGCCACCGAGCGCCGCCAGTTCGGCAAGCCGATCGCCGACTTCCAGGGCCTGCGCTTCATGCTCGCCGACATGGCCACCCAGATCGAGGCCGGCCGCGCGCTGTACCTGGCGGCGGCCCGGCTGAAGGACGCGGGCCGGCCGTTCGCCAAGCAGGCGGCCATGGCGAAACTGCACTGCACCGACACCGCGATGAAGGTCGCCACCGACGCCGTCCAGGTCCTCGGCGGGTACGGCTACACCGCGGACTTCCCGGCCGAGCGGTACATGCGCGAGGCCAAGGTCCTGCAGATCGTCGAGGGCACCAACCAGATTCAGCGCATGGTCATCGCCCGTCACCTAGCGGGTCCCGAGTCACGCTGAACTGACCGCGCTTGACCTGCGGCGCCGCGAGCCGGATCCACTCCGGGTCGTGATGTCCGGGCAGCGTCCGGCCGCGGTCCGCCCACATGCGCATCAGGTCGCGGTAGATCGGCGGGTCCTGCTGCTGCGGCGGCGCCGGCGGCTGAAGCGTTCCTGCGGGACGCGGGACGAAGACGCGTCGCTGGGGCCCGGTCGCGGAGTAGGTGGGGGGCATACCCGGGCAACGCGGAGGCCGCCGGTCAAGTCACTACTCCGCCAATTCGGGCGTGAGTTCGCGGACACCCCCACACCGGGGCGTGCGCCGCGCACGGGGTGCGTCAGCTCAACACGCCTGGCAGGCACGGCGGTTGACGGGCCCGCACGCACGACTCCCGCACCACGGCGAGCAGCACGATGCCATGGTGCGGGCGTCGACGAGGATCGGATGCGGCGCGGTGCGCTCGCTCAGGCGGCGTGGCGCCGCATGACCGGCACCCGCATCGGCCGCGAGCCAGGGCCGCCGACGTGCGAGAAGGGCTGGGTCCGCCAGTCGAGCCCCTGAGGGAGCGTCAACAGCAGGGCGGTGTCCTGCTCCTGGGGCTCCGCCGACTCGTCCGCGGAGCGGGCCTCGGAGGCGAGGCGGCCGGTCCCCGCGCACACGGTGAGACCGAACGGGTTCCACGGCGAGGCGCACAGCGCGTGCTCCGGCAGGACCTCCTCGTCCGCCAGCAGTGCGATGGGCTGCGCGCAGTCCGGGCAGATCACCCGGTACATCTCGAAGGTGTCGTACGCGTCGAGTTCGTCGTCCTCCAGGGCGTCGGGTTCGACGCCCTCCGGAGCGGGTTCGACGACAAGCTGCCGGCGCTTGGGCGCCGTACGACCGGGACGCTTAAGACTCTGCATGGGATTCTCCCCCTCGGGCTGGGCCGTGAAGGCGCTGCGGCCTCGACCACAGCAAGCACTTCCCTCCGGTCCACGGCGTTAATCACGGCGACATCACGGAGCCTGTTCGACGACTGTGGCCTTCGTCACATGCCGCTCGCAGGTGCCCGCTGCGGCCGGTTTGTCCCCCGGCGGACCGACAGCGGCCGGCGCCGACATCACGAACCGGCCATGACCTGGGCCGGCGAGGTATCCGAGGAGATCAAGAGCCCTGTAGGTTCTTGCCATGGAGGAGCTGGACCGACAGATCGTGCAGCTGCTCGTCAAGGACGGGCGGATGAGCTACACCGACCTGGGCAAGGCCACCGGCCTGTCCACGTCGGCCGTGCACCAGCGGGTGCGCCGGCTGGAGCAGCGCGGCGTCATCCGCGGCTATGCCGCTGTCGTGGACCCGGAGGCCGTGGGACTGCCCATGACCGCCTTCATCTCGGTGAAGCCCTTCGATCTCAGCGCCCCCGACGACATCGCGGACCGGCTCGCGGGCGTGCCCGAGATCGAGGCCTGCCACAGCGTGGCGGGCGACGAGAACTACATCCTCAAGGTCCGGGTGGCCACCCCGCACGAGCTGGAGGAGCTGCTCGCCCGGCTGCGGTCGCTGGCGGGCGTCTCGACCCGGACGACCGTGGTGCTGTCCACGCCGTACGAGGCACGGCCGCCGAGGATCTGACCGCCCTCCCGGCGACCCCGGTCCGAAGGCGGCCGGGCGAGGCGCGAGACTGTTCCCATGAGTGAGTCCACCGCCCAGCCGCAGACCGTCCTCCTCCGCCGTGGGGAGGTCCACAGCCCCGCCGATCCCTTCGCCACCGCGATGGTCGTGGAGCGCGGCCAGGTCGCCTGGGTCGGTTCCGAGGGGGCCGCCGACGCCTTCGCGGACGGCGTGGACGAGGTCGTCGACCTGGACGGCGCGCTGGTCACCCCCGCGTTCACCGACGCGCACGTGCACACCACGGCGACCGGCCTCGCGCTGACCGGGCTCGACCTGTCCGGCGCCCCCTCCCTGGAGGCCGCGCTCGCCCTGGTACGGCACTTCGCCGCCGCCCGCCCGGGCGACCGCGTCCTGCTCGGGCACGGCTGGGACGCCGCCCGCTGGCCCGGCGGCCGCCCGCCGACGCGTGCGGAGCTCGACGAGGCCACCGGCGGCCGTCCGCTGTACCTGTCCCGTATCGACGTCCACTCGGCGGTCGTCACCACGGCCCTGCTGGAGATGACGCCGGGCGCCGCCGGCGCGCCGGACGCCCCGCTCGTCGCCGACGCCCACCACGCCGTCCGCGCCACCGCGCTGGCCGCCCTGACCGACGCCCAGCGCGCCGAGGCCCAGCGGGCCGCCCTCGCGCACGCCGTGTCCCTCGGCATCGGCACCGTCCACGAGTGCGGCGGGCCCGACATCTCCTCCGAGGACGACTTCACCGGCCTGCTCCGACTCGCCGCGCGGGAGCCGGGCCCCCGGGTCGTGGGCTACTGGGCCGAACAGGACGTCGACAAGGCGCGTGAACTCGGCGCCGCCGGCGCGGCCGGCGACCTGTTCGTCGACGGCGCCCTCGGCTCCCACACCGCCCTCCTGCACGAGCCCTACCGCGACGCCGGGCACACCGGCACCGCCTACCTGGACGCGGCCGCCGTCGCCGCCCACGTCGTCGCCTGCACCGAGGCGGGACTCCAGGCGGGCTTCCACGCGATCGGGGACGCCGCCGTGACCGCCGTCGTCGACGGGATGCGCGCCGCCGCCGACCAGGTCGGCCTCGCCCGGATCCGCGCCGCCCGCCATCGCGTCGAGCATGCCGAGATGCTGACCCCCGAGACCGTCGCCGCCTTCGCCGAGCTCGGTCTGACCGCGTCCGTGCAGCCCGCGTTCGACGCCCTGTGGGGTGGCGAGGACGGTATGTACGCCCAGCGTCTGGGTGCCGAACGCGCCCGCGCGCTCAACCCGTTCGCGGCCCTGCTGCGGGCCGGGGTGCCCCTCGCGTTCGGTTCGGACAGCCCGGTCACGCCGCTGGACCCCTGGGGCACGGTCCGCGCCGCCGCCTTCCACCACACGCCGGAGCACCGGGTGTCGGTGCGCGCCGCGTTCACCGCGCACACGCGGGGCGGCTGGCGGGCCGTCGGCCGGGACGACGCGGGAATCCTGGTGCCGGGCGCGCCCGCCGACTACGCGGTGTGGCGCACCGGCGCCCTGGTCGTCCAGGCGCCCGACGACCGGGTCGCGCGCTGGTCGACCGACCCGCGCTCCGGCACCCCCGGCCTTCCCGACCTCTCCCCGGGCCGTGACCTGCCGGTCTGTCTGCGCACGGTGATCGGCGGACGCACGGTCTTCGTACGGCCGGGCGAGTGATCTACCGGGGTGGCGTGTGCGGGCCCGGCCCGCGCCGGTGCGTCGTACGACCTGGGAATCCTGGGCGCTGACCTGGGACGCTTCCGAAAAGCCGCAGGTCGCACGCCTGTTGACAGGCGGAGGTCCGGGGCCGGTAGGTTCGGCGGCGTCCACCACCGGACGCCCGAGCAGACCACCGGGGAACTTCCGGGAAACGGTCGCAACGCCGCTGGGTCAGGGACGGTGTGCCGCACCGGCGCACCGCCACTGGGAGCCAGGCTCAGCGCCGGCGCGGCGACGACGGAACGTTCCGGCCTGCCGGGGAGGTGTGACCCGGGTGGGGCCCGGGCGCTCAGTAGACAACGGCTTCAGGTCGACCCGCAGCCGGCGGGTCCCAGGTCGGCCCGAAGGGCGCCGGGCCCCCATCCGCAGACGGCCGCGCCCCGCCGACCTCCGCGCGAGGATCCCCCGCGCGCGTCCCGCAGCGCCGTACGACCGTGCTGTCACGTCGGCGCAGGCCGCGCCCACTATGGTGGTCCTCTGCGGACGGACATGAAGGGGCAGCAGTGAACGACGGCGACGGGACCCTCGCGGCACAGGACCGGGGGAGGCAGTTCGGCCCGCTCGGCACGGCATTGGTGATCATCCCGACCTACAACGAGGCGGAGAACATCAAGAGCATCGTCGGCCGGGTCCGCGAAGCGGTCCCCGACGCGCACGTGCTCGTGGCCGACGACAACAGCCCCGACGGCACGGGCAAGCTGGCGGACGAGCTCGCCGTTCAGGACGATCATGTCCAGGTTCTGCACCGCAAGGGCAAGGAGGGCCTCGGCGCGGCCTATCTCGCGGGCTTCCGCTGGGGCCTGGAGCACGGGTACGGCGTGCTGATCGAGATGGACGCCGACGGCTCCCACCAGCCCGAGGAGCTTCCGCGCCTGCTGACCGCCCTCAAGGGGGCCGATCTGGTCCTCGGGTCGCGCTGGGTGCCGGGCGGCCGGGTGGTGAACTGGCCCAAGTCCCGCGAGTTCATCTCCCGGGGCGGCAGCCTCTACTCCCGCCTCGCCCTGGACCTGCCCCTGCGGGACATCACCGGCGGTTACCGTGCCTTCCGCCGCGAGACCCTGGAGGGGCTCGGCCTGGACGACGTCGCGTCCCAGGGCTACTGCTTCCAGGTCGACCTGGCCCGCCGGGCCGTCAAGGCCGGCTACCACGTCGTCGAGGTCCCGATCACGTTCGTGGAGCGCGCGCTCGGCGACTCCAAGATGAGCCGCGACATCCTGGTCGAGGCGCTGTGGCGGGTCACCACCTGGGGGGCGCAGGAGCGGGTGGGCAAGCTCGTGAACCGGGGGAAGCCGTCGACGCCCAAGAGGGAGCGGGCGTAGGACGAGCGGCCCCGGCCGTCCGCTTATACCGCTCTGAACCGGGCCCAGGCACACTGGACGCATGACGACTGGCGCACCGACCTCCACCTCGCCCGCCCGGCCCCGCCGCTCCCGTCTGCGCGGCTTCCTGCCGCTGGGCGTCGCCGCGTGGCTGGTGCTGGAGATCTGGCTGCTGACGGTGGTGGCCGGCGCGGCCGGCGGGCTCACGGTCTTCCTGCTGCTGGTCGCCGGGCTCTTGCTCGGCTCCGTGGTCGTGAAGCGGGCGGGCCGGCGTGCCTTCCAGGCGCTCAACGAGGCACTTCAGCGCGGCGGCACCCCGGAGAGCGGCGGTGGGAACGGGCTGATGATGCTGGGCGGCCTGCTGATCATGCTGCCGGGTCTGATCTCCGACGCGCTCGGGCTGCTCCTGCTGGTCCCGCCGGTGCAGAAGGTGGTGAGCCGTGTCGCGGAGCGGACCTTCGAGCGCAGGCTGCGCGAGGCGGCGGCCGGGTCGTTCGGCGACGCCTTCCAGCAGGCGCGCATCCACCACCCCGACGGCAGGATCGTGCAGGGCGAGGTCATCCGCGAGCGGCCCGGTGACGAGCCCCAGGAGCCCCGCCCGCCGCTGACGCGCTAGGTCGTCTCCGTGTGAAGTCGCGTCGTCCGCCCGTGGGCGGGCCGACCGGTGCGGCGAGTGGGGGTCTCCCTGTCCGAAGAGCTCGGAGGAGCGTGCCGGACATCGGACGGCAGGCGACTTCGCGGACATCCCCTGGCCACCGGCGCTGCCAGGACAACGCACAAAACCGCAGGTGCCGTGGGGCACCTGCGGTGTGTGTGCGCTCGTCGGCCGGTGTCCGCTAGGCGGACTTGCGGCTGTCCCGGGGATGAACCGCGATGTTCATCGCCCCTGACCGGAGAACGGCGAGTCGCTCCTCGAGGACCTCTTCGAGTTCCTCGCGGGTACGCCGCTCCATCAACATGTCCCAATGCGTACGCGCGGGCTTGGCCTTCTTCTCCTCAGGGCCGTCGCCGTCGACGAGGAGTGCCTGGGCTCCGCAGACCTTGCACTCCCACTCCGGCGGGATCTCCGCCTCGACCGAGAAGGGCATCTCGAACCGGTGCCCCTTCTCGCATGCGTACTCCACGGCCTGGCGCGGGGCCAGGTCGATGCCGCGGTCCGTCTCGTAGCTGGTCACCACGAGGCGCGTGCCGCGAAGAGCTCGCTCACTCATGAATCGTGCCTCCCGGGCTTGTCGCCCACAGGACAGGTGTCGCTGTCGTCGTCATCCGGTCAACGTCCGGTCGGCGGTAAAGATTCCCGTTCCGAGTCACGTTCCGGGTCATGCGTCGCCGTCGTAGCCGCAGCCTTGCTGACCAATGTCGTACCCACCGGCGCCCGGTTTGTCACATCTGCAAGGAGATGTGACCCAGCGTTTCGGCATCTTTGACGCGCAGTAACGGTACGCCTGGTAGGCCAAACGCGTACACTACCGCCCTTTCACTCCGAACGCTAAATCGTGGGCGGTACGCGGTTGCCCGCGTCGCTGATCGCCCGGCGTACGGGTACCCGCGCGAGCAGGATGAACCCGATCACGAAGAAGGCCACCAGCGAGATGATCGCGTCCCGGTAGCTCCCGGTGAGCTGGTAGGTCAGGCCGAACAGCAGCGGGCCCAGCCAGCTCATGCCCCGGTCGCTCATCTCGTAGGCCGAGAAGTACTCGGCCTCCTTGCCGGGCGGCACCAGATGGGAGAACAGGGACCGTGACAGCGCCTGGCTGCCTCCCAGGACCAGGCCGATCCCGGCCGCCAGCACGAAGAACCACACCGGGGCCCCGGCCGGCAGGAAGTATCCGGCGGCCAGCGTGACCGTCCAGGCGACCAGCGACCCCAGGATCGTCCGTTTCGCGCCGTAGATCCGCGCCAGGCGTCCCATGGTCAGCGCGCCGGCGACCGCGAGGACCTGCACCAGCAGCACGGCCCCGATGAGGGTGGACTGGCTGAGCCCCAGTTCCTCGGAGCCGTAGACCGACGCCTGGGTGATCACCGTCTGGATGCCGTCGTTGTAGACCAGGTAGGCCAGCAGGAAGGCGAGGGTGAGCGGGTGCCGGCGCATGTCGCGCAGGGTCGCGGCGAGCTGCCGGAACCCGGAGGTGGTGCCCTGCCCGGCGGCCCGCCCGGCGGCCGGTCCCCGGTCGCGCAGCCGCAGGAGCGGGACCAGTGCGAACCCGCCCCACCACAGACCGGCCGAGGCGAGGCAGATGCGGACGGCCATGCCCTCGGAGACCCCGAACGAGTCGTGCCCCAGATACAGGCCGAGGTTCACGACCAGCATCAGCGAGCCCGACGCGTAGCCGAACGCCCAGCCCCGGGAGGAGACCGCGTCGCGTTCCTCGGGGGCCGCGATCTGCGGCAGGTAGGAGTTGTAGAGCATCATCGCGACGGACTGCGCGGCGTTCGCCACCACGAGCAGCAGGCCGCCGAGCAGATAGCGGTCCCCGTCCAGCAGGAACATCGCCGCGGTCGCCGCCGCGCCCGTGTAGGCGGCGGCCGCCAGAAGCGGCTTCTTGCGCCCCGTACGGTCGGCCGCCGCCCCGACCAGCGGCATCACCAGCACGGCCACGACGACCGACAGGGAGACCGAGTACGCGAAGAACGACCCCGCGCGCACGGGGATGCCCAGCGGGTGGACGAAGCCGTCCGCGTCCGCCGCCTCCTCGGCGACCGACGTCAGATACGGGCCGAGGAACACGGTGAGCACGCTCGTCGAGTAGACGGAGCACGCCCAGTCGTAGAAGTACCAGCCGCGCTGTTCGCTACGCCGTCCGGCGGCTTCGTCGGCCACCTCCGTGCGCACGGTCTCGGTGCCCACCCCGTGCCCTCGCTTCCCCGTGGAGATCCCGCGCGAGGGCGGAGCCAGGACGGGGGTCAGACCCAGACGCCCCGGTCCTCCATGACCTTGCGCAACGTGTCGATGTGATCGGTCATGATGCCATCCACTCCCAGGTCCAGGAGCCGGTGCATCCGCTCCGGATCGTTGATCGTCCACACGTGCACCTGCAGCCCGTGCGCGTGGGCCGTCCGCACGAAGCGGTGGTCGACCACCTGGATGCCGGACTGGGCCTCGGGAACCTGGGCCGCCACCGCCGAGCGGCGCAGCGCGGCGGGCACGCCCCAGGAGCGCAGCCGCAGGTTGAGCACCCCACGGCTCCCGTACGACGTCGCCAGGCGCGGGCCCGCCAGGCGCCGGGCACGGACCACGCGCGCCTCGGAGAAGGAGCCGACGCAGACGCGGTCCCAGGCGTTCGCGCGCTCGACCAGCTCCAGGAAGGGGTGGAGCGCGGCCTCCGCCTTGAGGTCGACGTTCCAGCGCACCTCCGGGAACGTCTCCAGCAGCTCCTCGAACAGCGGCACCGGCTCCTCGCCCGCCACCCGGGCCTGCCGCACCTCCGCCCAGGGCAGGTCCCCGATCCGGCCCGCGCCGTCCGTCACCCGGTCCAGCGTGGCGTCGTGGAAGGCGACGAGCCGGCCGTCGCGCGTGGTGTGGACGTCGGTCTCGATGTACCGGTAGCCCTGTTCCACGGCCCGCCGGAACTGCAGCGCCGTGTTCTCCAGGCCGTCCGCCGCGCCGCCCCGGTGTGCGAAGGGGATGGGGCCGGGGTGGTCGAGGTAGGGGTGGCGTATCCGCGTGGTGCTCACGGACGTAGTATCGCCCCCTCGGGTTGCCCGCCGGCAACGACCGTGCTTCCGCCGGACAGCGGTGGGACGGCGAACACCCGCAGGAACAGCTGGGCCAGCGGGCCGATGGACAGCGCGTACAGGATCGTGCCGACACCGACGGTCCCGCCCAGCGCGAAGCCGGTCGTGACGACCGCGACCTCGACGGCCGTGCGCATCAGCCGGATGGAGCGCCCGGTCCGCCGGTGCAGGCCGGTCATCAGGCCGTCCCGCGGGCCCGGCCCGAAACGCGCGGCGATGTAGAGGCCGGTGGCCATGCCGTTCAGCACGATGCCGGCCACGAGGAGCGGGATCCGCGCGGCGAGGCCGTGCGTCTCGGGGAGCAGCGCGAGGGTGCCGTCCATCGCCAGGCCGACCGCGAACACGTTGGAGACGGTGCCGAGACCGGGACGCTGGCGCAGCGGGATCCACAGCAGCAGCACGGCCGCGCCGACGATGATCGAGACGACCCCGATGGTCAGACCGGTGCGCTCGGCGAGACCCTGGTGCAGTACGCCCCAGGGCTCCAGGCCGAGACCCGCGCCGACCAGCAGTGCCGCGCTCACCCCGTAGAGGGCGAGGCCCGCGTACAGCTGGGACAGCCGTCGCACGAGATGCCGCTGGCTGGACAATTGCGCCCCCTGGTGGTGGTAGTGGCCTGCCGCATGACACCCTGTGGCTTGGGATGCATCGCCATCCATGGCCAATTCGAAGTAGGTGGACTGGAAATCATGGCGCAGTGGACTTCCGCGGTGGGTGCCGCGCAGCTCGCCCGACTCCTCACCTCGCAGCAGGACCGTCCCGCCGGCCCCGGCACCCGGCGTCCGCCCGCGTACCGGGCGCTGGCCGACGGCATCCGGCTGCTCGTCCTCGAGGGCCGTGTCCCGGTCGCCGCCCGTCTGCCCGCCGAGCGGGAACTCGCCCTCGCGCTCTCCGTGAGCCGTACGACCGTGGCCGCCGCCTATGAGGCGCTGCGCGGCGAGGGCTTCCTGGAGTCGCGGCGCGGGGCAGGCAGCTGGACGGCCGTGCCCGCCGGCAACCCGCTGCCCGCGCGCGGGCTGGAGCCGCTGCCGCCCGAGGCGCTGGGCTCCATCATCGACCTGGGCTGCGCGGCTCTGCCCGCCCCCGAGCCCTGGCTGACCCGCGCCGTCCAGGGGGCCCTGGAGGAACTGCCGCCGTACGCCCACACCCACGGCGACTATCCCGCCGGGCTGCCCGCGATGCGGGCGATGATCGCCGACCGGTACACGGCGCGCGGCATTCCGACCATGCCCGAGCAGATCATGGTGACGACCGGGGCGATGGGCGCGATCGACGCGATCTGCCAGATGTTCGGCGGGCGCGGCGAGCGGATCGCGGTGGAGTCGCCGTCGTACGCCAACATCCTCCAGTTGATGAGGGAGGCCGGCGCCCGGCTCGTGCCGGTCGCCATGGCGGAGGGGCTGTCCGGCTGGGAGATGGACCGCTGGCGGCAGGTCCTGCGGGACGCGGCGCCACGGCTCGCCTACGTCGTCGCCGACTTCCACAACCCGACCGGCGCCCTGGCCGACGAGGACCAGCGCCGTCGGCTGGTGGACGCCGCCCGGTCGGCGGGGACCGTCCTGGTCGCCGACGAGACCATGAGCGAGCTGTGGCTCGACCCGGAGCTGGAGATGCCCCGGCCGGTGTGCGCGTTCGACCCCGCCGGATCGACCGTCATCACCGTCGGCTCGGCCAGCAAGGCCTTCTGGGCCGGCATGCGGATCGGCTGGGTGCGGGCCGCCCCGGACGTGATCCGCAGCCTGGTGTCGGCACGCGCCTACGCCGACATGGGCACACCCGTGCTGGAGCAGCTCGCCGTGAACTGGCTGTTCGGCACCGGCGGCTGGGAGCAGGCCGTGGAGGCGAGGCGCGGCCAGGCCCGGGAGAACCGGGACGCGCTCGTGGCCGCCGTCCGCCGCGAACTGCCCGGCTGGGAGTTCGAGGTGCCGCGCGGCGGCCTCACCCTGTGGGTCCGCACGGGCGGCCTGTCGGGGTCGCGGCTCGCGGAGGCGGGGGAGCGCGTCGGCGTCAGGGTGCCGTCCGGGCCCCGTTTCGGGGTGGACGGCGCCTTCGAAGGCTACGTCCGGCTGCCGTTCACCGTGGGCGGCGCGGTCGCCGAGGAGGCGGCGAGCCGCCTGGCCGCGGCGGCACGGCTCGTGGAGAGCGGGGTCACCGGCGGGGGCGAGTCGGTGCGGCCGTTCGTGGCCTGACCGGGCCCCGTCCGGGCCCGCCTCACGACGTCTCGGCCACCACGGCCTCGACCGGGACCGGCTCCGGCTCCGGTTCGGTCTTCGACAGCCGGGGCGAGGGCTCCGCCTCCATCGGGGTGGTGCGCTCCGGCAGCAGGTCCAGTACGGCCTGCCGGTGCGCCTCGCTCGTCGCGTCGTCGTACGGGTCCGGGGTCGCCGGCACCTGGAGGCGGTGGACCAGGCCGGTGCCCAGGCGGGCGTAGCCGCGGCCGGGCGGGGTGTCGGCGACCGGCGTGGTGTGCGGGGGAGCGCCGAGGACGGATTCGAGCTGCTCCGCCGTCGCCGGGCCGAGCACGACACGCGCGCGCGTGTGCTGGCGTACGGCGTCGCCGAGGGCGTCCAGCGCGTCCCACTGCTCGGCCACGACCACCGTGATTCCGGCGGCGCGACCGTGCCGCAGGGGCACCTGGAGGAGGGACTGCGGGTCCTTGCGGCCGTCGGCGGCGGCCAGGTGCGTGAAGACGGTCGGGCGGTCCAGCAGGACCCACAGCGGGCGCTTGGTGTCCTCGGGCGGCGGGTTGCCGGCCTGCCGGGCCCGGTTGACGGCGATCAGGCGCCGTTCCGTCTCGGTCGCCACCCACTCGATGCTGGCCACCGCCCCCGCCAGCCCGCACTCGACGGCCAGGACCCCGTCCCGGCCGGTGAGGCAGGCGTACTCGCCGGTGCCGCCGCCCTCCACGATGACCACGTCACCGTGCTGGAGTGCCTGGAGCGCGATGGAGCGCAGCAGGGTGGAGGTGCCGCTGCCGGGCTGGCCGACGGCGAGCAGGTGCGGCTCGGTGGACCGCAGACCGGTGCGCCACACCACCGGCGGGACGTCGCGCTGCTGGGCGCCGTGGGTGAGCGGCAGCGTGCGGCGGACCAGGGTGGCGTCGGTGAAACCCAGCACGGTCTCGCCGGGTGCCGTGACGAACCGCTGCGCGGCGATGTCCGTGGGCAGCGGGGCGAGCGCCGAGACCGTCAGCTCGTTGCCCTCCTCGTCCCAGTCGAAGTGGTACTCGCGGCCACGGCCCGCCTTGGAGGTCAGCAGATGCTCGATCCGGATGCGGGCCTGCGCCTCCCCGTCGGTGAAGTAGGCCGGATAGCGGATCAGCAGCCGGGCCACCCGGCCCGTGCCGTCGAACTCGTACTCGGGCAGGGCCTTCTCCCAGTCGCCGCCGTGGAAGTACAGCGGCTCGGGGTCCTCGGGAGCGGAGAAGTACGGGACGAGCGCCTCGTACAGCGCCTTCAGCCGCTCGGTCCGGGACGGGTCGGGCCCCTCGGGAGCCGGCTCGCGGTCCCTGCCCTGCCAGGCTGCCGCCGCCATCACGGTGATGACGGCGAGCAGCGGCCCGTACGGAACCAGCGCGACGACCAGGATCACCGAGGCCACCAGGAAGAGGAGCGGACCGCGCCTGTCCTTGGGGGTCTCGGCCCATCTGCGCCGTCCGGCGGCAGCCAGCCGGCGCAGACCGCGGGTGATCGTGATCAGCGGGTGGAGGACGTCGGAGGCGCTGTCGCCCGCCGTCCGGGCCAGCTCCCGGCTTCGGGCGAACTGCGTCCGGGCCAGCTCTCGGCTCCGGGCGAACTGTGCGCTGCCGGTGCTCAGGATGCGGGGGAGGGGGCGGCGGGCCACTGCTGTCTCCTACGAGTGCGTACGGGCGGGAGGGGGCGGCGTCAGAACTGGATGCCGCCCAGGAGGCTCGCCAGGCTCTCGCCGCCTGCCTTGATGCTCGGGGCGATGGCCGTGCTTGCCAGATAGAAGCCGAACAGGGCCGAGATCAGGGCGTGCGACGCCTTCAGCCCGTCCTTGCGGAAGAAGATGAAGACGACGATGCCGAGCAGTACGACGCCTGAGATGGAGAGGATCATCTGAGTGCTCCTGGTTTGTGGGGACAGTCACCATGAGTACTTCCAGGCTCACAGGATGTATCCATACGATAAAAGGTGCAAGTGGGTGAAATTCGGAGGATTTCCCCCGCTCGGCGGAGTGTCCTTGGCCGGATGAGCCGGGCTCCTGAGCCCCACTGTGTCTGCGATGATCTTTGCCGCGGACGCAGCGGGTCATGTGCCGCGCGAGCCAGTACGCTGGCGAATCACCCGTACGGCCGCGCTCCGCTCGCCGGCCCGTACCCTGCTCCCCGCAGAACCCAGTCCCCGTGCACGCAGGAAGGCGGTCCGGCCATGAGCGAAGCCCCCGACCCCGAGGTCGTGGAGCTGGCGACCAAGATCTTCGATCTGGCCCGGCGGGGGGAGACCGAGCAGCTCGTGGCGTACGTCGACGCGGGCGTTCCGGCCAACCTCACCAACGACCGCGGCGACTCCCTCGTGATGCTCGCCGCCTACCACGGGCACGCCGACGCGGTACGCGCCCTCCTCGCGCGCGGTGCCGAGGGCGACCGCGTCAACGACCGAGGCCAGACACCACTCGCCGGGGCGGTCTTCAAAGGCGAGACCGAGGTGATCAAGGCCCTCCTCGACGGAGGCGCCGACCCGGCCGCGGGCACGCCGTCCGCCGTGGACACGGCCCGCATGTTCGGCAAGACCGAACTGCTCGAGCTGTTCGGCGCACACTGATCCGACGGTTCTGACCAGCGAGGACACGGAAAACGGGGGAGGCGGTACAGGGCCGCCGTAATTTCGGTCGCGGCGGACGGAAGTGCCGAGTCATCATGACGTCGTGATTCACGGACGCGGGGGCTGGGCAGGTGTTGCCGCACCGCGCGGGCCGTGATCGGTCCGCATGGGCCACCGACGAGAGGCAGAGGAAGATGGTCTACAGCAAGCAGGAAACGGCGGGCGCCCCGACGTGTTGTCACGCGGCCAGGTGAAGCAAGAACCCCGGTTGCGTCGACGCTTGATGTGAGGCTGTTTCCCATGTTCGAACCGGTCATAGCGCCCAGCGGTACGCTGCTCGGCCTGCTCCAGCGGGGCCGCGGCGACGGAACGCTGCACGCGCTCACCGCCCCGCGCTCCGAGGCGCTCGCGGCCCTCGACCAGTGCGTGCTGCACGATCCCCGGCACGACTGGCAGGTGGAGAACCGCTCCCTCTACTACGCCCGGCTCTACCTCGACCTGAACGGCGAGCTCGACACGATCGAGGCCCACCTCTTCGACGCCGAGGACACCCTCGACACCGACGAGTCACGCACCGGGCTCGCCCTCGCCGTCCTGGGCCATCTCGCGTCCTACGGCCGCCGGGACGCCCTCGAACTGCTCCGCAGGTACGCCGCCTCGGGCTCGAACTGGGCCTGGGCCCTGGACGAACTGGCGCTGAGGGACGACGACGCGGGCCTGCGCGCCCTCGCCGCCCCCGTCCTGGCGCGCTTCCCGGCCGACCCGGAGGGCGACGCCGAGCTGGCCGTCGCCGTACGCGACGCCTTCGAGCCACGGCCCTGGCGGCTGTGGGCCGACGATCCCCGGCCGTCGATCGCCTCGCGGGTGCGTACCGCGCACGAGGCGGGGTGCTTCGACCGCTGGCAGCGGCAGATGCGCCCCGCCGGGCCCCGCCCGGGATGGAGCGTGCAGGCGGTCTTCGACTGGGCCCAGGAGGGCCTCGACCGGGGCGCCGCGCTGCACGTGCCCGCCGCCCGGTGCCTGTCGGCCGTCGCCGGGCCCGAGGACCGGCCCCAGATCGTCGCGGCGGCCCGGGACGGCGGCGACGGAGCCCGCTGCACCGCCCTGCGCTACCTCGCGGACGCCGGCGACCCCGACGTGCTCGACCTCGTGGAGGCCGCCGTCGTCACCGGCTCACCGGCCGTCGTGGAGGCCGCCGTGGACGCCTTCGAACGCATGCGCGGCGTCGCCGCGGTCGACCGTGCGCGCGGCTGGGCCCGGCGGCCCGACGCGCTGGGCGCCGCAGCCGGACGTGTACTCGCCTGCCGGGGCGGCGCCCAGGACAAGGACCTCGTCCTCGCGGCGCTGCGGGAGGCCGTACGCGGCGAAGGCCCCGACGCCCCCACGCTGTGGACCCTCGTCGACGGCACCGGACGCCTCGGCATCGCCTGCGCCGCTCCCGTCCTGCGCCATATCTACCGGGAGACCGCCTCCTCCCATCTGCGCGGCCGCACCGCCCGCGCCCTCGCCGCCACCGACCCCTCCTTCCCGGCCGGCTTCGCCGTCGAATGCCTCTGGGACTGCGAGGAGAACACCCGCGAGATCGCCGCCCGGCACGCCGAGACCGGCGACGCCCGGGTCGTCGAGCGCCTCCGCCGCCTCGCCGCGGATCCCGCGGAGGAGGACGAGGTGCAGACGGCTGTACGCAGCCGGATCGGGCCGGACGCGACGACGGGCTGAAGCCGGGGCCGGCAGGGGGGTCGGCTCTGTGCCGGCACGGTGTCTACGGATACGCCGTCCCGCCCAGGGGGCGCGTGCCCGGCGTCGAGGACCGGTCGAGCGGCACGATCGCAGGTGCGGCCGGCCGACCCGTACCGAGGTGCCCGCCTTGGCGGCGATTCGCGTCCGGGGCGGTCGGGTCCGCCGAGGCTCGCCGCCGCCGGGACCCCGCGCCGTACCCCGACCCCTGGCCGGGCCTGCGTCAAGCCGCCGGGGGCGCACGCGCATACCGGGAGCGGTTCTGGGCGGCCCGTACCGAGGTGCCCGCCTTGGCGGCGATTCGCGTCCGGGGCGGTCCGGTCCGCCGGGGCTCGCCGCCGGCGGGGACCCCGCGCCGTACCCCGACCCCGGGCGGGCCTGTGTCAAGGCGCCGGGGGCGCGCGCGGATACCGGGAGCGGTTCTGGGCGGCCCGTACCGAGGTGCCCGCCTTGGCGGCGACACGCGTCCGGGGGCGGTCCGGTCCGCCGGGGCTCGCCGCCGCCGGGACCCCGCGCCGTACCCCGACCCTTGGCCGGGCCTGCGTCAAGCCGCCGGGGGCGCGCACGCATACCGGGAGCGGTTCTGGGCGGCCCGTACCGAGGTGCCCGCCTTGGCGGCGATTCGCGTCCGGGGGGCGGTCCGGTCCGCCGGGGCTCGCCGCCGGCGGGGACCCCGCGCCGTACCCCGACCCCGGGCGGGCCTGTGTCAAGCCGCCGGGGGCGCGCACGCATACCGGGAGCGGTTCTGGGCGGCCCCCGGCAGGGATCAGCGGCGGCCTACCGCGACGAAGCGGATCGGGGTGCCGGGAGGTGCCTGGGCGGCGGCGGGGAGGTCGGGGGTGCGGACCACCGCGATCACCGGGTAGCCGCCCGTGGTCGGGTGGTCGGCGAGGAAGACGACGGGCCGGCCGTCGGGCGGGACCTGGACCGCGCCCAGGACCATGCCCTCACTGGGCAGTTCACGGGTGATCGCCCGGCCCAGGACCGGGCCCTCGGTGCGCAGGCCGATGCGGTTGCTCGCGGGGGAGACGCGGTAGGGGCGCGAGGTGAGGACCCGCACCGCATCCGGGGAGAACCAGTCCGCGCGCGGGCCAAGCGTGACGCGCAGGACGAGTTCCGCCGGAGGCGCCGGCTGGGGAGCGACGTCCACGCGCGCGTGCGGCCGCGCCGGGCGGCCCAGGGGCAGCACCGCGCCGTCCGCGAGGGGCGGCGGGCCCAGGCCCGACAGCAGGTCCGTGGAACGGCTGCCGAGCACCGGCTCGACGGCGACGCCCCCGGAGACGGCCACATAGGTGCGCACGCCCGCCGTGGCGGGGCCCACGTCCAGCAGCGCGCCCGCCGCCACCCGCACCGGAGCGCCCCACGCGACCGGACGGCCGTCCACCGTGACCCGGCAGGGCGCGCCGGTCGCGGCCACCAGGACCGCCGAACGGGGCCGCACCGTACAGCCGCTGAGTGTCGTCTCCAGGACGGCGGCGTCGACGGGGTTGCCGACCAGCCGGTTGGCGAGCGCCGCCGCGGGCGGGTCCAGGGCACCCGAGCGCGGCACTCCGAGATGCGCGTGACCGGGACGGCCGAGGTCCTGCACGGTGGTCAGGGCGCCGGCGCGGACGACGGAGAGCGCGTGGTCGGTCATGAGCCGTCCACCGGGACGAACCGCACCCGCGTACCCGGCGCCAGCAGTGCCGCCGGCACCCGCGTGTGGTCCCACAGCACCGCGTCCGTCGTGCCGATCAACTGCCAGCCCCCCGGCGAGGAACGCGGGTACACGCCCGTGTACGGGCCGGCCAGGGCCACCGCGCCCGCGGGGACGGCCGTGCGCGGGGTCGCCCGGCGTGGGACGTGGTACCGCGGCGGCAGCCCGGTCAGATAGCCGAAGCCGGGCGCGAACCCGCAGAAGGCGACGCTGAACTCGGTGCCCGCGTGGATACGGGCGACCTCGTCCGGCGACACCCCCCAGTGCGCGGCGACGTCGTCCACGTCGGGTCCGTCGTAGCGCACGGGGAGCTCGACGACATCACGCGCGTGTGCCGGGGCCGCAGGCACGTCGGACAGGGCGAGTTCGGCGGCGAGGCGGTCCGGGTCGGTGAGGCCGTCGAGCAGGACCGTGCGCGCCGCGGGGACGATCTCGCGTACCGCCAGTGAGCCTTCGGCGCGGCGGCGCAGCAACGCCGCGTGCAGGGCCTGGGCCTCCTCGCCCGAGGACACCTCCACCAGCAGCGCGTCGTCGCCGACGGGCCGCGTCCTCATGCGAAGGCCTCCACCCGGACACCCGACTCCTCCAGCCGCTGCCGCACCCGGCGGGCCAGTTCGACGGCCCCGGGGGTGTCGCCGTGCAGGCACAGCGACCGCGCGCGTACCGCGACCCGCGTCCCCGTGTGGGAGGTGACCTCGCCGGTGCGGGCCAGCCCCAGCGACCGTTCCACGACGGCCTCCGGATCGGTGACCACGGCACCCTCCCGGCCGCGCGGGACGAGCGTGCCCTGCTCGGTGTACGCCCGGTCCGCGAACGCCTCGGGGACCGGGGGCAGTCCGGCCTTGTCCGCCAGCTCCAGCAGCCGTGAACCCGGCAGGCCGAGCACGGGCAGGGTGGCGTCGGCGAGGAGCACGCCGTCGACGACGGCGCCCGCCTGCTCCTCGTCGTGCACGACGCGGTTGTAGAGCGCGCCGTGCGGTTTCACGTACGCCACACGCGCCCCGGCGGCCCGCGCGAAGACCTCCAGGGCGCCGATCTGGTACGCCACCTCGGCCGCCAGCTCGGCGGGCGGCACGTCCATCGCCCGCCGCCCGAACCCCGCGAGGTCCCGGTAGGAGACCTGGGCGCCGATCCGCACCCCGCGCGCGGCCGCCTGCTCGCACACGCGCCGCATGGTGGCCGCGTCCCCGGCGTGGAAGCCGCAGGCCACGTTGGCGCTGGTGACGACCGACAACAGCTGTTCGTCGTCGGTGAGCTGCCAGCGGCCGAAGCCCTCGCCCAGGTCGGCGTTGAGATCGATCGAAGTCATGAGTCCGTCGTTTCCCCGGTCCGGTGGTCAGGCGACGATGCGGTACTGCTCGTCGCGGGCGTCGGTCAGGAACATCTGACCCGGTGCGTGTGTGATGGCGAACGGCGGGCGCGAGGTCATCACCGCGGCCTGCGGAGTCACCCCGCAGGCCCAGAACATGGGGATGTCGTCGGGCTCCAGGTCCACCGGGTCGCCGAAGTCGGGGCGTCCCAGGTCCGCGATGCCGAGCGCCGAGGGGTCGCCGCAGTGCACGGGTCCGCCGTGCACCGCCGGGAGCAGTCCGGTCTCCCGCAGGGCGGCCGCCACGTGCTGCGGCGGAACCGGACGCATCGACACCACCATCGGCCCGCGCAGCCGCCCCGCGGGGCGGCACGGGCGGCTTGTGACGTACATCGGGACGTTGCGGCCCTGCTCGACGTGGCGGATCGGGACGCCGGCCTCGCCGAGCGCCGACTCGAAGGTGAAGCTGCACCCGATCAGGAACGACACGAGATCGCTCCGCCAGTGGGCGCGCACGTCCGTCGGCTCGTCCACCAGCTCCCCGTCCCGCCAGACCCGGTAGCGCGGCAGGTCGGTGCGCAGATCGGCGCCGTCCGCGAGGACCGTCGTCCAGGAACCGGTGTCCGTGGCGTCAAGCACCGGGCAGGGCTTCGGATTGCGCTGGCAGAACAGCAGCATGTCGTAGGCCCAGTCGGCGGGCACCGCGATCAGATTGGCCTGGGTGTGGCCCGCCGCGACCCCCGCGGTGGGGCCCGCCAGCCCGGCGCGGAAGCGGGCGCGGGCCTCCGCGGGGCTCCACGCGCGTGCGTGCGCGTCGACGAGGGCGACCGGCGAGTCGGGCACACCGGCGACGGGCGAGGCGCCGCGGTTCACACCAGCTCCTTCCCGCGCGTCTCCGGCAGGCCGAGCAGGGCGAGCGCCGCGATGCCGTAGCCGATCGCACCGAACACCAGCGCACCGCCCACCCCCCAACTGTCGGCGAGGAAGCCCACCATGGTGGGGAAGACGGCGCCCACCGCGCGGCCCGTGTTGTACGTGAAGCCCTGTCCCGTGCCGCGCACGGCCGTCGGGTACAGCTCGCTCAGATACGAGCCGAAGCCGCTGAAGATGGCCGACATGCAGAAGCCGAGCGGGAAACCGAGCACCAGCAGCAAGGTGTTGGCGCCGGCCGGGATGTTCGCGTACGCCAGGATGCAGACGGCGGACAGGAGCGCGAACAGCCATATGTTGCGGCGGCGGCCCAGCAGGTCCGTGAGGTAGCCGCCGGTCAGATACCCGGCGAAGGCACCGGAGATGAGGAAGGTCAGATACCCGCCGGTGCCGACGACCGACAGCTCCCGCTCGGTCTTCAGGTAGGTCGGCACCCAGGTGGCCAGGGTGTAGTAGCCGCCCTGGACGCCGGTGGAGAGAAGGCCCGCGAAGAGCGTGACGCGCAGCAGTCCCGGCTTGAAGATCGCGGTGAACGAGCCCTTCTCCGCGCTCTGTTCGCGCACGGCGACGGCCTCGGGGGCGTCGTGCACCCGGCGGCGCATCCAGATGACGAGCAGCGCGGGCAGGGCGCCCGTCCAGAACATCACCCGCCACGCCAGGTCGTCGCCGACGAACGAGAACACCAAGGTGTACATGACCGCCGCGAGGGCCCAGCCGACGGCCCAGGAGCTCTGGATCGCCCCGAGGGTGCGGCCCCGATGCCGCGCGCTCGCGTACTCGGCGACCAGGATGGCGCCGACCGCCCACTCGCCGCCGAAGCCCAGCCCCTGGAGGGCACGGAAGACCAGCAGCCACTCGTAGCTGGGGGCGAAACCGCAGGCCACGGTGAACACGGCGTAGGTGACGACCGTGACCATCAGGGCCTTGACCCGGCCGATCCGGTCGGCCAGCACGCCCGCCAGGGCGCCGCCTATCGCGGAGACGACCAGGGTGACAGTGGTGAAGAGACCGGTCTGGCCGCTGTCCAGACCGAAATACGCGGCGAGCGCCACCATGCTGAGCGGCAGGGTGAAGTAGTCGTACGAATCCAGGGCGTACCCGCCGAAAGCACCCGCGAACGCGCGGCGCCCACGCGGTCCCAGGGCGCGCAGCCAGCCGAGCGTGCCGTCATCGCCCGCGGGCTCGGCGGCGGTGGCCGGGTGGGGAGCGTCCGGAGGAGCGGTCTTCGAGGTCCGCGGTGGAGGGGGAGTGCTCATGGGCACCTCGCAGTGAAGGGAGGGGGACGGGGGTGGAGCCGGGGGTGGGGGGTGGTGGAAGCCGGCGGTGAGGGGAGCGGAGGTGTGCCGTGCTGAACCGGACGGTGAGCAGCAAGGTAGAGGATCGTTGAACGATCCTTCAATACCCCTGTTGTTTCGTTCCTTTGACTGCGGTTGAATTCCGGGCATGGCAGAGCAGCTGGGCGGACTGGCCGACGACCGGGCCCTTCTGGGGCGGACGAGCACGGCGGAGCGGGTCTCGGACATTCTCAGGAGCCGTATCTCCGAGGGCTTCTTCCCGCCCGGGACCCGGCTGTCGGAGGACAGCATCGGCGGGGCGCTCGGTGTGTCCCGCAACACACTCCGCGAGGCGTTCCGCCTGCTCACCCATGAACGGCTCCTGGTGCACGAGTTGAACCGGGGGGTGTTCGTCCGGGTCCTCACCGTGGAGGACGTGGAGGACATCTACCGCACCCGGCGCCTGGTCGAGTGCGCGGTCGTCCGCGGGCTCGGCGAGCCGCCGTACCCCTTGGAGGGGCCCGCCGAAGCCGTCGCCGAAGGGCAGCGTGCCGTGCGCGAAGGTGACTGGAAATCGCTGGGGACCGCCAACATCCACTTCCACCGCGAACTGGTGGCGCTGGCCGGCAGCGAACGCACCGACGAGCTCATGCGCAGCGTCTTCGCCGAACTGCGGCTCGCCTTCCACGTCGTGGACGATCCCCGCCGTCTGCACGAGCCCTACCTCGCCCGCAACCAGGAGCTCCTGCGGGCGCTGGAGGCGGGCGACACCGCCGGGGCCGAGCGGATCCTCGGCGTCTACCTCGACGACTCCCTGGAACGCGTCGTCGAGGTGTACCGGCGACGGGTCGGGGAGGGGGAGATCGTTCCCTGAGGCGGGGTTCCCGGGCAGGCGCTGGACGAGGGGCCCACGCGGAGGGGCTCGCGCCCGCCCGAGGCGATCCGTGCCGTTTGGATCGTTGTCAGACCTAGGACCTAGTCTGTGCACCGTGACTTCGCCTGCATCGACGGACCGCGTTCCGCCCCAGCTCAGCGCGGGGCCGCGCCCCGCGCCGGGCCCGGCCGCCGACGAGGGCCTGGCGCGGCGGCTGCGCGCGCTCGCCTGCACCGCGCCGCTGCACGACCTCGACGCCCGCAAGGCCAATCTGGCCGGCGAGTACTCGGTGTACGGCATGGCCGAGGTGGCCCTCGCCGCCATCGACCTGGTCACGCTCAACATGGACTTCGACACGGGCGCCGACCACGACCAGATAGTCGCCCGCCTCATCCCCCGCATCGCCGCCCAGGCCCCGCGGCGCCCCGTCGCCGAGCACGAGCGGGTGGCCCGCTGGGTCCTGGAGAACCTGATCAACGTCGGCAGCGTCGACCGCGGCTTCCGGGCCGTGTACGGCACGTTCACGCCGGACGGCAGCTATGTCCGCCGGGACTACGACTTCAAGCTGATCGAGGAGGTCCCGGGTCCGGGGGGCACCGTGTACCTCCGCACGACCGACGAGGCCGTCAACGTCCTGGTCGGCGCCCTGGACACGGACGTCACCAGCGCGCAGATCGCCGCCGAGGTCAAGCTGGAGGTGCTGATCAGCCGCGGGCGCCTCGCGGACGCCCAGCTGGCCGCCGAGCAGGCCAGGTACCGCACCGTGCAGTACTCCGAGACGCTGCGCCGCGCCCTGGACGCCACCCGTCGCAACGTCCGGGCGGTCGACTGGCTGAACGCCGTCCCGGACATGATCGCGGAAGCACTCGACCACGTCGCCGACCGGTACCGCCACGAGAACGCGATCCTCACCAACATCCGCAAGGCCCGTGACGAGACCGAGGACCCGGAGCACAAGCGCCGCGCGGCCGAGCTGGTCGACATCGTCAAGGACTGCATCCGGCGCCACACCCAGCTCCAGTCCCGGCTGCTGGAGGCCGGACCGCTGTTCCGCGCCGAGCAGGACCGGCAGGCCTTCGCCACCCCCCTGACCACGTCGGGCATGGACCTGTACGGGCATCTCGTCGCACCCGTCCTGCCGCTGCCGCTGGAGCGGGCCGTCCGGGTCACGGACGCCTTCTTCACGCACGGCACCGGCCTGCGCACACCGGTGTCGGTGCGGCTCGGCGACCTCGTCGACATCCTGCTCACCCCGCCCGTGGAGCGGGAGCACCTGGGCGCCGAGATGCCCGAGCCGGACCTCATCGCGACCCCGGACGACAGCCGGTTCAGCGAGGAGCAGCTCGCCGCCGCGACGGAGCTGCTCGACCTGCCCGCCGACGCCCCCCGCCGGCTGTCCGGCCTGCTGGCCGAGGCACGCCGGCAGGACCCCGAACTGCCCTACCTGGTCGCCCTGCTGGCCGTGCACGCCGCCAGCCCTCCGGTGGGCACCGCCTACCGGCAGGGCGAGGAGAAGCTGCTGTTCGCGGTGGACGACGGTACGGAGCTGGACGACCCCGAGTTCGGCGGCGCCGACCTCATCGTCGGCACGGCGCTGCTCGACGCCGCCGGGATGGCCGCCGACCGGACGGAAGCCGCATGAGCCGCGCCGGGCACCGTACGACCCGGAGCCAGCACCGCGAAGCGCACCGCATGCCCCCGCACCACCGCCACAAGGAGCCACAAGCGTGACCGAGCACGTCGATCGGAGTGAGCCGGAGGCCGCCGTACCGCAGGCGCCGTCCGCCGTCACCCCCGCCGACGCCGCCGACGCGGCGCGGCTCGTCTCCTTCGGGCTGCAGCCCAAGCTCCAGCCCGCCCGCGACCAGGAGTACACCGAACTGCTGCGCCGCTACCGCGAGGACCCGGCGTTCGCGCGGCTCGCCGACGCCGTGGCCACGGGACTCGGGCTGGTCGTGCTGGAGGTGTCCCCGCGCGCGGGGATGGCGGTCACCGCCGCCGAGGACTCGGTGTTCGCGGTGCGCATGAGCGACTACGCCCGCCGGACGTCCGCCGACGGCGGCGACCGGTTCCTGCACGGGCTGGCCCATCTCGCCGTCGCCGCGATGGCGTTCCCGCGTCCCGAGGACCTCGCCGACGACGGCTACATCGGGCGCGTCACCGTCAACGGCGTCGACGCCTTCGTCCGCCAGGCCTGCCGCCGCCTGGAGGAGCGCGCCGAGGAGCAGGGGGAGAACACCGACCCGGCCACGGACGCCCCCGGCCTGGAGGCCGCCTGGCGCATCTGGAGCAGACGCAGCGCCGCCGGCGCCACCAAGGACGCGCGACGGCTCGCCGGTTCCACCACCGGCATCGTCGGCAAGGCCGTCGCCTTCCTCACCGACTCCGGCTTCCTCCAGCGGACCGGCGACGACCACGGAGGCACCTACCGCACCACGGCCCGCTACCAGCTCCAGGTCCGTGACATGGCGGGCAGCGCCGCCATGACCGAACTGCTGGAACTGGGCGTCGTCCCGGTCACCGACGGCACACCGACGCTGCTGCCCGCCGAGGACACCGACGCCCTGGACCTGGTGGCCGACGCCGGGTTGCCGTTCCACTCGGCCTGAGCCCCACCGACCTCCCCCCACCTGCCGAAGACTTACGAGAGTCCGCCATGTACGAGCTGTCCCGGATCCGCCTCTACTCCATCGGACCGGCCGGTGCGCGCTACGCCGACACCGTGCTGGACCTGCGCGGTGTCGGCGAGCCCGTGCCCGATCCCGCGCCCACCCAGGCGGAGTTCTTCGAGGAGGAGCCGGTCGGCCCGCGGCGCCGGCCCGCCCCCGCCGGCGTGCTCTTCCTGGAGAACGGCGGCGGCAAGTCGGTCCTGCTCAAGCTGATCTTCTCGGTGATGCTGCCCGGTCACCGCAACACGCTGGGCGGCGCCAGCTCCGGTGTACTGCGCAAGTTCCTGCTCGCCGACGACTGCGGGCACGTCGCCCTGGAGTGGCAGCACACCCTGACCGGCGAGTGCGTGGTGGTCGGCAAGGTCAGCGAGTGGCGCGGCCGCCAGGTCTCCAACGACCCGCGGAAGTTCGCGGAGGCCTGGTACTCCTTCCGCCCCGGCCCCGGCCTCAGCCTGGACAACCTCCCCGTCGCCGAGTCCACCGCCGTACGGCCGCCGGTCGAGGGCCAGTCCGGCGCGCGGGGCCGCCGGCGCACCATGAAGGGCTTCCGGGACGCCCTCACGGAGGCGGGCAAGGCGTACCCGCATCTGGAGGTGCACTGGGAGGACATCCACGACCGCTGGATCGAACACCTCGGCGACCTGGGCCTCGACCCCGAACTGTTCCGCTACCAGCGGGAGATGAACGCCGACGAGGGTGAGGCGGCCGGCCTCTTCGCGGTCAAGAAGGACTCCGACTTCACCGACCTGCTGCTGCGGGCCGTGACCGACACCCGCGACACCGACGGCCTCGCCGACCTGGTCGGCGGGTTCGGCAACAAGCTGGGCCGGCGCGCCGAGCTGATCGCCGAGCGGGACTTCACCGCCGGGTCCGTCGACCTGCTCGGGCGGATCGTCGAGGCCGCGGAGACCCGCGCACGCGCGCGGGACGTCCACGCCGGCGCCGAGCGCCGCACCCGCGCCCTGGCCCGGCGCCTCACCGCGCGGGGCACGCGGGAACGCGTCCGGGCCGCCGACCTCGCCCAGCGCGTCACCGCGGCCGCCCACGCCGTCACGCATGCCGAGGGCGCGCGCGGGCGCAGTGCGCTGATCGCCGCGGAACTCGCCTACCGGCACGCCTCGTTGGCGCTCGCCGCCGCCGAGAAGTCCGCCGCCGCGCAGAAGCGCGAGCTCGCCGACGCCCGCACCCTGCACTCCGCCTGGCAGGCCGCCGAAGCCGTCCTGCGTCACCGTGCCGCCGCCGACCGGGTGGCACGCGTGGCCGCCGCCATCCAGGAGGCCGAGCGCGACGCGGCCCCCGCGCTGGCCGCCCGTGCCAAGGCCGCCGTCGATCTCGTCCGCGCCCTGCACGCCGCCGCCGAGCGTGCCGAGGCACAGGCCAACGAGGGGGAGGAGCGGTCCGCCGCGCTCCAGGAGGCCGGCGAGTCCGCCTACCGGGACTCCACGGCCGCCGCCACCGAGGCGCAGCGCGCCCGCAGCGAGGCCGGGCATCTGCGGCAGCGGCTGACCGAGGTCGAGCAGGAGACCGCCGAGGCCGTCCGCGCCGGCTGGCTCGACGACAGCGCCCCCGACGCCGACCCGGCCCGTGCCGCCCTCGCGGCGAGCGACGCCGAGAAGTCCGCCGTCGCCGCCTGGGACACCGCCCGTGAGGCGTCCCGGCGGGCCTCGGAGCACGCGCGTGAGGCGGCCTCCGCGGAGTCCCGTGCCGAGCTGACGGCGGCCCGCGCCGCCGACGCCGCCTCGGCGGCGGAGCGTGCCCACGACGCCGAGCGCCGCCTCGCCGAGAGCCTCGCCCAGGAGGAGCGCCTGGTCGAACTGCTCGGCCTCTCCGGTGACTCGGGCACCAGGGACGGCGCGGTGCCCGCTCCGCGCACGGGTGACCAGAGCGGTGCGGGGGCGCGGACCGAGGGGGGCGGGACCGCGGAGGGCGAGCTCACCCCGGAGGACCTCGACCGGTTCGCCGACGAACTGCGTGAGCTGCTCGACGACGCCGTCTCCGCCGCCGAGCGCCAGCTCTTCGACCTGCGGACGGCCGCCGCCGACGACGCCCGTATCCTCGGCGCGCTCGGTGACGGCGGGCTGCTCCCGCCCGGCCCCGACGTGCTGGCCACCGTGGAGTTCCTCGGCGAGCAGGGCATCCCCGCCCTGCCGGGCTGGCGTTACCTCGCGCAGGCCGTCGACCCGACCGACCACGCGCGTGTGCTCGCCGCCCGTCCCGAACTCGTCGACGGCGTGATCATCACCGACCCCGGCACGCACGCCCGGGCCCGCGAGGCACTGGCCGACGCCGCGCTGCTGCCCCGCTCCACCGTCGCCGTCGGCACGGCGGCCGCCCTGCTCGCCCCCACCCCGGCCGCCGGCGCGTCGGACACGGACGTCTTCCTCGTACCGCCGAACCCGGCGATGCACGACGAGCACGCCGCCGACGAGGAGCGGCAGGCGCTACGGGCCCGGGCGGCCGCGCGCGACGAGGAGATCCGTGGCCTCGCCACCCGCCTCGGCAAGGACCGGGAGCTGGCGGCACGCCTGGCCTCCTGGCGCACCGGCTGCCCGGCCGGACGACTGGTGGAGCTGGCTCAGGCCGCCCGGGACGCGCGCGTGTTCGCCGAGGAGTCCGAGGCGGAGCTCGCCGAGGCGCGGACCGTGCGCGCCGAGGCCGACGAGGCCGCGGCCGAGGCCGCGGCGGTCCGCGACGAACGCCAGGAGGCCGCGCAGAGGGCGCGGCGCGCCGCCGACGCCCTCGCCGGACTCGCCTTCCGGCTGCGCGAGCGGGCCGGCTGGCAGGTCAGACTCCGCGAACTCGCCGACGAGGCCGCCGAGTCCGAGGCCCGCGCCCAGTCCTGTCTGGAGCGTGCCCGCGCCGCCGACGAGGACCGCCGTGCCGCCCAGCGCGCCGCCGACGACGCGCGTCGCACCGCACGTGCCCTGCGCGCCGAGCGTGCGGAGATCGCGGGCGCCCCCGACGACGTACCGGACACCGACGCGGACGCCCCGAAGACGTCCCTGCCGGCGCTCCGTGAGGCGTACCGGGCCGCGTCCCAGGTGTACGAGAAGGTCGGTGTCGGCGCCGACCTGCGCGCCGAGCAGGCCCGCGCGGAGAGCGACGAGAGCGCGGCCCGCGCCGACCTGGACCGGTTGAGCAACAAGGTCCGGACCCGCGCCGAACAGCTCCTCGAATCGCCCGACGGCTCCGACGGACCCTCCCGGCAGGCGGCCGTCTCGCGCGCCGAGGAACTGGTCCAGCTCCTGGAGACCCGCATGTCCGCCGCCAGCGAGCAGCTGGGCCGGCTGCGCGGCGAGGCCGAGCGCCACGCTCCGAAGGAGGGCGAGGCGCACACCGACCTGCCGGAGGAGCTGCAGCCGCGCGACGCCGAGCACGCCCAGTCCCTGCTGCGGATGGCGACCGGCGAACTCGCCGCGCTCACCGAAGCGTTGGCACAGGCCCGTGACGCGCACACGGAACTCCTCGATGCCCACCGTGCCGCCGAGGACGCGGCCGGCGGGTTCGACGAGGTCGCCGCGATGCTGCGCGACCTGCTGCGCGAGCACACCTCGGACGAGGAGCAGGAGGACGTCGAGCCCTACCCCGGCAGCATGGAGGAGGCCCGGCGGTCCGCGGCCGAGGCCCGCCGCTCCCTGCGCGGCTGTGCCGCCGACCTCTCCGCCGCCGAGGCCGCTGTGCGCGAGGCCGCCGACGTCCTCGTCCGGCACGCCAACTCCACCCGCTACGAGCAGGTCCGCACCCCGGCCCGCCAGCAGATCCGCGAGCTGCCCGCCTCCGCGCTGCCCGAGCACGCCCAGAAGTGGGCGGACGCCTTCGCGCCCCGGCTGCGCGTGCTCACCGACGAGCTGGCCCAGCTCGAGCGCAACCGCGACTCGATCGTCGACAGGCTCCGCGGCCTCGTGGAGTCGGCTCTGGCGACCCTGCGGTCCGCCCAGCGGCTGTCCCGGCTGCCCGAGGGGCTGGGGGAGTGGTCCGGGCAGGAGTTCCTCCGCATCCGCTTCGAGGAGCCCGACCAGGCCACCCTCACCGAACGGCTGGGCGAGGTGATCGACGACGCCACCCGGGCCGCCGTGAAGAAGAACTCCGACCTCCGGCGGGACGGCATGTCCCTGCTGCTGCGCGGCGTCGCCGCGGCGCTCCAGCCGAAGGGCGTCGCCGTGGAGATCCTCAAGCCGGACGCCGTGCTGCGCGCCGAGCGGGTGCCCGTCGGCCAGATGGGCGACGTGTTCTCCGGGGGGCAGCTGCTCACGGCGGCCATCGCGCTGTACTGCACCATGGCCGCGCTGCGGTCCAACGACCGGGGCAGGGACAAGCACCGGCACGCCGGCACGCTGTTCCTGGACAACCCCATCGGGCGGGCCAACGCCACCTATCTGCTGGAGCTCCAGCGCGCCGTGTCCGACGCGCTCGGTGTCCAACTGCTGTACACCACCGGCCTGTTCGACACGACCGCGCTCGCGGAGTTCCCGCTCGTCATCCGGCTGCGCAACGACGCCGACCTCAGGGCGGGCCTGAAGTACATCAGCGTGGAGGAGCATCTGCGTCCCGGACTGCCGCAGCAGCAGACGGGCGAGGCCGGGCACAGCGAGATCACCGCCACCCGGATGTTCAAGCGCCCCGCGCCCGTGGATCCCGAGGCGGTCTGACGAGCTGCCGCGCGGCGCGGGCCGGGGTCAGGGGTGCGACAGCTGCCCCGCGCCGGCCCGCCGACGTACGCGCGCCTGGGCGCGCTCGGCCGAGCGCGCCAGCCGTCGCGCCGTGCGGCGCTCACGCCGCAGGGACCGCGCCGTGCGGCGCTCACGCCGCAGGGACCGCGCCGTGCTGCTGGGGGTCGACACCACACCGTGCCGCTGGTTCCAGACCTGGCGGGTCACCCAGACGTCGAGGGCGGCCCAGGTCGCCACGACGACGCTGACCACACTGCTGATGACCATGGGGAAGGCCAGCCAGGACCCCGCGAGTGTGCACAGGAACGCCACCACCGCCTGGATCAGCGTCACCGAGACGACGAGCACCGCCCGAACGGCCGCCGTCCGCACCGGATCGGGCATACGCCGCCGCGGCGCCGGGTCCTCGACCCACAGCGGCCGGTAGTACGCCCGCTCGTCGCTCCCGGCGCCCTCGCCCCCGCTCACCGGAATGTCGCGATCCAGCACATCGGGTCCCTGTCGCACCGCAGCGCTGCCCCGGGACCCCTCGCGCTGCTCCGCCGTACCCATCACCGTGTCACTCCCCACCGTCCGCGGACCGCTCGCCCGCATCCCAACACCCAGCCCCTGAGCGACTGCCCGGCTTGCGCTGTTTTACGCCGCCGGGGGCTGGACGCGGCTCCCGTGGTCCCATCCGCCCCGTTTCCCGTAGAGAAGGACGATCAGCACCCCCGGAAGATTCCCGCCGAGCAGAGATTTCCGGCCAACTGGCCGAGCGGGTGGGCCGGAACGATTCACCATGGTGCACGACGTTTGCGGGAGGTAATTCCCGTCATGCCCGGACAACTCCCCATGTCTCGTCACCAGTGCGGAAGTTCAGGCTCCGGATGTCTCTTCGAGTTACCAGTGCGTCGGTAGTAGGCTCGCGCCCATTGTTGACGCACAGGTGTGCCCCTGGCCGGCAGGGGGGACCGAGCTGGGGGAGGCCATGCGCTTTCGCGGGAAGTCGATCCGCCGGAAAATGGTGGCGCTGCTTCTCGTGCCGCTGGTGTCCCTGACCGCGATCTGGGGATTCGCCACGGTACTCACCGGGCGAGAGGTGACCCAGCTGTTCACGGTGTCCTCCCTCGTCGAGAAGATCGGCTACTCCACCGAGGACGCCGTCCGCGTGATCCAGCAGGAGCGACGGCAGGCCCTCGTCTACCTCGCCGACCGCCGCGCCTCTGACGCCCTGGCCGCCCTCCGGGAGAGCCGGAAGGCAACCGACACCGCCATCGCCGAGATCCGCGGGAACGCCAAGGACCCCGACGTCCGCGACGGCATGGACGCGGGCGACACCGAACGCCTCACCGCCGTCCTGGACGCCTTCGACGGTATCGGGCCCCTGCGCCGCAGCGTCGAGGACGGCACGGTGAAACGCGCCGAGGCGCTCCACCAGTACAACCTCCTCGTCGAGCCCTGCTACGCCCTCCTCGCCTCCCTCGACGGCATCGACGACGTCGCCATGGACAAGGAGGCCCGCGCCCTCCTCAACATCACGCGCGCCCGCGAACTGCTCTCCCGCGAGGACGCGTTGCTCAGCTCCGCCCTCGTGGTCGGCCGGCTCACCCGCGACGAGATCCGCGACGTCTCCGATCTCATCGCCCAGCGCACCCTGATGTACGACCTGAGCCTGACCGACCTGCCCTCGTACGAACGCGAACGCTTCCAGCACTTCTGGAAGAACGGCTCCACGGCCCCCCTCCGGGTCGCCGAGCAGTCCGTCGTCTTCTCCCAGCCGGGACGCCCCAGCACGGTGGACGCCCAGGACTGGGACACCGCCGCCGGCGGTGTGCTCGACGAACTCGGCAAACTGAACGACGAGGCCGGCGACCGCTATCAGGACCGGGTCCGCCCCGTCGCGATGGGCGTCATCGTCAAGGCCGTCGTCGCCGGCGTGCTCGGACTGCTCGCCGTGCTGTTCTCGCTCTTCCTGTCCGTACGGATCGGCCGCGGCCTCGTCCGTGACCTGCGCCAGCTCCGCCTCGACGCCCATGAGGCCTCCGGCGTCCGGCTGCCCAGCGTGATGCGCCGGCTCTCCGCCGGTGAACAGGTCGACGTCGAGACCGAGGTCCCGCGCCTCGCCTACGACAAGAGCGAGATCGGCGAGGTCGGGCAGGCCCTCAACACCCTCCAGCGGGCCGCCGTGGAGGCCGCCGTCAAACAGGCCGAACTGCGCGCCGGCGTCTCCGAGGTCTTCGTCAATCTCGCCCGCCGCAGCCAGGTCCTCCTGCACAAGCAGCTCACCCTCCTCGACACCATGGAACGCCGGACCGACGACACCGACGAACTCGCCGACCTGTTCCGGCTGGACCACCTGACCACGCGCATGCGCCGCCACGCCGAGGGACTGGTGATCCTCTCCGGCGCGGCCCCGTCCCGGCAGTGGCGCAAACCCGTCCAGCTCATGGACGTCGTCCGCGCCGCGGTCGCCGAGGTCGAGGACTACGAGCGCATCGAGGTGCGCCGGCTGCCCCGCGTGGCCGTCACCGGACCAGCCGTCGCCGACCTCACCCACCTGGTCGCCGAACTCCTCGAGAACGCCACGGTGTTCTCCCCGCCGCACACCGCCGTCCAGGTCCTCGGGGAGCGGGTCGCCAACGGCTTCACCCTGGAGATCCACGACCGCGGACTGGGCATGGCCGCCGACGCCCTGCTCGACGCCAACCTCCGGCTCGCCGAGACGCCCGAGTTCGAACTGTCCGACACCGACCGGCTCGGTCTCTTCGTGGTCAGCCGGCTCGCCCAGCGGCAGAACGTCAGGGTCTCCCTCCAGCCCTCGCCGTACGGGGGCACCACCGCCGTCGTCTTCATCCCGGACGCCCTCCTCACCGACGATGTCCCGGACACCAACGGCATCGGCTTCCGCCTGGACCGCCCCACCCCCTCGAAGGAGGCCGAACTGGAGGAGTCGCGACGAGCCGCGCTCTCCAAGGTGCCGGCCCGCACGCCGGGGTTGCCGGCCGCGCTCCTCGACGGTCCCGTCGAGCTCGAGGCCCCCGTCGACCTCGACGCCCTGAGCGACTTCCCGGACTCCCTCGACGAGGAGGACGGCGAACGCGGCGGTCTCTTCCACCCGCGACGCGCCTTCGGGCGCGCCGAGGACGACCCCGCGAGCCGGCGCGGAGACCTGGGCCCGGTCACCGAGGTCCCCGACGACCCGGACGACGATCTGAACGCCCCGGTCCCCCTGCCCCGGCGCCGGACCCCCAAGCTGGTCAGCTCCCACGGGCGCCCCGTCACCGAACACCGGCCCCGCCTGGAGAAGACCGACGCGGAACCCTCGTACCGCCCCAGCCGCGCGCCGGCCGACGGTCCGGCCCCGCTGCCCACCCGGCGCCGCGGCACGGGCCCCCGAGGCGGCATCGCCGGCGCCGCGGAACCACAGGGATCCGGCGACCCGGCCGGGCCCGGACACCCGGCAGGATCCGGCCGCTCCGAAGCACCGGACACCACCGGCCCCGACGCCGTCGGCCCGCACGAGCCCGCCGCCCTGACCGGACGCGCCCGGCGCTCCGAGCTCGCGGCCGGCGGACCGGACGACACCGCTCCGGACCGGAGCACGGCCCCGCAGCCGCCCGCACCCGGCACGGGGCCGCTGCCCCGGCGGGTCCGGCAGGCCAGCCTGGCACCCCAGCTCAAGAAGGCACCGGCCCCCCGCCCCGCGAGGCCGGACCCCGGCGAACGCGACGCGGACGAGGTACGCAGCCGTATGGCCTCGCTCCAGCGAGGCTGGCAGCGGGGCCGGAAGGAGAACGCCGCGGGCGACGACACCGCGCCGGGCGGCACAGCACCACAGGGAACGACAAAGGGGGACGGTCGATGACCGCACCAAAGGCGACCGACCACGCCGCGACCACGCAGAACGGCGAGCTCAACTGGCTTCTCGACGATCTGGTGGACCGCGTCGCCAGCATCCGCAAGGCCGTCGTGCTCTCCGGGGACGGCCTGCCGACCGGCGTGTCCAAGGACCTGACCCGTGAGGACAGCGAGCACCTGGCCGCCGTCGCCTCCGGGTTCCACAGCCTCGCCAAGGGCGTGGGCCGGCACTTCGAGGCCGGCAGCGTCCGCCAGACCGTCGTCGAACTCGACGACGCCTTCCTGTTCGTGACGGCCGCCGGTGACGGCAGCTGTCTCGCGGTGTTCTCGGACGCGGACTCCGACGTCGGCCAGGTCGCCTACGAGATGACGCTCCTCGTGAAGCGGGTCGGCGTGCATCTGGGGACCGCACCGCGCACCGATCCGTCCTCGGGCGGGTAGTGGGACAGCATGAGCGCTGACGGTCAGGGAAGAAGCCACTGGTTCGACGACGAGGCCGGACCGGTCGTCCGTCCCTACGCGATGACACGCGGCCGCACCACGAGTGCGGCCCAGCACCGCCTCGACCTGATCGCGGTGGTCGTCACCGAACCGCACGCGGGCGATCCGGAAGCCGACTCGGCGCTGTCCCCGGAACATGTGGAGATCGTCGGGCTGTGCCGTGGGGCCCCGCAGTCCGTCGCCGAACTCTCCGCCGAGCTCGACCTGCCCGTCGGTGTCGTTCGGGTCCTCGTCGGCGACCTCGTGGACGGGGAATTCGTCCATGTGAACCGCCCCGTCCCACCGGCCGAGATGGTCGACGAGAGTATTCTGCGCGACGTGATCGACGGCCTGCGGGCGCTGTGAGCGGCGCGGAAGCGGGGTAGTGACGTGACAGCCTGGCAGTTCTGGGTCGACCGGGGTGGCACCTTCACGGACATCGTCGCGCGCCGCCCGGACGGCCGGCTGCTGACCCACAAACTGCTGTCGGAGAACCCCGCCCGCTACACGGACGCGGCCGTCGCGGGCGTCCGCGAACTGCTCGGCGACTCCACCGACCGCGTCGAAGCCGTCCGCATGGGCACCACGGTCGCCACGAACGCCCTCCTCGAACGCAAGGGCGAGCGGACGCTCCTGGTGATCACCCGCGGCTTCCGCGACGCCCTGCGCATCGCCTACCAGAACCGCCCGCACATCTTCGCCCGCCGCATCGACCTCCCGGAACTGCTGTACGAACGGGTGGTCGAGGTCGACGAACGCATCGCGGCCGACGGGACCGTCCTGCGCGCCCCCGACCTGCGCGCCCTCGCCGGCCCGCTCCAGGAGGCGTACGACGACGGCGTCCGGGCCGTCGCCGTGGTCTGCCTGCACAGCCATCTGCACCCGGGGCACGAACAGGCCGTCGGCCGGCTCGCCGCCCGTATCGGCTTCCCGCAGATCTCGCTGTCCAGCGAGGTCAGCCCGCTGATGAAGCTCGTGCCCCGCGGGGACACCGCCGTCGTCGACGCCTACCTGTCGCCGGTCCTGCGCCGCTACGTCCAGCACGTCGCCGACGAACTCGACGGTGTGCGGCTGATGTTCATGCAGTCCAATGGGGGCCTCGCGGAAGCGGGGCAGTTCCGCGGCAAGGACGCCATCCTCTCCGGCCCCGCGGGCGGCATCGTCGGCATGGCCCGGATGTCGCGGCTCGCCGGCCACGACCGGGTCATCGGCTTCGACATGGGCGGCACCTCCACCGACGTGTCCCACTTCGCCGGCGACTACGAGCGCGTCTTCACCACGCGGATCGCCGGAGTCCGGCTGCGCGCCCCCATGCTGGACATCCACACCGTCGCGGCCGGCGGAGGCTCGGTGCTGCACTTCGACGGGTCGCGCTACCGCGTAGGGCCGGACTCGGCGGGCGCGGACCCGGGGCCCGCCTGCTACCGGGGCGGCGGCCCGCTCACGGTCACCGACGCCAACGTCATGCTCGGCCGCATCCAGCCCGCCCACTTCCCCGCGGTGTTCGGCCCCCGCGGCGACCAGCCCCTCGACGCCGGCCTCGTCCGCGAACGCTTCACCGCGCTCGCGGCCGAGATCCGTGACCGCACCGGCGACGACCGCACCCCCGAACAGGTCGCGGAGGGGTACCTGCAGATCGCCGTCGCCAACATCGCCAACGCCGTGAAGCGGATCTCCGTCCAGAAGGGGCACGACGTCACCCGCTACGCCCTCACCACCTTCGGGGGCGCCGGCGGCCAGCACGCGTGCAAGGTGGCGGACTCCCTCGGCATCCGTACCGTCCTGGTGCCCCCCATGGCCGGCGTCCTGTCCGCGCTCGGCATCGGCCTCGCCGACACCACGGCGATGCGGGAGCAGTCCGTCGAGGCACCTCTGGAGCCCGCGTCGATGGGAGGTGTCCTGAAGACCGCGGACGACCTCGAGGCGGCCGCCCGCACCGAACTCCTCGACGAGGACGTCCCCGCGGACCGCATCCGGGTCACCCGCCGCGCCCAACTGCGCTACGACGGCACCGACACCACCCTCACCGTCGAACTCACCGAGCCCGACGCCATGCGGCGAGCCTTCGAAGAACGTCATCGCGCCACGTACTCCTTCACGCTCGACCGCCCGATCGTCGTCGAAGCCCTCTCCGTCGAAGCCACCGGCATCACCGAACCCCCCGATCTCTCCGCTCTCGCGTCCCCCGGCACCGCCCGCGAGGACAGCCCGGATGCCCCGGGCACCGTCGCCCTCCACACGGGCGGCACCTGGCGCGACGTCCCCCTGCACCGCCGGGAGCGACTGGCCCCCGGCGTATCCGTCACCGGCCCGGCGATCATCGCCGAGTCGGGTGCGACGACCGTCGTCGACGACGGCTGGCGAGCCGGGACGTCCGACGAGGGGCATCTGGTCATGGAACGCGTGGCGGTCACGGAGAGTTCCGAACTCGACACGAAAGCCGACCCGGTTCTGCTGGAGGTCTTCAACAACCTCTTCATGTCCATCGCGGAGCAGATGGGCGCCCGCCTCGAGTCCACGGCCCAGTCCGTCAACATCAAGGAGCGCCTCGACTTCTCCTGCGCGCTCTTCGACCCGGACGGGAACCTGGTGGCCAACGCCCCGCACATCCCCGTCCACCTGGGATCCATGGGCACGAGCGTCAAAGAGGTCATCCGCCGACGGGGCGCCCGGATGCGCCCGGGTGACACCTACGCCGTCAACGACCCCTACCACGGAGGCACCCACCTCCCCGACGTCACCGTGATCACCCCGGTCTTCGGCACCGACCCCGGGGCGGACACGGAGAGTGAACAGAGCATCCTCTTCTACGTCGCCTCACGAGGCCACCACGCGGAGATCGGCGGTGTCGCGCCGGGCTCCATGCCCGCGAACAGCCGCACCATCGACGAGGAGGGCGTCCTCTTCGACAACTGGCTCCTCGCCGAGAACGGCCGCTTCCGCGAACAGGAGACCCTCCGCCTGCTCACCGAGGCGCCTTACCCCTCCCGCAACCCCACGACCAACCTCGCCGACCTCCGGGCCCAGATCGCGGCCAACCGGAAGGGCGCCGACGAGGTCGCCCGCATGATCGACGACTTCGGCCTCGACGTCGTCCAGGCATACATGCGGCACGTCCAGGACAACGCCGAGGAAGCCGTCCGCCGTGTCATCGACGCCCTGGACGACGGCGAGTACGCCTACGAGACCGACTCCGGCGCCGTCATCCGCGTACGCGTGCGCGTCGACCGCGCCCAGCGCACCGCCACCGTCGACTTCACCGGCACGTCCCCCCAGCAGACCAGCAACTTCAACGCCCCCTCCGCGGTCGTCAACGCCGCGGTCCTCTACGTCTTCCGCACCCTGGTCGCCGACGACATCCCTCTCAACGACGGCTGCCTGCGCCCCCTGCGCATCATCGTGCCCCCCGGTTCCCTGCTCGCCCCGGAGCCCCCGGCCGCCGTCGTCGCGGGCAACGTCGAGACGTCCCAGGCGATCACCGGTGCGCTCTACGCCGCTCTCGGCGTCCAGGCGGAGGGCTCCGGAACCATGAACAACGTCACCTTCGGCAACGCGCGCCACCAGTACTACGAGACCGTCGCCTCCGGTTCCGGAGCGGGAGACGGCTTCCCCGGCGCCCCCGTCGTCCAGACCCACATGACCAACTCACGTCTCACCGACCCCGAGGTGCTGGAGTGGCGGCTCCCCGTACGGCTCGACGAGTTCGCGGTCCGGCCCGGCAGCGGCGGCTCCGGACGGTGGCGCGGCGGTGACGGCGCGGTGCGCCGCATCCGCTTCCTCGAACCCATGACCGTGTCGACACTGTCCCAGCACCGAAGGGTGCCGCCGTACGGCATGGCGGGCGGCGCACCCGGCGCCCTGGGCACCAACCGCGTCGAACACGCGGACGGCACGGTGACCACGCTGGCCGGAAGCGACTCGGCCGACGTCGGCCCCGGTGACGTACTCGTCGTCGAAACCCCCGGCGGCGGGGGCTACGGCCCACCGCCGCGCGACCCCCATCGAGCAGGAGAAGAGATCGATGATCTTCGGGCGTTCTGAGCGCGGGAAGCCTCCGGTCGAGCCCGTCACGCTCAAGATCCTCGTGGCCGGCGGCTTCGGCGTGGGCAAGACCACGCTCGTCGGCGCGGTCAGCGAGATCCGGCCGCTGCGCACCGAGGAACTGCTCACCGAGGCCGGACGGCCGGTCGACGACACGAGCGGAGTCGAGGGCAAGCGCACCACCACCGTGGCCATGGACTTCGGCCGCATCACGCTGCGCGAGGACCTGGTGCTGTACCTCTTCGGCACGCCCGGGCAGGAGCGGTTCTGGTTCATGTGGGACGAGTTGTCCGAGGGGGCGCTCGGAGCCGTCGTCCTGGCCGACACCCGCCGCCTCCAGGACTGCTTCGCGGCGGTCGACTACTTCGAGCGGCGCGGCCTCCCCTTCGTCGTCGGCGTCAACTGCTTCGAGGGAGCCGCCCGTTACCCGGCGGACACCGTACGGCAGGCCCTCGACCTCGACCCGGACGTACCGCTGCTCCTGTGCGACGCCCGAGAGCGCGAGTCGGTCAAGGAGGTCCTGATCGGCGTCGTCCGGCACGCCATGGCGTTCCAGGCGGAGCGCCGCCCGTCCGTGACCACCTGACACCGCCGCGATCCGGCGGGCCACGGCCCGTACCCCCGCCGACCGGGGTACGGGCCGTGGCCCGTGGGTTCACGCGCCTGTGGGTTCACGTGGCCCCTACACGCGTGTGCCCCGTTCCGAAGTCCCTACACCGGGACCGGCGCCCCCGCGGGGCGGTGCCGGGCCCGGGGGCGGACTGCCTCAGCTCTCGCCGTCCTCCACCCAGCCGAAGCTCTTCTCCACCGCCTTGCGCCAGTTGTGGTACTCGCGGTCCCGTTCCTCGGCCGGCATGGACGGCGTCCACTCGGTGTCCTTCGCCCAGTGCGCCTTGAGCTCGTCCAGGTCGTTCCACACGCCCGTCGCCAGCCCCGCCGCGTACGCGGCACCCAGGCAGGTCGTCTCGGAGATCTTCGGCCGGATCACCGGCACGTCCAGCACATCGGCCTGGTGCTGCATGAGCAGGTTGTTCTTGGTCATGCCGCCGTCGACCTTCAGGCTGGTGATGTGCACCCCGGAGTCCTGGAGCATGGCGTCCACGACCTCGCGCGTCTGCCAACTCGTCGCCTCCAGGACGGCACGGGCGAGATGGGCCTTGGTGACGTACCGGGTCAGGCCGGTGATGACACCGCGCGCGTCCGAACGCCAGTACGGCGCGAAGAGGCCGGAGAAGGCGGGCACGATGTAGGCGCCGCCGTTGTCCTCGACGCTCGCCGCCAGCGGCTCGATGTCGTCGGCGGTCCGGATGATGCCGAGCTGGTCGCGGAACCACTGGACCAGCGCGCCCGTGATGGCGATCGCGCCCTCCAGGCAGTACACCGGCGCATCGCTGCCGATCTTGTACCCCATCGTCGTCAGCAGCCCGCTCTTCGAGGGGACCGGACGGTTGCCGGTGTTGAGCAGCAGGAAGCTGCCGGTGCCGTAGGTGTTCTTCGCGCTGCCCACGTCGTAGCAGGCCTGCCCGAACACGGCGGCCTGCTGGTCGCCGAGCGCCGAGGCGACCGGCACCCCGGCGAGCTGCCCGACAGCGGTGCCGTACACCTCGGCGGACGACTTGATCTCCGGCAACATCGCCTCGGGCACGTTCATGGCCGACAGGATCGACGGATCCCACGCGAGGGTCTGCAGGTTCATCAGCATGGTGCGCCCGGCGTTCGTCACGTCGGTGACGTGCTTCCCGCCGTCGGTGCCGCCGGTGAGGTTCCAGATCAACCACGAGTCGATCGTGCCGAAGGCGATCTCCCCGCGCTCGGCCCGGTCCCGCAGACCGGGCACGTTGTCCAGCAGCCAGGCCGCCTTGGGCCCGGAGAAGTAGCTGGCCAGCGGCAGTCCGGTCTGCTCACGGAAGCGGTCCTGCCCCTCCGTGCCGCCCAGCTGGGCGCACAGCGTGGCCGTGCGCGTGTCCTGCCACACGATGGCGTTGTGCACCGGCTTGCCCGTCGCCCGATCCCACAGGACGGTCGTCTCGCGCTGGTTGGTGATGCCGAGCGCGCTGAGCTGGTCGGCCTTCAGCCCCGCCTTGGCGATCGCACCGGCGACGACCGCCTGCACCTTGGACCAGATCTCGGTCGCGTCATGCTCCACCCAGCCGGGCTTCGGGAAGATCTGCCGGTGTTCGCGCTGGTCCACGGCGACGATGGCGCCGTCCTGGTTGAAGACGATGCAGCGGCTGGAGGTCGTGCCCTGATCGATAGCGGCGACGAACTTGTCCGTCATGACGTCCCCTTCGTCGTATCCGTCAGAAAGCTGCGTTGAAGATGAGCCCCGCCAGCGCCCCGCCGATCAGCGGTCCGACCACCGGGATCCACGCGTAGCCCCAGTCCGATGTCCCCTTGTTGGGGATCGGCAGCAGGGAGTGGACGATGCGAGGGCCCAGGTCACGGGCCGGGTTGATCGCGTATCCCGTGGGACCGCCGAGGGACAGACCGATGCCGACCACCAGGAACGACACCATCAGGATCCCGGTCCCGGACAGGATCAGTCCCTTCGTCAGCCCGAACGCCAGCAGCGGCAGCACCAGCCCGATCGTCGCGATGATCTCTGTCATGAGGTTCGCCACGGGATGCCGGATCGCCGGCACCGTGGAGAAGATTCCCAGCGTCGGCTGCGCGATGTCCTTGTCGGCATTGGCCTGGAACTGCGCGAAGTAGACCAGCCAGCACAGGACCGCCCCCAGCATCGCGCCCACCATCTGGCCGGCGATGTACAGGGGGACCTTGTCCCAGACACCCGTGTCGATGGCGATCCCCAGTGTCACGGCCGGATTGAGATGCCCGCCGGACAACGGGGCGGCGGTGTAGGCGCCCGCCATGACAGCGAAACCCCATCCGAACGCGATGACGATCCAGCCGCCGTCTTTCGCCTTCGAGTAGTTCAGGACGACGGCGGCGACCACACCGGCGCCGAACAGGATCAGAATCGCGGTGCCTATGACCTCACCGACGAAGATGTCTCCATTGCTCATGGCGGCTCCTAGGCCTGGCCGGGACGATCGGCCCCGGCTCTCCGTGCGGGGTGCGTTCCCCTGGCGACTTCGGCCGAGGGGGCGTGTCCCGCGCCCCGCCCGGCGTCCGACGAGCGTGAGGTCGCAACCGAGTCGCCGGAGGAGCGGGGCCTTGATGCGGGCGCAACCGCGCGGCGCTCTGCGTGGATACGCCGACGCATATGAGGCGATGTCGGCTGACACCGGGAAGTGTTCACCGGCGTCCGAGAGGCGTCAAGGTCGCGGATGCCGACGGTTGGGGGGACGTGCCGACGGCTCACGGACCGTCACCGCCCGGCCCATGGCACGCCCGCACGGATGCGGGACTGACGACGGGGCCCTGCACGGACCGACAGGCACGCCAGCTTCTGCCGAGCCGGGCAGTGGCCACTGACCATGGCTCACATGAGGGCGAACGGATGGCTTCCGCCGACCTCGTAGCAGTAGAGTCTCACCCTCTGCCCGGCTCCGCCACCGCCCGCCCGCGCCGCTGACCTTGGCCTTCGCGCCACCACACTTCTTGTGCGGGCCGCCGGTGGGAGCCGCCCCGGCCGACTCAGCCCCTCACCGCACGGCGACCACCGCGGATCCGTGCCCGAACAGCCCCTGGTTCGCGGCCATGCCCACGCGGGCGCCGGGGACCTGCCGGTCGCCGGCCACTCCGCGTAACTGCCAGGTCAGCTCGCACACCTGAGCGATCGCTTGTGCCGGAACCGCCTCACCGAAGGAGGCCAGCCCCCCGCTCGTATTCACCGGTATGCGCCCGCCCGGTGCGGTCGCCCCCTCCCGCAGCAGCTTCACGGCCTCGCCGGCACCGCACAGACCCAGATCCTCGTACCACTGCAATTCCAGAGCGGTGGACAAGTCGTAGACCTCCGCCAGGGACAGGTCCTCAGGACCCACACCAGCCTCCTCGTACGACGCCCGCGCGATCGACTCCCGGAAGGTCTCGGGGCCGGGCCGCACCGCGACGGCGGAGTCCGTCGCGATGTCGGGCAGGTCCAGGACGGTGTTCGGAAAGCGCGGCGTCACCGTGGACACCGCCCGGATCCGCACGGCGTTCCCGGCGCCGTGCCGACGGGCGAAGTCCATGCCCGCCAGCACGAGCGCGGCCGCGCCGTCGGAGGTCGCGCAGATGTCGAGCAGCCGCAGCGGATCGGCGACCACGGACGACGCGGCGACCTCCTCGGCGGTGACCGCCTTGCGGTAGCGGGCGTAGGGGTTCCGGGCGCCCAGGGCGGCGTTCTTCACCTTGACCTGCGCGAAGTCCTCGAGCGTGTCCCCGTGCACCGCCATCCGCCGTCGTGCGTACAGCCCGAAGTACGTCGGATTCGTCGCCCCGAGGACACGGAAGCGCAGCCAGTCCGGGTCGTCCGGACGATCCCCGCCGGCCGGCCGGAAGAACCCCTTGGGAGCCGCGTCGGCCCCCACCACCAGCACCACGTCCACCAGGCCCGCGAGGATCTGCGCCCGTGCCGTGGCTATGGCCTGCGCCCCCGAGGCACAGGCGGCGTAGACGCTCGTGACACGGGCGCCCTGCCAGCCGAGCGCCTTCGCGAACGTCGCCCCGGCCACGTACCCCGGATAGCCGCCACGCACGGTGTCCGCGCCGACGACCGACCCGACGTCCCGCCACTCCAGCCCCGCGTCCGCGAGCGCCGCGCGAGCCGCCTTCACGCCGTACTCGACGAAGCCGCGTCCCCACTTGCCCCACGGATGCATGCCCGCCCCGAGCACCGCCACGTCCCGCGTCATGCCCCCACCCCCGTCGGCCGCCACTGCCAGGTCGTCCAGGTCATCTCCGCGTCCTCGTGCAGCACACCGGCGACGGCCCGGGCCTCCATGCCCACCGCCAGATCGGCGACGGTGATCCCGGGAGCCGCCTGCCCCAGCACCACCAGACGCTCGGCCGGCAGCTCCACAGCGATCAACGTGCACGGCACCCAGGGAAGTTCCGGATCGGTCACATAGGGTGACGGAGGTCGGTACCGGCTGTCGGTGTACGACCAGACGCGCCCGTGCGACGAGAGCGGCACCTCCATCAGCCGGCCGCCGGCGCAGTACGGGTTGCGGCAGTGCGTGTCCTCCCGGGGGAAGTAGACCGTCGAGCAGGCGGAACACCGCGTGCCCAGCAGCCGGAAGGCGTCCCCGTCGCCGGTGAACCACCCGGCGACCACGGGCGTGCGCGTGCGTGTCATGAGCCCTCCCGGCAGCCGTATCTGACGGAACGTCAGAAGTGTGCCAGAGGCAGCCGCCGAACGGCAGGGGACTCGGCGCCGGGCCGCCGGCGGAGGGCACCGTTCCGGCCCTCGCGCGCCCCTGATCTCCCGCCCGCGGAGTCTCGGAGCAGCCCCCGCAAGACGCCCTTGAAGTGATCGGATACAGTCCGCGCGTGTCCGAATCTCAGCACTCCGACCCCAACTCCGCAGCGAACTCCCACTGTTCGAGCTGCGGCGCGCCCTACGGAGAGGGCGTCTCCGGCTGGCCGCGCACCTGCCCCGCATGCGGCACCGTGGCCTACCGCAACCCGCTGCCCGTGGCCATCGCGCTCCAGCCCGTGTACGACACCAAGGGAACCGCCCTGGTCGTCATCACCCGGAGCATCGCCCCCGCGCGCGGAGGCGTCGCCCTGCCCGGCGGCTACATCGACGACCGGGAGGACTGGCGCCAGGCCGTCGTCCGCGAACTCAAGGAGGAGACCGGCCTCGACGCCGCCGCACGCGACGTGCGCCTCGTCGACGCGATGAGCTCGCCCGACGGGCATCTGCTGCTCTTCGGCCTGCTCCCCGAGCGCCCCGCCGACCGCCTGCCGGCCTCCGCCGCGACCGACGAGACCGAGGGATGGCAGCTCCTGCGCAGGCCGGAGGAGCTCGCCTTCCCCCTGCACACGCTGGCCGTCCAGGCGTTCTTCGAGGGCCGCTACATCTGAGCCCGGCGTGTGCCGAGCCCCCGCACCCGCACCGGACGGGGCGACGCGATCGTGCCGTCCTCGTGCTCCAGCTCGACGACCAGCTTCTCGCCCTCCCAGCGGGTGACGTAGCGCTCGAACACCGGCTCCTCCCAGCCGTCGCCCGGATCCGGCACCACCAGCCCGCCCCCGGTGCGCCCGGGGGCGGGAGCCCAGACCTCCAGCTCCAGCCCGCCGTCGTCCCCCCGCACGGGGACGACGGCGCCCGAACGCGCCAGCACCGGGATCCGTGACAGCGGCGCGTCGACGAACACCTCTCCGGGCCCCTCGTACGCCCGCTCCGTCGCCGTGTCGTACCAGCGTCCCCTCGGCAGCCGCACCGCACGCCGCTCGACGCCCCGCTCCAGCACCGGCGCGACCAGCAGACAGTCACCGAGCAGGAATGCGTCCTCACAGTCACGCAGCCGCCGGTCGTCGGGCGCCGACCACCACAGCGGACGGACATAGGGCGCGCCCGTGCGCCCGGCCAGATGCGCAAGCGTCACGAAGTACGGCAGCAGCCGGCGACGCTCGACGAGCGCCACGCGCGCGTGCTCCAGCACCAAGGGGCCGAACTCCCACGGCTCCCTGCGTCCCGCCCGCAGACTCGCGTGGGTGCGGAACAGCGGCAGATAGGCGGCCATCTGGAACCAGCGCAGATACAACTCCGGAGACGGGGAACCGTCGAAGCCGCCCACATCCGGCCCCGAGAAGGGCACCCCGCACAGACCGAGCCCCATGACCAGCGACAGCGACGCGCGCAACCCGGGCCACCCCGTGGCCACATCCCCGGACCACGCTCCTCCGTAGCGCTGCATCCCCGCCCAGCCCGACCGCGAGAACACGAAGGGCCGCTGCCCGGGAGACAGATCCCGCAGCCCCTCGAAGCCGGCCCTGGCCATGTTCAGGCCGTACACGTTGTGCGCCTCCCGGTGGTCCCCGCCCCGGCCCTCCAGCGCGTGCCGGGCCGACCGGGGCAGCGTCGACTCCCCGAACGCCGCGAACGAGGTCGGCTCGTTCATGTCGTGCCAGAACCCGGCGAAGCCCTGCCCGAGCCGCTCCTCGTACAGCGCGCCCCACCACCGACGCACACGCGCGTGCGTGAAGTCCGGGAACACCACCTCGCCCGGCCAGGCGACCCCGCGCACCACACGGCCCGCGGCGTCCCGCACGAACACGTCCTCGTCGCTCCCGCCGTCGTACACGGCGTGGCCGGGCTCCGCACCGACCGCCGGGTCCACGACCGACACCAGGTGCACACCGTCCCCGCGCAGTTCCTCGGCGAGCTCCGGCAGCTTCCCGAACGCCTCCCCGTCGACCGAGAACACCCGGTGCGCGTCGTAGTGGTCGATGTCCAGATGGACCGCGTCCAGCGGCAGGCCCCGCTCCACGTAGCCCGACACGATCCGGCGTACCCCCTGCGCGCCGCCGAAGCCCCACCGCGCGTGATGGTGCCCCAGAGCCCACGAAGGGGGCGCCGTGGGCGCACCGGTGAGCGAGGCCCAGACGAGCAGCACGCGCGCGGGAGTGCCCACCATCACCCAGCACCGCACCGGCCCGCCCTGCATCCGCAGCTCACTCGCGCCCGGCCGGTCGTGCCCGGAGCCGGCGCCCTCCTCGCCCTCGCGCAGCGTCACCGTGCCGTCCCACGACGTGTCGTGGAACACCAGATGCGTCGCGGCGTCCGCCACCACCACCTGCACCGGCATCGTGATGTACAGCGGATCGTCGGCGGGCCCGAACGCACGGCCCGGGTCCGTGTTCCACAACCGGTACGTGCCACCCCTCAACCGAGGGCCCGACGCCCGCCCACCCAGCCCGAAGAACCGGGCGTCCGCGGCGACCTCCGACCGCTGCATCCACCGCGCCACCCCACCCCCGACCGGCTCCCACCACCGCGGCGGCTGATCCCGGCGCACCAGCACCCCGCCGGGCGTCTGCACCTCCACGGCACCGTGCCGCGAGATCACCACCGTCACGCGCTCGGCCACCACCCGCCAGCCGCCCTCCGTGTCCGGCTCCAGCACCGCCCGGGCGTCCGGCTCAGGAGACGCCCCGAGCGCGTACGACGGCTCCGGGGAAGCCCCGTCCCACCCCCAGAAGACAGCCCCGTTCACCGCGACGATCACACGCAGCTCGGAGCGGCTGAACCGGATGATCCCGCCCCCCGGGCCGGGCCGCACCTCCTGCACGGTGCCCGGCACCCGGGCGCGCTCGGGACCTCTCGGCGGCAACCCGGCGGCATCGGCACGCCGCGTACGCCACGCGGCCCTCATGGTGCGCACGGCATGGGCGGTCCCCGCAGCGCCTACCGCCTTCACCGAACGCACCAGGTCACGACCGTTCATACTGCTCAGCCTGCCATTGAGGGCCCCACGCGCGGGGGGTCGTTCAACTGCCGTTCACTCGTGCCTGGACCACATCTTCACGACACGGACTATGTGGGGCGCACCCTGGTGCCGAAGTCGATCACATGGCATCGTCCGTGTCATCCGCGTCACGCGCACACCCCCGCCGTGCGCGGCCGACGCACACGACGCGCAGAGTCCGGGAGCCACCCCATGACGATCGAGAACCTCCAGCCGCTCTGGCAGCCAGATCCGCAGCGCATCGCCGACGCCCAGATCACCAGGTTCCAGACCTGGGCCGCCGAGCACCACGGCGCCCCGGCCGAGGGGGGCTACGCAGCACTGCACCGCTGGTCGGTCGAGGAGCTGGAGACCTTCTGGAAAGCCGTGACGGAGTGGTTCGACGTCCGCTTCACGAGCCCCGGCACGCGCGTACTGGGCGATCGCTCGATGCCCGGCGCCCAGTGGTTCCCCGGCGCGACCCTGAACTACGCGGAACACGCCCTGCGCGCCGCCGCGACCCGGGCCGACGAACCCGCCCTCCTGCACGTCGACGAGACCCACGAACCTCAGCCCGTCACCTGGTCCGAGCTCCGCCGCCAGGTCGGCTCCCTCGCCGCCGAACTGCGCGCCCTCGGCGTACGCCCCGGCGACCGCGTCAGCGGCTACCTCCCGAACATCCCGCAGGCCGTCGTCGCCCTCCTGGCCACGGCCGCCGTCGGCGGGGTCTGGACCTCGTGCGCCCCCGACTTCGGCGCCCGCAGCGTCCTCGACCGCTTCCAGCAGATCGAACCGGTCGTCCTGTTCACCGTCGACGGCTACCGCTACGGCGGCAAGGAGCACGACCGCCGCGCCGTCGTCGCCGAACTGCGCCGCGAACTGCCCACCCTGCGCGCGGTGGTGCACATCCCGCTCCTCGGCACGGACGCACCCGAGGGCGCCCTCGACTGGTCGGCCCTCACCGCCGCCGACCAGGAACCCGTCTTCGAGCAGGTGCCCTTCGACCACCCCCTGTGGGTGCTCTACTCCTCCGGCACCACCGGCCTGCCCAAGGCGATCGTCCAGTCCCAGGGCGGCATCCTCGTCGAGCACCTCAAGCAACTCGGCCTGCACTGCGACCTCGGCCCCGACGACCGGTTCTTCTGGTACACCTCGACGGGCTGGATGATGTGGAACTTCCTCGTCTCCGGCCTCCTCACCGGCACCACGGTCGTCCTCTACGACGGCAGCCCCGGCTACCCGGACACGGGCGCCCAGTGGCGGATCGCCGAACACACCGGAGCCACCCTCTACGGCACCTCGGCCGCCTACGTCATGGCCTGCCGCAAGGCCGGCGTCCACCCGGCCCGGGACTTCGACCTCTCGAAGGTCAAGTGCGTCGCCACCACCGGCTCACCCCTCCCGCCCGACGGCTTCCGCTGGCTCCACGACGAGGTCCGCGACGACCTGTGGATCGCCTCCGTCAGCGGCGGCACGGACGTGTGCTCCTGCTTCGCCGGGGCCGTCCCCACCCTGCCCGTCCACATCGGCGAGCTCCAGGCGCCCGGCCTCGGCACCGACCTGCAGTCCTGGGACCCCAGCGGCAACCCCCTCGTCGACGAGGTCGGCGAGCTCGTCGTCACCAACCCCATGCCGTCCATGCCGGTCCACTTCTGGAACGACCCGGACGGCACCCGGTACCACGACAGCTACTTCGACACCTACCCCGGCGTATGGCGCCACGGCGACTGGATCACCGTCACCTCACGCGGCTCCGTCGTCATCCACGGCCGCTCCGACTCGACCCTCAACCGCCAAGGCGTCCGCATGGGATCCGCCGACATCTACGAGGCGGTGGAGCGCCTGCCCGAGATCAAGGAATCCCTGGTCATCGGTATCGAGCAGCCCGACGGCGGCTACTGGATGCCCCTGTTCGTCCACCTGGCGCCCGGCGCCGTCCTCGACGACACCCTGCTCGGCCGCATCAAGCAGACCATCCGCGAACAGCTCTCGCCGCGCCACATCCCGGACGAGATCATCGAGGTCCCCGGCGTCCCCCACACCCTCACCGGCAAGCGCATCGAGGTCCCGGTCAAACGCCTCCTGCAGGGCACCCCGCTCGACAAGGCGGTCAACCCGGGCTCCATCGACAACCTCGACCTCCTCCACTTCTACGAGGACCTGGCCCGCAAGCGCGCCTGACCAGCCCCGGGACCCCGGACTCGCCGCACACCGGGGGAGTCCGGGGCCCGGCCCGGGCCCGTTGTCAGTGGCGCCGGTTACTGTGAGTGAGCATTGATCGACGGCTTCGGCGCACCGACGGCCCAGCCGCTCGACCGCGCCGACTGCTCACAGGGGGAACGATGACGGACACCGACCGCCGCACCATGCGCCACGTCCTGCGCCGCGAGATCGCCGGCACGATCGGCCTGCTCACCGACGAACACGACTTCCGGGCCATGCGCCGGTACCGCAGCTTCACCTTCCACGACCACACGACCTACCTCGAACAGGTCGAGGCCCTCCTCCGGATCCGCGCGGCCCAGGGCAGCCACACCACGATCGCCCTCTTCGACCCGGAGGACTACGCCACCTTCTGCGCCGGCACCGGCCTCGAACCCGACACCCCGGCCAGCCGCACCCGCTTCACCGCCGAACTCGCGACGACGGGCCCCACCGTCCCCTACGACGGCCGCCCCCTCACGGAGCTGGTCCCGGTCCTCGTCGACGAGGCCGTCCGACAGGCCACCTGGGAGTACGCTGCGACCCTCCTGGCGCGCCTCGGCCCGTGCGTCACCTGCGGCGAGGACATCGGCCGCGCGACCTTCACCCGCGCCTCCCACCTCGTCACCCGCATCCTCGACACCGCGCCACCCGGCGACGGCCACCTCGTGTGCAGCGTGACGGGCACCCCGGAGACCCTTCTCGCCGTCCTCCACGCCGACCGGCAGCCCGACGGCACCCATCACCTGGACGAGGGCGAACTGCTGGAGTTCACCACCGTCCTCGCCCTCGGTCTCGCCACCCGCAGCCCCGGCGGGCTCGTCATGCGCACCAGCGCCCCAGGCACCACCGACCGCATCTACGGCTGGCGCCTGCGCGCCGACCAGGGCGACGGCCTCGTCCCTCTCACCGCCAGCGAAGTCTTCGACGCCTACTGCACCGACGTGGAATCCGGAGACCTCATCTCGCCGGAATCCGACGTCGACTACTGCGCGCCCCCCGACCTCGGCGACGGCGGGGCACCACCGGCACACCGGCACTGACGCGAAAGGGGCGCCCCACCCGCAGGTGGAGCGCCCCGCCACACTGCCGACCGCGGCCGGCTACTCGCCCGACAGCACAGCCTGAGCGGCGTTCCGCGCCTCCTCGGCGCTGTCCGCCGCACGCGCCGCCACCGCCGCACGCTCGCACTGGGCCAGCGTGTACTTCGCCAGCGTCGCCCGGACGTACGGGATCGACGCCGACCCCATCGACAGGGAGGTGACCCCCAGGCCGGTCAGCACACACGCAAGCAGCGGATCCGACGCCGCCTCACCGCACACACCACAGCTCTTGCCCTCGGCCTTCGCCGCCTCGGCGGACAGCGCGACCAGGTCGAGCAGCGCGGGCTGCCACGGGTCCTGAAGGCGGGACACCGCACCCACCTGACGGTCCGCGGCGAACGTGTACTGCGCGAGGTCGTTCGTCCCGAGCGACAGGAACTCGACCTCCTGCAGGATGGACCGGGCCCGCAGCGCGGCCGACGGGATCTCGACCATCGCGCCGAACTTGGCCCGCAGCCCCGCCTCACGGCACGCGTCCGCGAACGCCTTGGCGTCGGCACGGTCCGCAACCATGGGGGCCATGACCTCGAGGTGCATCGGCAGGCCCTCGGCAGCCTTGGCCAGCGCCGTCAGCTGCGTCCGCAGCACGTCCGGGTGGTCCAGCAGTGCCCGCAGCCCACGCACACCCAGCGCGGGGTTGGGCTCGTCGGCCGGCGTCAGGAAGTCCAGCGGCTTGTCCGCGCCCGCGTCCAGGACACGCACGACGACCCGTCCCTCGGGGAAGGCCTCCAGCACCTGGCGGTAAGCCGCGACCTGCTTCTCCTCGGACGGCGCCCGCTTGCCGTCGTCGAGGAAGAGGAACTCGGTGCGGAACAGACCCACACCCTCCGCGCCGGCCTCCACGGCCGCCGGCACGTCGGACGGTCCGCCGACGTTGGCCAGCAGCGGCACCTTGTGCCCGTCCGCGGTGGCGCCCGGCCCGGTCGAAGCCGCCAGCGCGGCCTTGCGCTCGGCGGCCGCGGCCTCCAGCTCGGCCCGCTTCTGCGCGCTCGGGTCCACGAAGACGTCGCCGGTGCTGCCGTCCACCGCGACGACCGTGCCCTCGGCCAGCTCACCGGCGCCGGGGAGCGCGACCACGGCGGGTACACCGAGCGCCCGCGCCAGAATCGCGCTGTGGCTGGTCGGCCCGCCCTCCTCGGTCACGAACCCGAGGACGAGCGTCGGGTCCAGCAGCGCCGTGTCGGCCGGAGCGAGATCCCGGGCCACCAGCACATACGGCTCGTCGCTGTCCGGGACACCCGGCATCGGGACACCCAGCAGCCGCGCGACGATACGGTTCCGCACGTCATCGAGGTCCGCCACACGTCCCGCCAGGTACTCACCGGCACCGGCCAGCAACTCGCGGTACGAGGCGAACGCGTCGTACACGGCACGCTCGGCCGTGCTGCCGACGGCGATACGACGGTCCACGTCGGCCATCAGCTCGGGGTCCTGGGCCATCATGGCCTGCGCCTCGAGAACCGCCTGGGCCTCGCCGCCCGCCAGGTTGCCGCGTGCCATCAGATCGGCGGCCACCGCCTCCACGGCCTTGCGAGCGCGCCCCTGCTCACGCTCGGCGTCCTCCGCCGGGATCTGCTTGGCCGGCGGTTCCAGGACCGCCGTTCCCATGTGCCGTACCTCGCCGATCGCCACACCGTGGCTCACGCCGACGCCTCGCAGCGTTGTCTCCATCTCACCCGTCTCCGTTGACGCGGCGGGCCCCGCCGCCGCGGTGGTTGTGATCGCTACCTGTGCGCCGCCGTATGACGGCGATGAAGTCACTTCCAGACGAAGAGACTGTCGCCGGCCTTCACTTCGCCGCTCTCACGGAGCTCGGACAGTGCCTCGGCCGTGGCCTCCAGCGCCACGACCGGGCACACCGGGGACTTGCCTGCCGCCTCGACCGCGGAGGGGTCCCAGCGGACGACGGCCTGGCCACGCGTCACGGTGTCGCCCTTGCTCACCAGCAGCTCGAAGCCCTCACCGTTCAGCTGCACGGTGTCGATGCCCAGGTGGGTGAGAACGCCGTGCCCCTCGTCGTCGACGACGACGAAAGCGTGCGGATGAAGGGAGACGACGACTCCGTCCACCGGGGACACGGCCTCGGAGGGCTCACGGACGGGGTCGATCGCGGTACCCGGGCCGACCATGGCCCCGGAGAAGACCGGATCCGGTACGGACGCCAGTCCGACGGCGCGTCCGGCGAGCGGGGACGTCACGGTGGTCATGGGAAGCCTCCCAGGGGTGGAGATCGATAGGGCCGTCTCTGCCTGTGCGGGACGGCACACTGTTGAGCAGGGTATGTCACGTGAAGTGCCGATTCCGCGTGAGCACTTCAGAGTGGTCTAGACCATACAGCAAACCGATTTGCCCCCGCTCGTCGGCCGCGTGTACAGTCGTACTCCTGCTTGGGGGTAAGCGACGCCGGTGCGTCGTGGCCCGGCAGCATCCAAACTTGTCAGATCCTATCTTCGGATCCCCTTCTGCGTGCCTGCGGAACGGTGGTCAGGGGGACGGAAAAACACTGATAGAGTTTGGAACACCGAAGGGAAGCGCCCGGAGGAAAGCCCGAGAGGGTGAGTACAAAGGAAGCGTCCGTTCCTTGAGAACTCAACAGCGTGCCAAAAGTCAACGCCAGATATGTTGATACCCCGTCTCCGGCCGGTTCGGTCGGGGCGAGGTTCCTTTGAAATAACACAGCGAGGACGCTGTGAACGGTCGGGCTTATTCCGCCTGACCGTTCCGCTCTCGTGGTGTTGCACCCGATCACGGGTAAACATTCACGGAGAGTTTGATCCTGGCTCAGGACGAACGCTGGCGGCGTGCTTAACACA